>NZ_JBSFTT010000130.1:0-1028 GCF_053591415.1 Streptomyces sp. NPDC003032 | reverse complement strand
GCGGTAGATAACCGCATCCACAACGGGAGTCGGGGGAACTTCAGAGTGCTTCACGCACATGAAGGACACGCTCGTGCGGGCTCAAGATAACGGCCGACGATCCTTTTGCCCACGTCAGCGCCCTGTTCACGGGCGGGGACGTTCGTCGAGGTCTTCACGCTCTGGGCGTCGATCACGAAGCCCGTCGGCTCCGCGTTGCGGCCCTCTTCCTCGCGGACCCGGCGCCGCAGCAGGGCATTGAGATGCTCGAAGATGCCGTCCTTCTCCCAGCGGCCGAAGTACTGGTAGACGGTGTTCCAGTGCGGGTAGTCGTGCGGCAGGTAACGCCAGGGGACGCCAGTGCGGGCGACGTAGAGGATGGCGTCGAGCAGGTCACGCAGATCGTGCTGGGGCGGGGTGCCGATGTTGAGCCCGTGGCGGGCCTTGCCGTCCCGCCAGCTCGTCAACAGCGGTTCTACCAGGGCCCATCGGGCATCGGACAGGTCGCTGGGATACCGCCGCCGTTCGCTCATACTGCCAGGAGGCGGCAAGCGCGGGCGGGACGGCAGGGCGTGCGAGACCGGAGCTGAAGCATTCGGCGTGAACCAGCGCCTGTTGGGATGAAACAGGAGCAGATGGGGCGCAACAACGACTTCGCTGTCTCCACCACCCCACCCGAACCGCCGCCCCCTCCAACCCCACCAATCACTCACCATCAAACGGTCTTAAACGCCATATAAGCGGGCTAAACGCCCTCTGAGTAGGTGTTTTTGAACCAGCGCTGCGATTCCACCTGTCAGTATCCACACCCGCCCCAAGACCAGGATCCTTGCCACAGGCCGTGACGCCGTCCGGCTGCTGGAACACCTTGGACAGCACGGGCCGGATCGCCTGTCCGCTCCCCGGGTCCAGGCACTGTGGCAGATCATGGTGTCGGCGTACGGACTTTTCTCCCCAGTTGCGTACGGACGAACGTCCCCAGCTCTGACCGCAGGCAGCGGCAGCAGGGCAGAGGATCTCGGTTGAGATCGATGCCCCAACCAGGGACA
>NZ_JBSFTT010000129.1:0-1241 GCF_053591415.1 Streptomyces sp. NPDC003032 | reverse complement strand
CTAATACTGCAACGGTGCTTGTTCTGAGTGCTGGGCAGTTTTCAGGGGCTGTGTCCGCGTCGTTTGTAGTGACTCAGGCGGGCCTGATATTGGCGTCGTCGGCGCCACGTTGACCACTGCAGAATGTGCTCGATAGGTGCTGGCCGACGGTCGGTGAGGCAGTGGATCAGGCGTCGGATTTCGGCGAGGCTGAGGTGGATGAGCTGGGAGGATCCGTTTCTTCTCTGTCTGCGTCCAGCTGTCGGGCCCGCAAGACGGTCAGGCAGGCGTGGGCGGCCATGGCCAGGGTCATGTGGCGGTGCCAGCCGGGGTAGCGGCGGACCTGGTAGTCGTCCAGGCCGCATTCCTGCTTGGCGGTTTGGAAGCATTCCTCGACTGCCCATCGGCTGCCCGCGATGCGGATCAGCTCGTCCAACGTCGTGCCGGCGGGACAGTAGGCGATGTAGTAGGAGATCTCCTCCGGCCTGCTGACGCTGCGGCGGGCGATCACCCAGTGCCGGCGGTCCTCGCGGTGCCAGGGCCTCACTTCGATGCGTGCCCAGTCGAAGATCCGCTGGCCCTGGGCTCCTTCACCGCAGGAACGGCGCTTCCATTTCTGCCGCGGCAGGCCGGGAAACAGGTCGTGGACGGGGTGGTCGATGGACCAGCGGGTGACGACGGTGTCGTGCCGGGTGGTGGCCATGACGTGGAAGACGTCCGCCTGTTCCAGCTCGAACCGCCAGCCCTTGCTGTAGCCGTAAGCGGCGTCCGCCGTCACCCAGCTGAAAGGGACCTTGTCGGTGATGGCCCGGCGGACCATCGCCTTGGCTATGGCCACCTTCGTCTCGAAGGCGACGCTGTCGTCGATGCCGGCCCGGCGGCAGCGGTCCCGGTCATCCGTCCAGGAGGTGGGCAGATACAGACGGCGGTCGATCAGAGCGCGTCCACGGCTGGTGGCGTAGGCGAGGAACACGCCGATCTGGCTGTTCTCGGTGCGGCCGGCGGTTCCGGAGTACTGCCTTTGCACGCCGGCCGAACGGATGCCCTTCTTCAGAAACCCGGTGTCATCGACGATCAGGACGGCGTCCCGGTCTCCGAGGTGTTCCACCACGTAGTCGCGTACGTCGTCCAGGACCTCGTCGGCGTCCCACTCGATCCGGTTCAGCAGCCGGTGGATGCGATCGGGGCCCGCGTGACCGGCCTCTTCAGCCAGCGTCCAGCCGTTCTTCCGCTCCAGCGGCGCAACCAGCCCCCGCATATAA
>NZ_JBSFTT010000128.1:0-1358 GCF_053591415.1 Streptomyces sp. NPDC003032 | reverse complement strand
ACGTAGCCCCTGGTCATGGGGCGGCCATCGCGCAACTCTGCGAGTAGTGACGCTCGTTGAGAGGTGGCGCGATGGCCTTGTCCCAGCATGACTTACTCCGGTTGATGGAGTCACTGCGTACGGCGGACGGAATCGAGTTGGTTCGGATTCTGGCTCAGCGGATCTTGCAGGAACTCATCGAGGCCGAGGCCACCTCGCAGATCGGTACGGAGCCCGGCGAGCGCACCGAGACCCGCACGACCTGGCGCAACGGGCACCGGGGGAAGGTCCTCACGACACAGGCCGGGAACCTGGACCTGGCGATCCCCAAGGTCCGTTCCGGCAGCTTCTTCCCGAGCCTGCCGGAACGCCGGCGCCGCATCGACCAGGCCCTCTACGCCGTGATCATGGAGGCATACGTCCACGGCGTGTCCCCCCCCCCCGAAGCGTGGACGACCTGGTCAAGGCCCTGGGCGGCGACACCGGGATCTCCAAGTCCGAGGTCTCGCGGATCTGCCGGCACCACCAGCAGATCGCGGTCCCCGAATGCCGCCCGCTAGGTGATCTTGTCGGCGATACCGTACGGCTTGGCGACCGCGAACGGGTCGACCTCGAGCGTCTCGAACGGGTCCAGGACGGCCAGCTGCGCTTCTACGGGCAGGCCGATGATCGTATCGATGGTGTGCGGGGAACGGGCGACGTGCCAGTTCACGCCGCGCCGCGCTGCTGGCGAAGCTTGGCCATTTGCTGCTTCCAGTCGTCGAACCGGGCCGCGGACTCGGGCGTCTCGCAGTGCTCGGCAGGCAGCGTACCGGTGGCCTCGTATTCGGCGCGGGCGGTTTCGATGTTCGGGGCCTCGACCTCGGCCCAACGGGAGGCGACGGCCTGCCACTTGTCGACGACCGCGGGTAGTTCGTCGACGGGCGCGAGGTGGACTTCACGCAGACACTGCTGGCGCATGTCGGGGGAGGGCAGGGCGTGGACGATGGTGTCGATGCTCCAGTCGTGGCCGCTCACCGTGGCCTCCTTTGCCACTCCCGAGCCGTGATATCAGGGTGATATCAGCCGTGCAGACCACCGTAGCGTCCTGTGGAGTGCGTGGTCTGCCCGGCGGCGGCATCGGCTTCAGAGTGATGGGCGCCGCCGAGCCTTGCCAAGGATGGCACGAGGCACTGACACCGGGGTCGAGGAGGGCGGCGCTGACGGGCGTTGTCAGTGGTGGCGATGATGCCCGGTATGGCGATCACGATGATGCATCAGGTGCTGACCTGGACCGACGCGGCAGGGAGACGCCGCGGGTCGGTGGGGGGGGGGGGGGGGCGGCGCCGCCCCCCCCCCCCCCCCCCCCGCCCCACACCCAAACACAAAACACTAAAAAA
>NZ_JBSFTT010000127.1:0-1379 GCF_053591415.1 Streptomyces sp. NPDC003032 | reverse complement strand
GCCGACACCTTCAGAAGTGGTGGCCCCGCCTGCGGCGGCCTTCTTGGGCTTCTTCGCCGCCCCGGCCGTGGCGATCGGTTCGATGAGCTCGTCCATCGTGCAGTCCAGGATGTCCAGCAAGGCCATGAGGATCTTCAGGCTGAGTCGTTCCGGTCGCTCGACGACGAGCCGGTAGACCTGGCTCGACGACAGCGTGATGCCGCGTTCCTTCAAGGGTGGGAGCAGGTCAGTGGTGGAGAACATCCCGCGGTCCGCCATCACCTTGCGCAGGTGCCAGTGGTAGTCGAGCTTGGCGGCCATCATCGGGTCCTTCCTCGTCAGACGCCGGCGAACGCCGGGGCCAGGGCCTTGCTCAGGGCAGTGTTCATGAAGTCGTCGCTGACGTGTGTGTAGATGGCCGTGGAGCTGTCGCAGTCGTGGCCGACTTGCTGCTGGATAAAACGACGGTCGATTCCGTCCTCGGTCAGATGGGTGACGTAAGAATGCCGAATTGAGTGCGGAACTAGTTCTTTTGGGAGTTTTAGGGCGTCGCGGTATGCCTCGAACCGGTCGTTGATGGAACTGGGCTGGAGGCGTCCCCCGCGTTCGGTGATCCAGAGAGCCGGATGGTCGGGGAATCCGAAGCGCGGGCGGACGTTCTTGACGTAGTCCTCGACAGCCTCGACGGCCCAGTCCATCACCGAGAGCACGTTGCGCCGCCTCGGCGGCTGGCCCTTCTTTGCCTTGCCGTAGCGGACATTGAGCGTGCCGTACCGGCCGAACTGGCGAGCCTTCGGATTGCGCCCGAAGTCGACGACGTCCAGCTTGGACGTCTCGGTCCGGCGGAGCCCCCAGCCGTAGATGACCTTGCAGAGTGTGGCGTCGCGGTAGGCGGCGAGGGCGCCCTTGCGCTTGGTTTTCACGGCGCGGGCGACTTGGTCGTCGGCGTAGTCGAGGAACCGCTGCAGTTCTTCGCGGGTGAACGGCCTTGCTTCGGGGTCTCCCTCGTAATCCTGCAGGTGAGGGAGGGTGTTCCACTCATGGGCGATCGCCACGGGGTGGGTCCCAAAGGCTTCTTCGCAGGCCGGGCCCCAGCCGTAGCGGGCGTCGATGAGGAACTCGGTGAACAGCCGGACGTCGCCCTGATAGCTGCGGACCGTCGACGGCGCCAGATGCTTCTCGCCCGTCAGCGACGCCGACCACTCATCCAGGTGGGCCGGAGTCCACTGCCACGGGTACTCGTTCGCGAACTCGAGGAACCGGCGGGCCAGCCGCATCCGCGGCTCGATCGTCTCGTCCTTCAGTCCTCGCGACTTCTGCTGAGCCCTCCAGCCCCGCAGCATTGCGTCGAACATCGCGTCCTCCGGACGCAGTTGGACCACGCCGGACACGAGCTCCAT
>NZ_JBSFTT010000126.1:0-1395 GCF_053591415.1 Streptomyces sp. NPDC003032 | reverse complement strand
GCTCTCATCGAGGCGGGTCCGGGTCGTGTGGCGCTGGCGGGCACGTCGGTCAACTTCGACGTCTCCGTCTTCGAGATCCTCACCAACCTCTGTCACGGCGGGACGATCGAGATCGTCCGCGACGTCCTGGTCCTGGGGGAGCGTGCGGGCTGGAACGGGCACATCGTCTCCACGGTGCCCTCCGCCTTCGCCGAACTCCTCGACCAGATCGCGGGACGTGCCACCGTCGACACCCTCGTCTTCGCCGGCGAGGCCCTGCCCGCGGCCCTGGTCACCCGGGTGCGCGAGGCGTTCCCCGGCGTGCGGATCATCAACGCCTACGGCCAGACCGAGTCCTTCTACGCCACCACCTTCACCATCGCCGCCGACGACGCCTGGGACGGCTCCGGCAACGTGCCCATCGGCCGGCCGCTGGGCAACATGCGCGCCTACGTCCTTGGACCCGGGCTGCGGCCCGTCGTCCCCGGCGTCACGGGAGAGCTCTACATCGCGGGGAACGTGGCCCGCGGCTACCGGGGCCGCCCCGACCTGACCATCGAACGCTTCCTGCCCGACCTCTTCGGTGAGCCCGGTTCACGGATGTACCGCACCGGTGACCTGGCCCGCTGGAACGCCCAGGGCGAGCTGGAGTACGTGGGCCGCGCCGACACCCAGGTCAAGGTCCGCGGCTTCCGCATCGAACCCGGCGAGGTCGAGGCCGCCCTGGTCACCCACCCCGCCGTCGCCCAGGCCGCGGTCGTCGCCCGCGAGGTGGCCGGCACCGGCGCCAAGCAGCTGGTCGGCTACGTCGTCCCCGCGTTCACCAGCGAACACGACAGCCACGACTTCCGCTCCGGCATAGAAGCGGCCGAACTGCGCGTCCACGCCTCACAGCACCTGCCCGACTTCATGGTCCCCTCCACATTCGTCATCCTGGACCGGCTGCCGTTGATGCCGAACGGCAAGCTGGACCACAAGGCGCTTCCGGAGCCGGAGTTCACCGGTGGTGCCTACCGGGCGCCGGGAACAGCGCGGGAGAAGGTCCTGGCCGGGGTCTACGCCGAGGTGCTGGGGCTCGACCGGGTGGGTGTCGACGACGACTTCTTCGCGCTCGGCGGTGACTCCATCCGCTCCATCCAGGTCGTCTCCCGGGCCCGTGCCCAGGGCCTGGAGGTCAGCCCCCGGCAGATCTTCGAGCAGCGCACCGTCGCCGCACTGGCCGAGGTCGCCACCAGCGACGACGGAACAGGCCCGACGCTCGAGGAGCTGGAGGGCGGCGGCATCGGCTCCGTCCCCCTGCTCCCCATCGCGAAGTACATGGCGGAACTGGGCGGCGGTTATGACCGGTTCTCCATGTCGCTGGCGGTTGAGCTGCCGGCGGGCATCGACGCCGGGGGGCTTGCGGCGACGCTGAAC
>NZ_JBSFTT010000125.1:0-1400 GCF_053591415.1 Streptomyces sp. NPDC003032 | reverse complement strand
AGCTTGCCCTCGGCGCGTTTGCGTTCGTAGAACCGGCGGGATTCCTCGCAGTGTCGGATGCTGAACAGGGCCGAGGTGTAGAAGACCCGTTGGAGTCGTCGGTTGTATCGCTTGGGATGCCGCAGGTTCCCGCTGATCCTGCCGGAGTCGCGGGGCACTGGGGCAACGCCCCCGAAACCGGCGAGCGGGTCCGCGGTGCCGAAGGCGGCCATGTCGCCGCCGGTGGCAGCCAGGAATTCAGCACCCAGGATGGGGCCCATGCCGGGCAAGCTGGTGATCACGTCGAAGGCAGGGTGCTCGCGAAACCGGGCCTCGATGTGCTTGTTGATCTCAGCAACCTGCTGGTTGAGAGCCATTACCTCCACCGCCAGCGTGTGCACCAGTTGCGCGGCCAGCTTCTCGCCGGGCAGACTCGTGCGCTGTCGCTCTGCGGCCTGGAGAGCGGTCTCGGCCAGCTGGCCGGCCCGGAGCACGCGGCGGTTGCGGAGCCAGGTCTCCAGCCGCTTGCGGCCGATCCGGCGGATGGCCGCGGGAGTCTGGTAGCCGGTCAGCAAGGTGAGAGGCCCGGTGTTGGTCACATCCAAAGCCCGCTCCAAGCCCGGAAAGATGCCGGTCAGCTGGGCGCGAAGACGATTGACGGTGCGGATGCGGTCGGTGACCAGGTCCATGCGGCGAGCGGTGAGGATCTTGAGATCGATGACGGTCTCGTCGCCCGGGTGCAAGAGGTGCAGACCGTGTCGGACACCGGCCTGGTCGGCGATGACGGCAGCGTCCCTGGCGTCGGTCTTGCCCTCGCCCCGGTAGCTTTCGCTAGCACGGCTGATAGCTCGGCCGGAGATGTAGTGCACCGTCTGGTCATGGTTGAGGAGGATCGCGATGGCCAGGGCGGCTCCGCCGTCGGCCAGGTCGATTCCCCAGGTTGTTTCGTCGCCTAAGGCCAGGACATTGGCCAGGAGTTCGAGCATGTCGGGTTCGTCGTTGGCGATGCGCCGTGACAGCAGCCGACGGCCGCTGCCGTCGATCGCGACGCAGTGGTGATGGGTCTTGCCTGCGTCGACGCCGACCCAGATCGCGGCCATGAGTGCCTCCGTGCAGTGTGCTGTTGGCTCTTCCCACGGACGACCTCGCTGTCAACTCCCTACAGAGCGATCATTCGCAATTCCTAATCGGCAGCCGAGTCGTCGCGGGGCGCCGAGCGGCCAGTCAGTCAAAGCCACCAGCGGCAGAGCGTTTCCAACCACACTCGGCGCCCCTGGGCGGGTCAACCATACGAAGGGCTCACCACGTCCCGCAGAACAACGTAGGGAGCGTTTGGTTTCGTTGGGTTGGGTTCTGCGCCAGTTGGGGGTGGTTTCGCTGGTGAGGCGGCTGCTGGTGAGGTTGATCGTCGCGGGGTGGAG
>NZ_JBSFTT010000124.1:0-1433 GCF_053591415.1 Streptomyces sp. NPDC003032 | reverse complement strand
GCCACGGCCTCCACCGCCGTACGCACCTCGTCCCGGTCCCGGCGCATCGCCGGAACCAGCACCATCTCCGGCGCCTCATCAGCCACACACTCCGCACCCGAAGCGGCCAATCCACCACCCGGACCGATCTCCACACACACCCCGACACGCTCCCGGGCCAACGTACGCATTCCCTCGTAAAAACGCACCGGCTCACGAACCTGCCGCACCCAGTAATCCGCCGAACACAAATCCTCGTCAGAAATCAACTCACCCGTCACATCAGAAACAACCGGAATCCGCGACGGACGGAAATCAACCCCCTCCGCCACCTTCCGGAAATCCTCCAACATCCCATCCATCAACGGCGAATGAAACGCATGCGACACCCGCAACCGCCTCACCTTGCGCCCCCGCCCCTCCCACACCGAAGCCACCGCCGCGACCCCCGACTCCTCCCCCGACACCACCACCGACCGCGGACCATTCACCGCCGCCACCACCACACCCCCACCCACCGGCAACGACGCCGCCACCTCCTCCAACGACCCCCGCACCGACACCATCGCCCCACCCGCACCACCAAGCCCCTGCATCAACCCACCCCGCGCCCCTACCAACCGACACCCCTCCACGACCGAAAACACCCCACCCACACACGCACCCGCCAACTCCCCCACCGAATGCCCCAACACAAAATCCGCAGACACACCCCACGAACCCAGCAAACGAAACAACGCCACCTCCACCGCGAACAGAGCAGGCTGCGCCCACTCCGTCCGCCGCAACACCCCCTCACCCCCACCCTCTCCAAAAACCACATCCCGCAAAGAACCCCTCAACACCCCGTCAAACCCCGAACACACCTCATCAAAAGCCTCAGCGAACACCGGAAACGCCTCATACAAACCCCGACCCATCCCCACCCGCTGCGCACCCTGACCGGAAAACAGAAACCCGACCCGTACTCCGTCCTCACGGACCGCGCCGGCGGCGACGCGGTCGTCGCCGCCGAGCCATACCGACCGGTGCGAGAGCTGCGTACGAGCCGCCAGGGCGGCGCCGACCTCGGCCGGGTCGGTGGCGGGTGAGGCGGCCAGCCACTCCCTGAAGCGGTTCTCCTGCCTGCGCAGTCCGTCCTCGCCGCGCCCGGACACCACCCACGGCACAACCGGCAACCGGGGGCGTTGCGCGGGGAGTTCGCGGGCCGGCTCCTCCGGCGCCTCCTCCAGGATCACGTGGACGTTCGTGCCGCTGATCCCGAACGACGACACACCCGCCCGACGCGGCCGCCCCGCCACCGACGGCCACGGCCTGTTCTCCCGCAGCAACTCCACCGCACCCGCCGACCAGTCCACCTCCGGCGACGGAACGTCCACATGCAACGTCTTCGGCAGCACACCGTGCCGCAACGCCATCACCGTCTTGATCAGCGAGGCGGCGCCGGCCGCGGC
>NZ_JBSFTT010000123.1:0-1452 GCF_053591415.1 Streptomyces sp. NPDC003032 | reverse complement strand
CGCGGGCGAGGACCGCCCGGCTCGGATACCGCCCGCATCCGGTCCCTTTGGACCCGGCGTCATGGGCAGTGCTGGAACGCTGCCTGGCTCACCGCGAAGCCCAGCGGACCGACAATCCCCACGTCATGGTCACCCGCCAGACGAAGTCCGGCCGGGGACCGGCGTCCACCGCCTATCTCAGCCACGTTCTGGATGCCTGCGGCTTCCCGCCCCGAATGATCCGCTGCACTCGACTACTCGACCTGGTCAACACCATGGACCCCAAACTCGTCGCCGCCGCCTTCGGCATGGACCCCGAAGCCACCATGATCTACCTCGCCGACCGCGTCTATCCCGGCCGCCTGCCCGGCTCGGAATCACGGTGACGGCGGGCGACCGGCTGACCTACTGTTCAGCGGATGAACACTCACGACGTTGGCCTCAACGAGTTGACCGAGGTGGTCGTCCGCTCCCAGGACAACTCGGCGGTCATGGTGAGGTTCTGTGACCGTTTTCGTCCAGACGAAGACTGCGTGCATTACGCCGTTGAGGCATGCGCGCCCGGGCTGAGCGCCCGTGTCGATGAAGTGGTCGCATGGATCCGGGACGCGGACCTGGTGTCCTTCCTGGAGGAGCTGGCCCGGGACTTTCGAGGATGGGACGGAGAGCGCGTCTGGCAGAACAACGATCACGACCTCACCCTCAGAGTGGTCTTCCGGTCGGGCGGGCATGTCGGGTTGACCTGGACTCTTCAGCCCTGGCCGACTGCCGTCGGCGGCTGGGAGGGTTCCGTCACCACATGGCTGGAAGCTGGCGAGCAGATGTCCGCCCTCGCTGCCGATCTCCGCCGCTTCCTCCACGAGAATTGGAGTGATCGTGGCTGTCCTGCCGACGAATGAGCGTCTCTATATCTGGGGGCGGAACTTGTTCCAGCAACAGCGAGAACCCGTTGTTTGGGCAGGCAGTGTTCTTGCTGCTGCGGCCCGGACGATGGGGCAGTCACCAGAGATCGACGAGGCCCTGATCCTGGCAGAACGTGAAGACCAGTGGCTGCGGGGCCGCGAAGTCTTCGACCGAATCCGGCGACGGAGCCTGAGCCTGAGCCTGAGCAGAGAACACCCGCTGGCTGAGGAACACGCACTGTATTTTGCGCTGGCGGAACTGGTGGCCAAGCTCGCTCACAACGCAGCGGGACAGCGACCGCCTTTCGATCATGATTCGGGTTGGCGCATCGGGCCGACTGCCTATCGCCTCGCCGCGGCGACGGACGATCCGGAGCTTCACGAGCATCTGGCGCGAGTCCTGGGCGGATGGCCACAGGACGTCTGACTATGAAAGTTCCCGCTACGCCTCGTCGAACCTGTCGCAGTTCGGCAGCACCTCGCACAGGTTCGCCGGAACATGTGCGCTTTGGCGATCCCGACGTTGGTCGTCAGGATCGTGCTGGACTTGAGATACCTCTGGTTGATCACC
>NZ_JBSFTT010000122.1:0-1463 GCF_053591415.1 Streptomyces sp. NPDC003032 | reverse complement strand
CTCATCGGAGACATGCAGACCGCAGCCCTGGTCTGCCGGGACGGCACAGTCGATTGGCTGTGCCTTCCCCGCTTCGACTCCCACGCCGTTTTCGCCGGCCTGTTGGGCACCGAGGAGCACGGCTTCTGGCGCCTCGGGCCCGCACACGCACCGGAGGCGCAGCCACCCACGGCTGCCCGCCGCACCTATCGCGGCGACTCCCTGGTGCTGGAATCCGAGTGGGACACTCCGCGCGGCACCGTCCGCGTGATCGATTTCATGCCGCCGCGCGACACCGACGCACCGCAGCTGGTGCGGATCGTCGAGGGCGTCACCGGCCGGGTGCCGATGCGCTCGGCGCTGCGCATGCGTTTCAGCTACGGGCGTGTGGTGCCCTGGGTCCACAAGGTCGAGGGCCGCACGGTGGCCGTCGCGGGCCCCGACTCCGTGTGGCTGGACACCGACGCCGAGACCTTCGGCAAGGACCTGACCACGTACTCCGACTTCACGGTCGCGCCGGGTGAGCGGATCGCGTTCACCATCTCGTGGCAGCCCTCGCACAAGCAGCAGCCCGCCCTGCCGGAGCCCGAGGCGGCGCTCACCGCCACGGAGGACTTCTGGCGGGAGTGGGTCGAGCACTGCACGTACCACGGGCCCTACCGGGAGGCCGTGGTCCGCTCGCTGATCACCCTGAAGGCACTCACGTACGCCCCGACCGGCGGAATCGTCGCCGCGCCCACCACCTCGCTGCCCGAGGACATCGGGGGCTCGCGCAACTGGGACTACCGCTTCACGTGGCTGCGCGACGCGGCGATCACCCTCTCCTCGCTGCTGCGCACCGGCTACCGCGAGGAGGCCCGCGCCTGGCGCGAGTGGCTGCTGCGCGCGGTGGCGGGCGACCCGGAGAACCTCCAGATCATGTACGGCATCGCGGGCGAGCGCGAACTCGGCGAGACGGAGCTGGACTGGCTGCCGGGGTACGAGGACTCCCAGCCGGTCCGGGCGGGCAACGGCGCCGCCCACCAGCTCCAGCTGGACGTGTACGGCGAGGTCACCGAGGCCCTGCACCTGGCGCACATGACGGGCCTGGCCCGCAACGACTACGCCTCGCTGCTCCAGCTGAAGCTGATCCGCTATCTGGAGGACCACTGGGACGAGCCGGACGAGGGCATCTGGGAGGTGCGCGGCCCGCGCCGCCACTTCGTGCACTCCAAGGTGATGGCCTGGGTCGCCGTCGACCGCACCATCAAGCTCCTGGAGTCCGGCGACGCCGACGGCCCGCTGGAGAAGTGGCGCGAGCTGCGCGACGACATCCACCGTGACGTGTGCGAGAAGGGCTACGACCCGGAGCGGAACACCTTCACGCAGTCGTACGGCTCCAAGGAGCTGGACGCCTCGCTGCTGCTGATCCCGCAGATGGGCTTCCTGCCGCCCGACGACAAGCGCGTCATCGGCACGATCGAGGCGATCCAGCGGGAGCTGTC
>NZ_JBSFTT010000121.1:0-1578 GCF_053591415.1 Streptomyces sp. NPDC003032 | reverse complement strand
AGCTTGTTCCTTAACATCCGACCGGTCATATCGTCACTCTTTGGAGTGATTGCAGGGTGCGAGGCGGCTTTCCTCGTGATCCTGAACTCTGCTAGGGAGTACGGGAGTTCATGGGGAGGGCCGTGAGATGAGTGTGCTGCCGCAGGCCGGGGGACGGGGTGTGCTCGCGGAACTGTCACGCTTTCGGGCGGCCTTCTACGGCTGCCTGTCCGCAAGAGCGGACGCCTTCTTCGAGCTCGCCGACGCGCTGTTGTGCACGGACGGCCCGACCCGGGCACCGGTGGAGTTGTCGCTGCTCGCTGAGCATCAGCGTGGCTACGGCTCGCTGTACGGCGCCCTGAACCATGGTCGGCTCGACGAGAACGCCGTGCGTGACCTGCTGGTCGCCCTGCCGCTTCCGCGGTTCGACGGGCGGATCGTGCTCACGGTAGATGTCTCGCCGTGGCTGCGGTCGGATGCCGCCTGCTCGCCGGAACGGCTGTTCTGCCTGGTCCACGGTCGTAATGGCCGCGTATCGGACCATGTGGTGCCGGGCTGGCCGTACTCGTTCGTCGCCGCGCTCACCCCGGACCGCACTTCGTGGACGCAGGTCCTGGATGCGGTCCGGCTGGGGCCCGCCGACGATGCTGCGGCCGTCACCGCCGATCAGCTGCGGGCCGTGATCGAGCGCCTGATCGCGGCCGGCCAATGGCAGTATGGCGACGGGAACGTCTTGGTCGTGATGGACGCGGGCTACGACGTGATGCGTCTGGCGTGGGTCTTGCGCGACCTGCCCGTCGAAGTGATCGGGCGCCTTCGCTCCGATCGTGTCCTGCAGCTGCCGAAGCCGCCACGCGTCTACACCCCCAAGGGCGGCCGACCGCCCAAACACGGCAAGGAGTTCAGCCTCGCCAGGCCCCAGTCGTGGCCGGAGCCGTCCGTGGTCACGCACAACGACACACCCCGGTACGGCAAGGCCGAGGCCCGTGCCTGGGACCGGCTCCACCCCCGGCTGAAGCAGCGATCCGCGTGGATCGACCACGACAGCGACCTTCCCGTCATCGAGGGCACACTGATCCGGCTCAAGGTCGAGCACCTTCCCGGCGACCGCGACGCTCCACCGGTCTGGCTGTGGTCCTCCGCCATCGGCGCCACTCCGGATGACGTCGACTTCGCCTGGTCCTGCTACCTGCGACGATTCGACCTGGAGCATACGTTCCGCTTGTTCAAGCAGTCCCTGGGCTGGACCCGCCCCCGCCTCCGCGACCCGGAGGCGGCGGACCTCTGGACCTGGCTGGTCATCGTCGCGCACACCCAGCTCCGCCTCGCACTGCCGCTGGCAGCCGACCGCCGCAAGCCCTGGGAGAAGTCCACCCGTCCCGGCACCCTGCTCACCCCGACCCGGGTCCGGCGGTGGTTCCGGAACATCCGCCCCCACCTGGGCAGTCCGGCCCGCGCACCCAAACCCACTCGGCCGGGGCCAGGACGACCGCCAGGCTCGAAGAACCGGCACCCCGCCACCCGCTACGACGTCGGTAAAACCGTAAAACGCCCCGAGACGCTCGTCGCTCTGCGTAACGGTCGATGTTAAGGAACAAG
>NZ_JBSFTT010000120.1:0-1863 GCF_053591415.1 Streptomyces sp. NPDC003032 | reverse complement strand
TGATCGGCAACTGATCACGTGTTCGGCCGCCGGAAGCGACGTGGGTTGTCAGGCCACGTCGTTCTCTCGCTCGATCGCCTTGAGGCGGTTCTTGAACCGGTAGCTGGGGCCGTTGATGGAGATCACTTCGCAGTGGTGGAGGAGCCGGTCGAGGATGGCGGTGGCGAGGACCTCGTCGCCGAAGGCCCCGGCCCAGTCATCTGGGGCTGGCACATGTTCCTTTTCGAGGATCACTGCTGTCACCGGCCCGTATCCATCTCCTGCGGTCCTCGTTGGTCTTCACGGTGGTGCTCGGATTCTCCAGGCGCTGCCTTGATCGGTCAGGTGCGAGGAAGGTGTGCCGGTGACATCCCAGTTACGGGTGATCGAGGGTGGTGCTGTCCTGCTGGAGCCGGTGACCGCCGACCCGTGGGAGTTCCAGGCCGAATGCGTCGAAGCGTTCGTCGCCTCGTGGCGGGCCCGCGGGTTCAGCCCGGTGACGGTCGAGAACGACATTGGCCTGCTGGAGCGAACGCTGACTGCGCTGGGCCGGCCTGCGTGGGACGTCACCCCGGAGGACATCGACCGCGTCGTCGGCGACCTGGCCCTCGCGGGGCGGGCGGCTTCGACCCGGCGCGAGTATGTGCAGATCTTCAAGGGATTCCATCGGTTCCTGCAGGTCCGCAAGGCCGTTGAGGTCGAAGCGGGGTTCGGTGTCCGTCTGGTCTGCCCGGTAGACGAGTTTAACGCCGCGCGGCATGTCGGGGACGATTCCCCGGCCCAACTGCCGCCGCCGACCCCGGAGCGAGTGGCGGAGTTCTTCGACTTCCTCAAATCCCGGATCGCCACCGCCCGCAAGTACGGGCCCGCCGCCCGGGACTATGCAATGTTCCGGACCCTCTATCACGCCGGCCTGCGCTCGGAAGAAGCCTCCCTGCTGGACCGTCCCGACGTTCACTTCTCGCGGGGCCCGTTCGGAAAACTCCACGTACGTTTCGGCAAAGGCGCCCGCACTTCCGGCCCCAGGCCGCGCTGGGTGCCCATGCTGGACGGCCTCGACCTCGTCCTGCACTGGTTCCTCGACGACGTGCGGGGCAAGTTCCCCGACTCGCCAGTCCTGTTCGCGGACGAGTCCGGCGGCAGCCTGCACCGCGGGACGATCCGCAACCGCCTGCGCTATCTGATGGAACTCGAAGGACGCCCGGCCGCCGACCGGTTCAGCCCGCATGCCCTGCGGCGGGCCTGCGCGACCCACAACTACGAACGCGGCGTGGACCTCGTGGCGATCCAGCAACTCCTCGGTCACTGGACGGTCAGCTCGACCATGAGATACGTCCGGCCCTCCGCGACGTTCATCGAGGACGCCTATCGCCGCGCGGTGACCACCACGCTGAGCGAACTCACCGCCGACGAGGGCAGCCCCGCATGAAGATCCGATGGCGCCTGCGGATGGCCGCCGCCCAGCGCGAAGTCTGGACCGGCACCCAGTTGCAGCGACTTCTGGCCGAACGTGCCGGCCTGCAGATGTCCTCCGCATCAGTGTCCGCGCTGTTCACCAAGGAACCCTCCCAGGTGAAGATGTCCACCCTGATCGCATTGTGCACCGCACTGGAATGCACTCCCAACGACCTGTTCGAGGTCGACACCACCCCCGTCGAGCGCCCTGCCGCCCCATCACGGCCAGTCGCTGAACTGCCCAAGGCAGCCTCCGCCCGCGGCCGTTCGATGCCGCCGCTGTGACCCGGGTAGCATCGTGGGCGTCAAACAGAGCGACTGCATCGGCTGCGGAGCCCCGGTCGGCTTCATCGACCGGCAGTACTGCTGTCGCTGCACCGCCCGGCAGAAAGAAGCGGCGGCCAGAGCCGCTTGCCCCCGCTGCGGCCA
>NZ_JBSFTT010000119.1:0-2018 GCF_053591415.1 Streptomyces sp. NPDC003032 | reverse complement strand
GGCTTGTAGGCGGGGCGCTCGGTCTCATAGGCGGCGATGTCGGGCTCGTTCCGCAGTGTGATGCTGATGTCGTCCAGGCCGTTCAGGAGCCGCCAGCGGGCGTTCTCGTCGAGTTCGAAGTCGGCGGTGATGCCCCGCGCGCGGACCTGGCGGTCCTGGAGGTCGACGGTGACCTCGGCCTGCGGGTCGCTCTCGGTCAGCTCCCACAGCGCGTCCACGACCTTCTGGTCGAGTACGACGGTGAGCAGGCCGTTCTTCAGCGAGTTGCCGCGGAAGATGTCGGCGAAGCGGGAGGAGACGACCGCCTTGAAGCCGTAGTTCTGCAGGGCCCACACGGCGTGCTCGCGCGAGGAGCCGGTGCCGAAGTCGGGTCCGGCGACCAGGACGGTGGCACCCCGCCGCTCGGGCTGGTTGAGGACGAACTCCTCGTCCTTGCGCCAGGCCTCGAAGAGCCCGTCCTCGAAGCCGTCCCTGGTGACCTTCTTCAGCCAGTGGGCGGGGATGATCTGGTCGGTGTCGACGTTGCCGCGGCGCAGCGGAACGGCCCGGCCGGTGTGGGTGGTGAATGCTTCCATGGCTCTCAGACTCCGGCGGTCACAGGGGCGTCGGACAGGTCGGCGGGTGAGGTCAGCCGGCCGGTGACCGCGGTGGCGGCGGCGACCTGCGGGGAGACCAGGTGGGTGCGGCCGCCCTTGCCCTGCCTGCCCTCGAAGTTGCGGTTGGAGGTGGATGCCGAGCGCTCGCCGGGGGCCAGTTGGTCGGGGTTCATGCCCAGGCACATCGAGCAGCCCGCGTGCCGCCATTCGGCGCCGGCGGCGGTGAAGACCTTGTCCAGGCCCTCCGCGACGGCCTGCAGGGAGACCCGGACGGAGCCGGGGACGACCAGCATCCGTACGCCGTCGGCGACTTTGCGGCCCTGGACGATGGAGGCGGCCGCGCGCAGGTCCTCGATGCGGCCGTTGGTGCAGGAACCTACGAAGACGGTGTCGACGCTGATGTCGCGCAGCGCCTGCCCGGCGCTCAACCCCATGTACTCAAGGGCCTTTTCGGCGGCGTGGCGCTCCGAGGCGTCTTCGTACGAAGCGGGATCGGGGACGTGTCCCGACAGGGGCGCTCCCTGGCCCGGGTTGGTGCCCCAGGTGACGAACGGCGCGAGCGAGGCGGCGTCGATGCGGACCTCGGCGTCGAAGACCGCGTCGTCGTCCGTCTTGAGAGTCTTCCAGTACGCCACCGCGGCGTCCCAGTCCTGGCCGCGCGGGGCGTGGTCGCGGCCCTGGAGGTAGTCGAAGGTGGTGCGGTCCGGGGCGATCATGCCCGCGCGGGCGCCCGCCTCGATGGACATGTTGCAGATGGTCATCCGGGCCTCCATCGAGAGCTTCTCGATGGCCGGGCCGCGGTACTCCAGGACGTAGCCCTGGCCGCCGCCGGTGCCGATCTTCGCGATGATGGCGAGGATCAGGTCCTTGGCCGTGACCCCCTCGGGCAGTTCGCCGTCGACGGTGATGGCCATGGTCTTGGGACGGGCCATCGGCAGCGTCTGGGTGGCGAGCACGTGCTCGACCTGCGAGGTGCCGATGCCGAACGCCAGCGCTCCGAAGGCGCCGTGCGTGGAGGTGTGGGAGTCGCCGCAGACCACGGTGGTGCCCGGCTGCGTCAGTCCCAGCTGCGGTCCCACCACGTGGACCACGCCCTGCTCGACGTCGCCCAGCGGGTGCAGGCGCACACCGAAGTCGGCGCAGTTCTTGCGCAGCGTCTCCAGCTGCGCCCGCGAGACCGGGTCGGCGATGGGCTTGTCGATGTCGAGGGTCGGGGTGTTGTGATCCTCGGTCGCGATGGTGAGGTCGAGCCGCCGCACCTGCCGGCCCGCCTGCCGCAGGCCGTCGAAGGCCTGGGGACTGGTCACCTCGTGCAGCAGATGCAGATCGATGTAGAGGAGGTCGGGCTCGCCCTCGGCGCGCCGGACGACATGGTCGTCCCAGACCTTCTCCGCGAGTGTCCTACCCATCGCTTTCCCTCCG
>NZ_JBSFTT010000118.1:0-2043 GCF_053591415.1 Streptomyces sp. NPDC003032 | reverse complement strand
GTGTGTCGTCCAGCATCCGTTATGCCACCTACTGCAGCCGGGGCACGCCGTCCCTGTGCCAGCGGCCACCGTACGAGAGTCTTGTGGACCAGGCACCCATCCCCGGAGCATGAGGCGAGCTGCACTGGCGCCCTCACCTGACGTGGTGCGGGCGCCAGTGTGTTCTTGTCGTGCCTGCAGCCGCTGCTCAGATGGGTCCGTGCCAGTTCGACTCGCAGTGGATGATCCCGCCCGAGGAGTCGGCGTGGCAGGCGCGCGAGGAGACGTTGCGCACCGGGTACTTGCTGTAGAAGTACTCCTTGATCACTCCGCCGGTCTCCGCGCCGCCCGTCGTGCAGTCGAACACGGGAACGTCGCGGTAATGCCAGTGACCGGCCCACTGTCCGCCGTCGTAGATCTCGTAGCGGATCTGGAGCCCGGCGCAGTATCCGTCCGTTTTTGTGTCGGAGGCGTAGGTACTGATTGCGACATTGTTGCCGAGCCGCCACATGGCGACCCCCTGGAAGACACCGCTCACATGGCTCTGCGAGTCCCCGGCATACCCATAGCCGCGATTTCCAGGGAACTGGCCCGACAGGGACCAGTCGTCCGTCGAGTGCGCGCTCGCACTGCCAGGCAGGGCAAGCACCAGCCCTGCAGCCGCGGTGAGCGCGATAAGGATGCGTTTCACGGTTCCCTCTCCTTTGAATGGTGGGCATCGTGCCCTGCGGGCGTTCTCTGATCTACGACAAGGACTTGGAGGGCTACCCTCCAACGATCCGGAAACGACGCCTTGACGACCAAGCCCTGCTCTATCGCGCACACTTGGCCCGGCCACCCGACCACCCGGTCAAGTCGGCTTCGCCCGTCCGAGCCTTCGAGTGCCAGGCGTATGTCCGCGCGACCGTTCTAGGTGCCACGTCAGCTCGGGGTGGATATTGCGACGAAATGGCGTGCCACGAGGTCCATCACCGCGAGGTGGACGCGGCATGCCTGCGCCGAAGATGAGAGGCCGACGGCGCCCCGATCTCACCGTCGGCGCCTACGTCGTCTGCCACAGACGCCGGAGGGCTACTTCCAACCGCTGCACTGGATCGTCGTCTCGAATGGGATGGGATCGCAGAGTCGTGTCAGCCATATTGGTCACGACGGACTACCAGGCTTGCTGCTGGCAAGGCGTTCGCAAGGAAGTGACCTTCCACTCATGCGATCTTCGAAGGTCAGCGGGCCGGCGGCGTGCCGAAGTGCTCGTGCAGTCGCGTCCAGGAATTGCCACGCCCGCAGCATGCGAAGCGGTGTCGGCACCGGTTGCCCGGACGGTCTGCGCCCCATCGTCCGCGCGTAGTCCGAGCGCCGACTGCCGGTTGCCAGTCACGCGCTAAACGCTCAAACGTCGGCGTACTCACCGCCTTGATCAGCCCGTCCGCATGAACAGTCTGAACTGCCGGCCTTCACGAGGTGAGGCAGTTTCCGTGGCCTCTCGCTAAGCTCCGTGGATCTTTCCGCAGGTGCTTGGCTTTCCGACCTCACAGAGGTAAATCATCACGTCAGCCACGTTACGGCCCGTGCCCGCAGTCCCGATCCGGGTGTACTTGTTGGTGTGGGAGTAGTCCCACTTGGTCCCCGTCCACTTGCTGTACGTGGCGTATGGCGCGAACGACCGCCCCCATCCGCAGCTGTTGCTGTAGGCGTCAATAGTGAAGTCCCAGCGAGTGTTGTAGGTGGCCCTGCCCTGACGGTGGGCGACATAGTCGTAGTAGTAGTGTCCCTGCATATGCGCGCAGCGGTCCTTGGTGGATGCCTCGTAATACCCACCTGCCGCGTGCCCCGGCCCGGCGAACCCGACCAGTATGGCCGCCCCCGCAACAGCAACTCCGACTGTGCGAACAGTAGACTTGAGTAAACCTTGCACGAATTTCCCCCTGGGTTACGTCGAGCCGGGTGCTGTAAATTCCCGGAGCACTGAAGTGGACGCAGGCTACGGCGAAGGAGTGCACATCACATCAACCCAGTGCGGTATATGGTCCGTAAACCTGAGATGTACGCCAATGATGTCCCAGTCCG
>NZ_JBSFTT010000117.1:0-2111 GCF_053591415.1 Streptomyces sp. NPDC003032 | reverse complement strand
CCCGGTGTGTCGTCGTATCTGGCGGTTGGTCCGGAAAGCCTGCGTGCGCTGGTTCGGCCTGCTCGGGGGCCTGGATGCTGACGCGGGAGGAAGACGTGGATGCTCATGCACTGCGTCGGCAGGGATGGACGATCTCGGCGATCGCCCGGCATCTGGGCCGGGACCGCAAGACGATCCGGGCTTATCTGAACGGTGAGCGGACCGCCGGCCAGCGGCGTCAGGCGCCTGATGCGTTCGTGCCGTTCCTTCCCTACTGCCGCCAGCGCCTTGCTGACGACCCGCACCTGTGGGCGTCCACCCTGTTCGACGAGGTGGTGGGGCTCGGCTATGAGGGTGCGTACTCGACGTTCACCCGCGCCCTTCGCCGCTATCGCGTCCGGCCGTACTGCGAGCCCTGTCATGCCTCGACCGGCCGCAACGTCGCGGTGATCGCGCATCCTCCGGGCGAGGAGATCCAGTTCGACTGGCTGGAGCTGCCCGATCCGCCCGAAGGATGGGGGGTGGGCGAGCATGCGCATCTGCTGGTCGGGGCTCTCGCGCATTCGGGCCGGTGGAGGGCGGTGCTGGCGGAGTCGGAGGACTTCCCCCATTTGGTCCAGGCACTGGACGATGTCGTGCGCAAGCTGGGCGGAACTGCCCGCCGGTGGCGCTTCGACCGGATGGCCACGGTTTGTTATCCCTCCAGCGGTCAGGTCACCGCGGCGTTCGCCGCCGTCGCCAAGTACTACGGGGTCGGGGTGGACATCTGCCCACCCCGCCGCGGCAACCGCAAGGGAGTGGTGGAGAAGGCCAACCACTCGGCCGCGCAACGCTGGTGGCGCACGGTTCCCGACGGGCTCACGGTCGTGCAGGCCCAGTCCGGTGTCGACAAGCTCTCGGTCCGGATGGATGACCGGCGCCGGCGGATCGACGGAGCGGTCACCACCGTCGGCGAGCTCGCCACGGCCGAGCCCTTGCTCGACATCCCGGTCCGGCCGTTCCCGGCCGAGCTGGAGGTCGAGCGGACCGTCAGCCCGCAGAGCCTGGTCGCCTTCGACGGCAACTTCTACTCCGTTCCGCCCGGCCTGCCCGGCGTCACGGTCAAGGTCCTGCACCGGCTCGGCGAGGACGAACTGCGGATCGTCACCGCCGGACGGGCCGTCGTCGCCTGCCACCGCCGGGCCCCGCGCGGCGCCGGGCAGACCGTCCGGGACGACGGACATGTCATTGCGCTGGAGAGGGCGGTGCTGTCCTCGTTCTCCGATCGGGCTCCCTGCAAGACCAAGGTCCGCAAACCGCCGTCAGCCGCAGCCCTGGCCGAAGCCGAGCGTCTGCGCGAAGGACCCGCCACCGGCAGTTCAGCCGAACGGGTCGTGATCGACCTGACCCACTATGCCGCCGTGGCCGACCGGCTGCGGAGTGTCCCCTCACCGAAGCAGGAGGAGAACCCGGAGTGAGTACGTCACCGATGCAGGTGAGCGAAGCCCGCCGATTCCAGCAGCTCAGAGGCCACCTGTCCTACCTCAAACTCAACGACGCCGCTGAGGCGTTGAACAGGGTCCTGGACCAGGCCCGCACCGAGCGGATGTCACTGACCGCAGCCTTGGAACGGCTCCTGGAGATCGAGGTCGAGGCCACCGAAGCCCGCAAACTCGCCGCCCGGGAACGGTTCGCCTGCCTGCCCGAGCCCTGGACCCTGGCCGACTTCGACTTCGCAGCCCAGCCCGGCGTCGACGAGAAGTTGATCCGAGACCTGGCCACCTTGCGCTTCCTCGACGACGCCTCCAACGTGCTGTTCGTCGGCCCACCCGGGGTGGGCAAGACCATGCTGTCGGTCGCCCTCGGACGAGCGGCCGTCGACGCCGGCCACCGTGTCTACTTCACCACCGCCGCGGAACTCGCAGCCAAGTGCCACAAGGCCGCCCTCGAAGGCCGCTGGAAGACCTGCATGCGCTTCTTCGCAGGTCCAAAGCTTTTGATCATCGACGAACTCGGCTATCTGCCGCTTCCCGAGGACGGCGCCTCAGCCCTGTTTCAGGTGATCAACCAGAGGTATCTCAAGTCCAGCACGATCCTGACGACCAACGTCGGGATCGCCAAAGCGCACATGTTCCGGCGAACCTGTGCGAGGT
>NZ_JBSFTT010000116.1:0-2139 GCF_053591415.1 Streptomyces sp. NPDC003032 | reverse complement strand
CCCAGATGCTCGAATCCTGGGCCGCCTGGCTGGCCGACACACCGTTCCACACCCAACTCGAACCGGTCACCCGGCAGTCAGTCGCCCGTCAGCTCTCAGCCGCCCAGATATACGAGTAACCCTGACCGCCCGATCATCTGAGACGACGAACGAATCAGATCTGATCTGATCTGATCATTTGAGACTGGGACCAGGTCGACTGAGACGGGACACCACCAGCCGGACCGGCTGAGCCGGTGAACGAGAACGGCCGATGTCCTGTGACAGTCGATCTTCCTCTTCGTCTGTGAATCTTGCTCAAACCCACTCTGTTGCCACTACGGTTTCCTCCGGGCTGTCCACAAGATGCTGTTCGACCGAAAGTTCTACAGCCAGGAGGGTGTGTACTTCGGGAGCCCGTTCATCGCTTCGGTCCAGCACAAGCTGGTCGACGCATTGGCAGCGGCGGAGCCGGCCAAGAGCCGGGCTACTTGGCGTGACGCGGCCGGGCACCCGGAGAAGGTGGAGAAGGTCCGCAACCACCTGGCCGGACTGGGCGAGTGGTGGACAGTCGCATCCGTCATCAAGCGGGAGGCATACGTTCGTGACCTGCTCGCGCCGCTGCGGGTGGATGACGAACTGCTGGGCGAGCTGATCCGGTGAGCGCCGTGGCAGAGAAGCGGCGCCATGCCCCGGACTACTTCGCACGGCTTGCCGACGGCCGTGCTCGCGTGGTCGACGTTCGTGCCGAGGACCAGGTCCCCGACGCCGTCGAACTCGCCGCAGCAGCACTCGCCAAGCATCCTCACGATCCAGCAAGATCCACTGCCGAGAACTCTCCGCATCTCCGAACGGTGGCACCCGCAGGTCACGGTCGCTTCGCCACTCAAGATTCCTCGTCGCAGGTCAGAGCGATCGCGTCAGGAATGACTCGGTGACACAGGACAGCCGAAGCAGTCTGGTTGTCACAAGCGAGGCATCCGACTTGTCACAGGCGTTCAAGCGACAGCCTTCCTGTCACCAGGCCGAGGCGTGACGCTCTTCCAATCGGTCGGCTATGGAGCTGCCTTGCGGAAGAGAGACAGCAGGGACCGGGCCGACAGGGCGCCCGGGTCGAAGAACTGCGTGGCCAGAGCGGGCAGCACTGCCGTTCCCCGCATGCGGACCTCGTGGCAGGTGAAGCAGAACGCCGCCTCGAACAGCGCCAGATCGAGAGCGTTGTCGTACGCCCGGACACTCCAGCCAGGCGAGAAGCCGCATCGGTGCTGTTCACTGCCGGGCAGGCTCTCGATCAGGGCCAGGGCGGCGGCAGCTTCGCTCCCGGTCCAGTGGGCGACTGCCGTGCCGGGGTACGGGTCGTCCCGTCCGGCAGGAAGGGCGGAGATCCGGACGACCTCGATCAGCACGGTGGCGGCAACGGCTTCGGCGGGGAGCTGCATGTGCGCAGTCTGCCCGCCGGGTCAGCGGCCCGTTCGTCGTGGAGGCCCGCGTGCCGGGCTGGCAGCCCGGCACCGGGCAGGCGGTGAGCGTCCGCGGGATCAGCGACACGCACGCGCACTGGTCCACGATGCTCCACGACCCCGTCACCCAGGTGGTGCACTCCCAGGAGATCCGCGCGGACGCGCGCGGGGTGCGGCTGCTGCCGCTGGTGACCCGCTACGCCTGGCCCGCCGAGCTGGACCTGATGGCCCGGCTCGCCGGGATGCGGCTGATCACCCGGCACGGCGACTGGGAGGGAGATGTCTTCGGTCCGGGCAGTACGCGGCATCTGAGCGTCTACACTCCCCACCCTTCGGATGGCCGCTAGCGCACGAGCTGGACGGAACACCAGTGGGCGCCTCTCTTCACACCACCGCACACCACCTGATCGCCTCCGTGTGGGGGCGGGACGCCCCGGCCCGCCTGGTCGCCGACCGGCGGGGAACCTGCCTGTGGCGGGTGGACACCGTACGCGGCCCGTACGCCCTGAAGATCACTGTTCCGTGCGCGGACCCGCAGGGTCACGTCGACTCCGAGCGCCTGGCGCGCACCGAGGCCGAACTCCTCGTGCGCCTGGAGGAGCAGGCACGGTCGTCCTGAACGGCAAGTTCCTGACCTTCCAGGTGTCGGTGCCCGGCCGCCACTACGCGAACAACGCGGTCGCCGCCCTGGCCGCGGGCA
>NZ_JBSFTT010000115.1:0-2185 GCF_053591415.1 Streptomyces sp. NPDC003032 | reverse complement strand
CGCATCAGGACGTGCCCTTCGAGCGCCTGGTCGAGGAGTTGAACCCGTCCCGGTCGCTGTCCCGCACACCCCTCTTCCAAGTGATGCTGGCCCTGGACAACGTGCCGGAGCCGGAGTGGCGGCTGCGGGGCATGGAGGTGCGGCCGGTGCCGATGCTCGCGCCCGCCGCCCGGTTCGACCTGGCGGTGACGCTGACCGAGCGGCGTGACCAGCGCGGCGCCCCGGCAGGGCTGGACGGCCAAATCCTGTACGCGACGGACCTGTTCGACGAGGACACGGTCCAGGCACTGGCGCAGCGCTTGGCGCGCGTCCTTGAGCAGGTCGCCGCCGATCCGGGCATCCGGCTCAGTGATGTGGACGTCCTGACGGCGGCCGAACGCTCGCGCGTGGTGGAGCGGTGGAACGACACGGCGACGGCCGGCCGGGAAGCGCTGTTGCCCGAGCTGATCGAGGAGCGGGCGGGCCGTACGCCGGAAGCGCCGGCGGTGCGCTGCGGCAAGGAGATGCTGACCTACGGCGAGTTGGAGGAGCGCGCGAACCGGATCGCCCGCCATCTGGCCGGCCTCGGTGTCGGCCGTGAGTACCGGGTGGCCCTGTGCCTGCCGCGTGGCATCGACATGGTCGTGGGCGAGCTAGCGGTGTGGAAGGCGGGCGGGGCGTTCGTGCCGCTGGACCCGGAGTACCCGGCCGACCGGCTCGCGTTCATGGTCGCCGACAGCCGCGCCGACGTGGTCCTCGCCACCACGGCGACCATGCCTGAGGTGCCCTCGGGGGCGCCGGACGCGGCCGGGGCCGCTCGGCTGGTGCTGCTCGACGCGCCGGAGACCGTGGCCGCGCTGGCCACGCAGTCCACGGCACCGCTGGGCGTGACCGCCCGGCCGGACCAACTCGCCTACGTCATCTACACCTCGGGGTCCACGGGCAACCCGAAGGGCGTCGCGGTGGCCCACCGCGGGGTGGCGAACCTGGCCGAGGTGATGCGTCCCGCCCTGGGCGTGGCCGAAGGGACAGTGGTCCTGCAGTTCGCGTCGTTCAGCTTCGACGCGGCGGTGCTGGACGTGGCGGTCACGCTGGCCGGCGGCGGAACGCTGGCCATCGCCTCGGCCGAAGAGCGCGCCGAACCCCGAGCACTGGCACGCATGATCGGCGACACCGGCGTGAGCACGGCCAGCGTGGTGCCCTCACTCCTCGGCGTGCTGGACCCGGCCGCCGTACCCGACGTGCGGAACTGGGTCCTCGGCGCGGAGTTGCTCACCGCGGACCTGGCGAGCCGATGGACCTCCCAGGCCCGGGTGTGGAACACGTACGGCCCGACCGAGGCGACCGTGATGGCCACCGTCGGACCGGTGGACGCCGGGATCACGCCGAGCGACGGGCCCCCGCCGATCGGCCGCCCGCTGGGAAATGTCAAGACCTACGTCCTGGACGAGTTCCTGCGCCCGGTACCCCCAGGGGTGGCGGGTGAGGCGTACGTCGCGGGTCCGGGTGTGGCGCGCGGCTATGTCGGGCGACCGGGGCCGACGGCGGAGCGGTTCGTGGCGTGCCCGTTCGGTGACGGCGGGCGGATGTACCGGACGGGTGACCTGGCCCGGTGGACCAGCGACGGTGAGCTGGGGTTCACGGGGAGGGCGGACGAACAGGTGAAGATCCGTGGGTTCCGGGTGGAGCCGGGCGAGGTCGAGGCCGTGGTCGCCGGGCACGAGTCGGTGGGCCAGGTGGCGGTGATCGCGCGGGAGGACCGGCCCGGAGACAAGCGCCTGGTCGCCTATGTCGTGCCTGCCATGTCCGATGCGCCTGCTGAGGGCTTCGACGTGGCCGCGCTGAGGGAGTTCACCGGCGCCCGGCTGCCGGAGTTCATGGTCCCGTCGGCCGTCGTGGTCCTGGACGTGCTGCCGCTGACGGTGAACGGAAAGCTGGATCGTGCCGCACTGCCCGCACCCGACTTCACCGCCCGGACGTCCGGGCGCGAGCCGCGTACGCAGACCGAGGAGATCCTGTGCGGCCTCTTCGCCGAGGTGCTCGGTCTTGAGTGGGTCGGGGCCGAGGACGGCTTCTTCGATCTGGGCGGTGACTCGCTGCTGGCGATGCGCCTGATCTCCCGTGTGCGTGCGGTGCTTGATGTGGAGGTGGGGATCGGTGAGTTGTTCGGTGCGCCGACGGTGGCGGGGTTGGCGCGGCTTGTGCG
>NZ_JBSFTT010000114.1:0-2274 GCF_053591415.1 Streptomyces sp. NPDC003032 | reverse complement strand
GAAGGCGTGCGGCCCCCTTGTGCTCAAGAACCAACCGAAGGGGACCGCCCCGCTTCCGTCCAGCCACCCACGCGCTGGGCGGAAGCGGCCCTCCCTGCGACGGCCTGCTGCCGTCCAGTGACGAGGTACGCGGACCGCGCCAGTGGCCCGCCTGCCCGAGTCCCCTGCAGAGGCAGTCGGGAGAAACCGACCCCACCGTCCCCTCCTGTCCCGTGGCAGCGCTCCTGACATGCGCCTTTGAGCTATCGCGATGCCTGACCTCCCGGCCCGCTCAGCCGGTGTATTTTCCCGGGCGGGCGCCTACGGTGACCACAAGGGCGTCTGCGGGAGATACTGGCGGCATGGCCGAGCAGTCCGTGTCTTTCCCCGTGCCGAACGCTTTCGACGTGCTGTGCGCGCAGTTGTCGGCGTACGGACTTTTCTGGCTCCGGCAAGAATTTCGTAGACGGAGATCAGGGCGAGACTCTGGCTATCGGGATGCAGGTCAGCGGGCATCCTCTCCTCGTGTGACAACGAACTGTTCGAGCTGTTACCGCACTTGACGTCGGTGGTCGTCGCCTCGGTGGACGCCACGGGCCCCACCGTGGTCATCCAGGCCCGCACTCACGGCGATGTGTCCGCGTGCTGTACGGGTTGCGGTGTCGTGAGCGACTGGGTCCACAGCCGCTATGTGCGCCACCTCGCCGATACCGCTCTCGGCGGCCGGCCTGTCCGCATCGACTTGAGCGTACGGCGCTTGTACTGCGAGAACCCGACCTGTATGAAGGTCACCTTCGCCGAGCAGGTCGACGGATTGACCGTGCGCTACCAGCGCCGCACTCCGTTACTTCAGCACCTGGTGGAGATTCTCGGCGTTGTCCTGGCCGGCCGCGGCGGTGCGAGGTTGCTGTGCATCCTGAACACGACGCTGTCGCGCACGAGTGTGCTGTTCCACCTGATGAGAGTGCCACTCCCGCCCGCGATCACATCGCGGGTGCTTGGCGTGGACGACTTCGCCCTATACGCGGGCACCTACGGGACCCTGCTGGTCGACGTCGGCACCCGGCTCCCGCTCACCCTGTGGGAGGGCCGCGACGCCCAGACGCTCAGCACCTGGCTCAGCGAGAATCCCGGCGTGGAAATCGTGTGCCGGGACGGCTCGCCCTCCTACCGGCAGGGCATCACCGCCGGCGCACCGGACGCGCTGCAGGTCAGCGACCGCTTTCATTTGTGGCAGGGGCTGTCCAGGCGGGTGCAGGAGATCGCCACCGCACACCGGAGCTGCTTGCCCGCCGCGACGCCCGATCCCGAACCTGTCATCCCTGAGCCTGCGCAGGCCAGGAACCCAGAGGCGGCCGATACGCCCGCCAGACGACACGCTAAGCGACTGTTCGAAGCGGTGCACGCGGTGACCGACACCGCCCGCGGCCGCAGCTACCACTCCATCGCCCGCGAACTCGGATTGAACCGGCGCACCGTCCGCAAGTATGCGCGGGCCACCACCTGGCAGGAATGCATCCGGCGTCAATACCCGCGCAGGCCCACACCGCTCGATCCGTATCTCTGCTATCTGCGCCAACGCTGGGACGAGGGCGAGCACAATGCCTTAGTCCTCCACCAGGAGATCGCCGCCAAGGGCTACCGGGGCCACTACCAGCAGGTGAAACTCGCTGTTCAACCCCTGCGTCGTGGGCTCCCCTTGGAAGAAGTGCACGAACGGGCAGCCACACCGCGGGAAGTCGCCCGCTGGATCGCTACCTCCCCTGACCAGCGTGGCCTTCACGTCCGTGAGCGGCTCTGCCGCCTCCTGGAACACTGCCCAGAACTACAGCGCACTCACGAGCTGGTCCGCGAGTTCGACACCATGCTCGATGCCCAGGACGCCGCCCTGCTGCCCGCCTGGCTCGACCGACTCACCGCCTCCGGCCTCCCGGCCCTGGCCAGCCTGGCCAAGTCCATCCGCGAAGACGAGGCAGCAGTCGTGCAGGGGATCACCACCTGCTTCAGCTCAGGGGTCAACGAAGGGCGCATCACCGACGTGAAGCTCCAGAAGAGAATCATGGGCGGGCGAGCCGGTATCCCCCTGCTCCGGCAACGAGTCGTTCTGATCGCACACCTCCGCCGCCGCTACCCACGCTGCAACCCACCTACCTCGCCCTGATCTCCGTCTACGAAATTCTTGCCGGAGCCACTTTTCTCTCCAGTTGCGTACGGACGAACGTCCCCAGCTCTGACCGCAGGCAGCGGCAGCAGGGCAGAGGATCTCGGTTGAGATCGATGCCCCAACCAGGGACA
>NZ_JBSFTT010000113.1:0-2495 GCF_053591415.1 Streptomyces sp. NPDC003032 | reverse complement strand
AGCCGCCCGACGCCCGCTGGCTCTCCGGTCAACTGTCCCGGCGCGCGCCGCGTTTCGGTGTGCCGCACCCCGAACGGAGCCGCCCCGAACCTGGCCTGCCCTCCGGGGCGGCGGCGGTCAGGAGGCCGCTCATGAGACCGGCGGCGAAGGCGGCAGACCGGCCCCACCAGGTTGAGGCAAGGATTCCGTTTCTGGTGGTTCACAGGTGTGCAACCCTCGCGTCACCTCGGCTGTCTCCTCTCTGCGGGCCCTGATCAACCTGATCGAAGGGCCACCAGTCTCAGGAGGAACAGTGCGTCGCTCCCTCGTCGTCGCCATCGCGGCCGCCGCCATCGCCGCGCCGCTGGCGGTAGGCACCGCCACCGCGTCCGCAGCGCCCCGGGCGAAGGCGGCCAAGGCCCCGGTCGTCGACTTCAACAAGGACGGGTACGCCGACCTGGCGCTCGGAGCGGCGCACGCGACGGTCGGCGGGAAGCAGGAAGCCGGGTACGTGGCCGTGGTGTACGGGTCGAAGGGCGGCGCCGACCAGGCACGCCGGAAGGTCGTCGACCGGTCCAGCGCGGGGGTGCCCGGGGACGTCAGCAAGTACGGGGACTTCGGCCGCGAGCTGACCGCCGCCGACCTCGACGGGGACGGCTACACCGACCTGGTCGTCGGCGCCGGTACCGGCGGCACCGTGGTGCTGTGGGGCTCCGCCGCCGGGCTCACGGACGCGGCCGCCCGACTGCCGGGCGCGGTCGGCTCCCTGGCCGTCGGCGACTTCGACGGCGACGGGCACCGCGACCTGGTGACGCATGATTACAAGGCCACGCCCGAGAGCGGCCCCCCCGGCATGACCGTCTCGTACGGGCCGTTCACGCGCGGCGGCGAGGCGGCCAGGAAGGACGACATCAGGTTCGAATCGTTTCCCGAGCTGGACGGGTTCGTCGCGGGCGACATGGACGGCGACGGCGTCGACGACCTCGTCACCAGCCACAGCTTTGAGGACCGGGCGTTCGGCAGCCGCTTCTGGAAGGGCGGCGCGTCCGGCCTCGGCCACACGTACAAGGGGCTCAAGGCCTCCGTGGGCGGCGCCGTCGCGGACGTGGACGGCGACGGCTACGGCGACTTCGTCACCCGCGACAACGGCCCCTTCAACGACGACAACGAGGGTGACAAGGGCACCGTCCGCGTCGACTACGGCAGCAAGAACGGGCCCGCCGCCACCCGCACCGTGAAGATCACCCAGGACAGCCCGGGCGTCCCGGGCGTGGGTGAGGAGGGCGGTTACATCGGTGACGACTACTACAGCGGCGACCAGTTCGGCGCCTCGATCAGCGCGGGCGACGTCAACGGCGACGGCTACGCCGACATCGCCGTCGGCGTCCCCGGCGAGGACGTCACCGCGAGCGGCAAGAACGTCCGGGACAGCGGCAACGTCGTCCTGCTCAAGGGCGCCAGGAGCGGCCTCAGCGGCAAGGGCGCCCAGTCCTTCACCCAGACCACGCCCGGCGTCCCCGGCGCCTCCGAGAAGGGCGACAAGTTCGGCGCCGAGGTCTCGCTCGCCGACGTCAACGGCGACAAGAAGGCCGACCTGACCGTCACCGCCCCCGGGGAGGACGGCACGTACCGGGACTCCGGTGCCGCCTGGGTGTTCAAGGGCGCGGCCACCGGCCTGACGACGGCCGGGATCAGCTCCTTCGGCCCGGACGCGCTCGGCGCCCCGGAGAAGGACGCCCGCCTGGGCTCGCGCCTGGCGCGCTAGGTTCTGTCGTCAAAGGTCACGCCCACATCAGGAGCGATGCCAAGGTGACGGCTGCTTCGTAGGACCGGGCGGTCTTGTCGTAGCGGGTGGCGATACCGCGCCACTGCTTGAGGCGGTTGAAGCACCGTTCCACGACGTTGCGGTGCTTGTAGACCTCACGGTCGAAGCCCGGCGGGCGGCCTCCACGGCTGCCTCGCCGGGCCCGGTTGCCGACCTGGTCGGCCCGCTCGGGAATCGTGTGCGGTATGCCCTTGCGGCGGAGCCAGGTGCGGATCACCTTCGAGCTGTAGCCCTTGTCGCCCAGGGCGTGATCGGGCCGGGTGCGGGGCCGCCCCGGTCCGATCCGGGGCACCCGGACCGCTTCCATCACGGCGGTGAACCGGGTGCAGTCGTTGATGTTGCCACCGGTGACGACGAAGCCGAGCGGACGGCCCCTGCCGTCACAGGCCAGGTGAATCTTGCTGGTCAGCCCGCCTCGGGAACGGCCAAGGGCCGGGTCGCAGAGCCCCCTTTTCGAGCTCCGGCCGCATGCTGGTGGGCCCGGACGACCGTGGAATCGACCGACACCAGCCACTCGATGTCGCCCGCCGCGTCCGCCTTCGCCTGCGCAGCCCGCAGCATCCGGTCGAACGTCCCGTCCGCCGCCCACCTGCGAAAACGCGTATGCAGAGTGGCCCACGGCCCGTAACGCTCGGGCACGTCCCGCCAGGCCGTCCCGGTCCGGAACTTCCACACGATCCCGTTCAGGACC
>NZ_JBSFTT010000112.1:0-2501 GCF_053591415.1 Streptomyces sp. NPDC003032 | reverse complement strand
TGATCGGCAACTGATCACGTGTTCGGCCGCCGGAAGCGACGTGGGTTGTCAGGCCACGTCGTTCTCTCGCTCGATCGCCTTGAGGCGGTTCTTGAGCCGGTAGCTGGGGCCGTTGATGGAGATCACTTCGCAGTGGTGGAGGAGCCGGTCGAGGATGGCGGTGGCGAGGACCTCGTCGCCGAAGACCTGGCCCCATTCGGGTTCTTCAGCCGCTGGGCTGCCGCGGGGGTCTTCAACCTCATCCGCGACCAGCTGCGACGCCGGATCCGCCGGGCCATGGGCACATCCCCACATCCGGTGGCGGCGGTAATCGACTCGCAGTCCGTCAAAGTCGCCGCCACCGTCCCGCGCTCCACGTCCGGATACGACGCGGGGAAAAAGACGCCGGGCCGCAAGAGACATGTCATCGTGGACCTGAAGGGGCTCCTGCTGTTCGTGATGGTCACCCCGGCCGACATGCACGACAGCGTCGCCGCCCGAGAAGTCCTCTTCCGACTCCGGCTCATGCATCCCGAAATCACCATCGTCTGGGCAGACCTGGCCCACGCGGGCAAGCTCGTGGACTGGGCGAAGTCGTTCCTCCGCCTGACGATCAAGACTGTCAGCAGGCCCAAGGGGGCTCAGGGATTCGTGCTTTTGCCGCGTCGGTGGGTGGTGGAGAGGTCGCTGGCGTGGCTGGTGCAGGCGCGCCGGAATGTGCGCGACTACGAGACCCGTCCCGAGCACTCCGAAGCGATGCTCACGCTCGCCGCGATCACGCTCATGACCCGTCGGATTACCCGCCCGCCTGTTCACCCGACAGCCGCACCTCCTCGCCCCACTGAGGTAGTTCGGGCGGTGTGATCACACACCTGCTGCCCGCTAACCGCTCCCCGGTAGGGCCCGCTGTAATGAGAGGTACTCGGGGCCTGCTAGAGGTCCGTCAGTCGACGAGGTCTTCGGTGCATTCGAGCGTTCCGGGGAAATCCGGGTGCCTGTCGGTCACCTCCCACTCTTCGTCGCCCGGCAGTATCGCGATCCAGGGTCGCGGCGAGGCCAGCAGGTTCCCGACGAAGTCCAAGGCACTGGTGAGGGAACACCAGAGGGCATCACGTTCCCAGAAGAAGCCCTGCTCGATGTCCCACCAGCCGATGCGGCCTGTCCTGGTGTCGACCAGGAGCTGAATAACACTCAACGCCGCGAAGGGGACGAGGAAGGGCTTGTCTTCTTCTGCCAGATTCGCGTCATCAGGTGCGGCGTACTTCAACCAGGTCGCACGTTTCTTCAGGATGTCCTCGATGCCCAGGAGCGTGAACCCGGGCGGAAGAATCGTGGTCAAACCTGACCCGTTGTGACGTAGCAGCGAGCGTTCCACCTCGTCCGGCAGCTGCCTTCCGAGAGACTCGTACAAGGCTTCCAGCTCAGCGTGAGTACAGGGAGCCGGTAATGAGGCTTCCTCCGGGGCATGCTGGGCTATCCAGCGCTCGATCTGTTCCCACGACTCCTCAACAGTCACCCGTCCTCCTCCACCCGCCCGAAAGGCCAAGGATCCCAACCCAATTCCAGCGAAGCCAGCCGAAGTTCAAAGGTGGTTTCTTACTCGGCACGGCACATGATCGCGTGATGGCCGTGGCATGGCCGGTGAAATGCCAGAAGCCGCCCGAATTTCGCGACCCGTTCGAGTGGGTGCCCGTGATCACAGTTTGTGAGGGGTCAGAGCCGTCCGTAGCGGTTCTCCAAGGTTGCCATGTCCCAGACCACCGACACGCCGTCCTGTTCTGCGTCTGCGTCCTCCCAGTACGGAAGCCCCTGTTCGTCCGCGGTGAGCACGTAGTCCAGGACATCCGTGGCAGAGCCGTCGGACAGGGCTTGCGCGGCCCAGCTGAGCAGGGCTTGCAGGGAGGTGTACTGGGGCAGGTCGTCGAACCGTCCACCGTCACCGTGGGCGTGGGCACCGATGCGACCGTGCTGGTCGCCCGGTGCCATCTCGACGAAGAGGGAATTCCCGACGCCATTTCCGGCCAGAGGCAACCAGGACGAACGCCAATAGCGCAGTTCATCGGGAACATCCCGCTGTTGTGACCCGATCCACCACACGTAGTCTTTCGCGATCTCGGCTGCGCCGGACAGGCGGTAGTTGCCGGGCAGCAGGCACTCCCCTGAGCCGTCATGGCGGCGCAGGGATGCCACCAAGTCCTCGGGAAACACGAGCCCGCACCGGCGTTCTGCCACGCGTACCGCGTCTGAGCCCGCAGCAGGGGGCAATGACGCGTACGCGGCCGGTGAGTACTCACACAACCGGTTCTCGATCCGCAACCACGAGGCCTCAATCGTCATGGCATCCATCGTCGCCCGCGGCACCATCCGGACACCAGACCGTCGTTATAGCTCGACACCACAACGACCCAGTAGATAAAGATCAAGCTTAGCTTGTTCCTTAACATCGACCGTTACGCAGAGCGACGAGCGTCTCGGGGCGTTTTACGGTTTTACCGACGTCGTAGCGGGTGGCGGGGTGCCGG
>NZ_JBSFTT010000111.1:0-2892 GCF_053591415.1 Streptomyces sp. NPDC003032 | reverse complement strand
GGCCGTACCGACGACGCGCTGGACGACCTCGTCGGGTTCTTCGTCAACACCCTGGTGCTGCGCACCGACACCTCCGGCGACCCGACCTTCGCCGAACTGGTGGGCCGGGTCCGCGAGACGGACCTGGCCGCCTACGCCCACCAGGACGTGCCCTTCGAACGCCTGGTGGACGCGGTCAACCCGCAGCGTTCCGCCGCCCGCCACCCGCTCTTCCAGGTGACGCTCGCCATGGGCCTGGGCGACCGGGGCGCGGGCTCCGACGCCCTGCGTCTGACCGGTCTCACAGCGGCCGGCGTGGCGGTCGGGGACGCCACGGCCAAGGTCGACCTCGGTTTCCATCTACAGGACCTGCACCGTGCGAAGACACCCGGCGGCCTCCTCGGGGCCCTGGAGTACAGCGCGGACCTGTTCGACCGGACGACGGCCGAGGCCGTGGTCCGCAGGTTCGCCCGGCTGCTCGACGCCGTGGCCGCGGCTCCCGCGTCCCCGATCGGCGAACTCGACATACTGGACCCCGGTGAGCGCCACCGGCTCCTCGTCGAGTGGAACGACACCGCCGACGACACCCGGCACCGCACCATGCCCGCCCTGTTCGAGGAGCAGGTCGCGCGCACCCCGCGGGCCGTCGCGGTCGAGGCCGGGGACATCCGGCTCTCCTACGAGGAGTTGAACAGCCGCGCCAACCGCCTGGCCCACCACCTGATAGGCCTGGGCATCGGCCCGGAGAATCTCGTGGCGCTGGCGGTGGAACGGTCGGAGCAGTGGATCGTGGCCATGCTCGCGATCCTCAAGGCGGGCGCCGCCTATCTGCCCCTCGACCCGTCCTATCCCGCCGACCGTGTGCGGTACATGCTCGACGACGCCCGCCCCGACCTCGTGCTCACGCGGCGCGCGACGGCATCCGTAGTCACCGGGGAGGCGGACCCGGCGCGGACCCTGCTCCTGGACGACGCCGGGACCGTCACCGCGCTGGCCGCGGCACCGGCGACCGACCCGACCGACGAGGACCGTACGACGCCGCTCGACACCGGCCACCCGGCGTACCTGATCTACACCTCCGGCTCCACCGGCCGCCCCAAGGGCGTCGTGATTCCGCACACCGGTGTGGCCACCGTGATGCACGAGCACATCCGCCGGGCCGGACTCGGCACCGGCAGCAGGGCGCTCCAGGTCCTCTCGCCGAACTTCGACGCGGCGGTCGCGGACATGGCGCAGACCCTCCTCTCCGGAGCCACACTCGTGCTCGTGCCGCTCGGCGAACGCCCGACCGGCGACGAACTGGTGGAGCTGATCGCGGCGGGCGGCATCACCCACATCATGCTGCCGCCGCCCGTGCTCGCCACGGTCCCGGCCGACAGAGTGCCGTCCCTGCGTACGGTCATCACCGGCGGCGAGTCCTTCACCGCGGAGCTGGCGGAGCGCTGGACCGAGGGTGGGCGCCGGGTCATCGACGCGTACGGCCCGACCGAGGCGACCGTCACGGCGACGATGAGCGACCCCATCGCGCCCGGAGAGACCCCGCGCATCGGGCGGCCCATCGCGAACACCCGGGTCTTCGTGCTCGACGAGGCGCTGCGCCCCGTCCCGGTGGGTGTCGCGGGTGAGCTGTACGTCGCGGGCGTCGGCCTCGCGCGCGGTTATCTGGGGCGTCCTGGTCTGTCGGCGGAGAGGTTTGTCGCTGATCCGTTCGGTGGGGCGGGGGAGCGGATGTATCGCACGGGTGATGTGGTGCGGTGGTCTGCCGATGGTGTGTTGGAGTTCGTGGGTCGGGTCGATGACCAGGTGAAGGTGCGGGGTTTCCGTATCGAGCTGGGTGAGGTCGAGTCGGCTGTTGTGGCGCATGGGTCGGTGGCGCGGTGTGTGGTGATTGTTCGTGAGGACCGGGTGGGGGATCCGCGTCTGGTGGCGTATGTGGTTCCTGGTGCGGGTGGGGTGGTGCCGGGTGAGTTGCGGGCTCATGTGGCGGGTGTGTTGCCGGAGTACATGGTGCCTTCGGCGTTCGTGGTGCTTGATGTTCTGCCGTTGACGCCGAACGGGAAGCTGGACCGTAGGGCGTTGCCGGCTCCGGTGGTGGAGGGGTCGGAGGGTTCGCGGGCGCCTCGTGATCCTCGCGAGGAGATCCTGTGTGGTCTGTTCGCCGAGGTGCTGGGGGTGGAGCGGGTCGGTATCGACGACGACTTCTTCGCCCTGGGCGGCCACTCCCTGCTCGCCACCCGTCTGGTCAGCCGCGTCCGCACCACCCTCGGCAGCGAACTGTCCATCCGCGGGCTCTTCGACGCCCCCACCGTCGCGGCGATCGCGGCCGCTCTGGACCAGGCGGCCGACGGACGCCCGCCGGTGACACCCGTCACCTCCCGGCCGGAGAAGCTGCCCCTCTCCTTCGGGCAGCGCAGGCTCTGGTTCACCAACCGCTTCGAGGAGCCCAACGCCGCCTACAACACCACGCTCTCCCTGCGTCTTTCGGGGGCGTTGGACGTGGTGGCGCTGCGGGCGGCGCTGGGTGATGTGGTGGAGCGGCACGAGGTGCTGCGGACGGTCTTCGGTGAGGACGAGGACGGGCCGCATCAGGTGGTGCTGGGTGCTGCCGGTGTGGAGCTGGTGGTGGAGCCGGTGGTGGAGGAGGAGCTGGCGGGCCGTCTGGAGGTGGTGGCGCGGCGGGGGTTCGATCTGTCGTCGGAGCGTCCGTTGCGTGCCTCGTTGTTCGAGGTGGGTGTGCGGGAGCATGTGCTGCTGCTGGTGTTGCATCACATCGCCGCGGACGGCTGGTCGATGCCGGTGCTGACGCGGGATCTGAGCGGTGCGTATGCGGCGCGGTGTGAGGGGCGGGCGCCGCGGTGGGTGCCGTTGCCGGTGCAGTACGCGGATTACACGCTGTGGCAGCGGGAGATCCTG
>NZ_JBSFTT010000110.1:0-3056 GCF_053591415.1 Streptomyces sp. NPDC003032 | reverse complement strand
CTCCACCACCCGCTCACGCTCCACGCGGCCCACCACATCGACCCGGCCCACCGGCACCGACGGATCCGCCACGATCTGCTCAAGCACCCGTATCAAGCGCTCGACGACCGACTCCGCGGCGGCGTGGTCGTACAGATCGGGCCGGTGGTCGAGTTTGACGGCCATGCGGTCACCCTCGGGGGCCACGACCAGCGTCAGCGGGTAGTGGGCGGCCTCCTGCTCGCCGAGGGGGCGCATGGTGAAGGCGTCCGGAGCGGGCTTCTCTTGAGGAGGGCGGGGGTAGTTCTCGTAGACCACGATCGTGTCGAAGGCGGCGCCGGGACCGGCCAGTTTCTGGACCTCGGAGAGGCCGAGGTGCTGGTGTGCCATGAGCGCGGCCTGGCGGCCCTGCAGGGCGGTGAGCATGTGCGAGACGGGCTGCGCGCCGTCGAGCGGCACGCGTACCGGCACGGTGTTGATGAAGAGGCCGACCATCGACTCCACGCCGGGCAGTTCGGCGGACCGGCCCGCGACGGTCGCGCCGAACACCACGTCCGTACGCCCCGCGAGCCGCGCCAGGACCAGCGCCCAGGCCCCTTGGATCACCGTGTTCACCGTCAGGCCCTGCACGCGCGCCAACTGCGCCACGCCGGACGTCAGTTCCTCGGAGATCCGGGTGACCAGGCTCTCGGGTGCGACCGGCGTCCGAGCAGAGTCCGCCGGGGCCACGAGGGTCGACTCGTCGACCCCGGCCAGCTCCGCACGCCAGGCGGCACGCGCCGCCTCCTTGTCCTGCCGGCCCAGCCATGCCAGGTATTCGCGGTAGGAGGTGGTCCGGGGAAGGCCGCGGGTGTCGCCGCCCGCCGCGTACACGGCGGGCAACTCGTTGAACAGCACCGCCATGGACCAGCCGTCCATGACCACGTGGTGGCTGGTGAGGACCAGCCGGTGCCGTTCGTCGTCCAGCCGGATCAGCAGGAGCCGCAGCAGCGGTGCCACCGCCGGGTCGAACCGCTGTGACCGTTCGTGCGCGGCCAGCCGGTCGGCCTCGGCGAGGGCGTCGGCCTCCGCGAGCCCGGAGACATCCTCCGTACGCCAGGGCAGTACCGCCTCGCGCGCGATGACCTGCACCGCCTCACCGGACTTGCGGCCGCGGAAGCTCGCCCGCAGCGCGCCGTGCCGGGCCAGGAGCGCCTGCCACGACGTCCGCAACCGGACCGCGTCCAGTGGCCCGTCCAGTTCCAGCACCCGCTGGCCCTGATAGACGTCCGGACCCCGGTCGTCGAAGGCGGCGTGGAAGAGCAGGCCCTCCTGCAACGGCGACAGCGGCCAGACATCCTCGACACGGGATCGGGTCATCGTTTCTGTCTCCTCATAGCGGCTGCGTGCCTCGGCGAGACGTGCCATCGGGGTTGTCGACCAAGTCGGATCAGTCGAGTCGGTCGGATCAGTCGGATCAGTCGAGACGGTCGGATCAGTCGATGCGGTCGAGTCGGTCGGATCAGTCGAGTCGGTCGAATTCGTCGACTTCGTCCTGGGCCAGGTCGAGGAGAGGGAAGTCGGAGGGGCTGTGTCCGCCGGAGGCGGGAGCGGCGGTGTGGTCCGCGAGGCCGCCGAGCATGTCCACCCAGGCCCGCCCGAGCCGTTCGGCGTCCGCGTCCGTCACCAGGAGGCCGGGCCAGCTGACGGTGACCGTCAGCTCGGGCCCGCCCGGGGTGTCCCGCACCATCGCGCCGACGTCGAGCAGGTGCCGCAGCGGGGTGTCCGGTTCGGTCGAGCCGCCGATCGCGTTCCCCGCGGCCATCTGCCAGGGGGCGCCGACCTGGCCCTCCGCCGCGTCGGCGGTGAACCGTCCCATGTAGGTGAAGCCGATCTGCGGGGACGGCCTGATACCCAGGGCCGGCCCGGTGTCGGGGTTGAGGTGGCGCAGCAGTTCGTAGCCGAGGCCGTCGCCGGGCACCGCGCGCACCTGTTCCTTGACCGCCTTCACAAGCGCGCCGGCCGCCGGACCGCCGGCCAGGACCTGGGCCGGGTCCACCCCTGCCGCGTCCAGCCGCACCGGATGGGCGCTGGTGAACCAGCCCACCGTGCGCGAAAGTTCCACGCCCTCCAGCTGCTCGCGGCCGTGCCCCTCGACGTCGACCAGGAACCCGGACGAGGCTTCCGGCCGCCAGCACGCGACCGCACCCGCCAGCGAGGCGAGCAGTACCTCGTCCACGCCGCAGTGGAACGCGGCCGGTGTCCGCGTCAGCAATGTCCCGGCCTGCTCCGCTGGTACGACCCACGAGCGGCGGCGCAGGGTCCGTACGGTGTCCACAGTCGGATCCAACGCCCTGTGCGCGAGCGCGTGTTGGGACTCACCCAGCAGCTCAAGCCAGCCGTCCAGCTCGGCGACCCGCTGCTCGTCGACCGCCTGCGCGGACAGTACCTCCGCCCAGCGGCGGAACGACGTCCCCACCGGGTCCAGCCGCGGCGCACGCCCCGCAGCCGCCGACTCACAGGCGGCTCGAAGGTCCGGCACAAGGATCCGCCAGGACACCCCGTCCACCACCAAGTGATGACCTACGAGAATCAGTTGACCGGCCCGACCGGGACCGGCGTCCACCCAGACCACTTGGACCACGACCCCGGAGGCCGGATCGAGGCGCCGTGCGGCCTCGCGTGCCACCGCGTCCACGCCGCCACCGGCCCCGACCTCTGCCGCGTCCACCCGCATGACCAGGTCCCCGGCGTCCACCGACCCGGGCTCACCGACGATCAGCTTCGGCTCGCCGGGGATCGTGCGCGCCCGCAGCATGTCGTGGGTGTCGAGCACGGCATCAAGTCCGGCCGTCAGCACATCCAGCCGGAGCCCGGCCGGGGCACCGACCACCACCCACTGCGCGAACCCGGGCCGCGCGGCCCGCTCACCCAACGCCCGCATCACCGGCGTCCAGGTCACTTCCCCCACGCCGACGTCGCGCTTCGTCGCCGCCTCCTCGCCGACCTCCGCCACCGCGGCGAGGCGCTCCGGGGTCCTCTCCTCGAAGACCTGCCGGGGCGTCACCACCAGGCCGGAACGGCGGGCCCGCGACGCC
>NZ_JBSFTT010000109.1:0-3207 GCF_053591415.1 Streptomyces sp. NPDC003032 | reverse complement strand
AACTGGCGACCTCGCGTAATCGGGAGTCGCGTATTCCTCAGCTGTTGAGGGCTCGGGGTCACCGTGAGTGGTCGCCGGGTGCGTAGTGCTGCCAGGTTCCTCCGGCTTCGGCTGCGAGCTGGGCTGTGGTGTCGTCGTGGTAGCCGAGCATGCGGGCGACCACGGGTGCGGGGGCTTGGAGGACGAGGTGGCGGATCGCCGCCGTGCGCCCTCTCTGAGTGGGGAAGTCCAGGTGGCGAAGTCGGAGTTCGAAGGTGGCCGGGGTCAAGGGTTGCCCGGCTCGTCGGCCGGGGAAGAGCCATCGGGCGTCCGGGTTGGACGCGATCATGGTGTTTGGCCGTTGGCCCAGGTAGCTCAGCAGCATTCCGGCGAAAGGTGCCGGGACGGGCGAGGGTGGGTCACCGAGCCGGACCAGGACCTCATCGTCTTCTTGGAGGACATCGTCGATGGTGAGCTGGGCGATCCGGGTAAGCGGTTGCGCGTAGAGAAGGACGAGCACGGCGGCCACGCGGTCCTGGAGCGGTGTGTCGTCGCGGGTCACGAGCTGTCGCAGCAGTGTGAGCCGTTGGTGCTGGGCGAGTGGGGCGGGGTTGCTTGTGGAGCGGTGCGGGACTGCGACCTTCGGCATGTGCTTAGACCGTATTGCCCACCGCAGGAAGGCGTGGGTGAGGCGCCGGGCGACATAGCCGCCCGCGTACCAGGTGTCGACATCAGCCTGGGTGCAGTCGGCGAGGGTCCGTCCACGCTCGGCAAGTTGATCGAGGAAGGCGGCCGCGAGGTGGATTTCGCCGCGGGCCTGCTGGATCTGCTTGCCGGTGAGTGGGCCGCGGCCAGACAGGGTGTTCAGACGGCGCTGGACGTGCCAGGTGGCGAAGAGCTGCAACAGCTGTCGGTGCCCGGCATTGGCGACGGCGGGCAGCTTCTCGGTGAGCCATCGTTGGAACAGCAGCAGATGCCGGTCGGCCGGTGGCAGGACCCCGGCTTGGATGAGCAGATCACGCAGGTAGGCCACTGAACGCCAGGGGGTGAGCTGGCTCAAGCCCTCATGGGTGAGCGGGACCTCACCGCAGGCCAAAGCCCGTAAATTCCGCTGGACGTGTGGCTTACTTGTCCAGGTCAGGGCGCCCTTCGGGCGGCGCGTTTGCCGCAGGGCGTCAAACATCGGAAGCAGCTCGGCGCGGATGGAGCCGGTGCCGCTGTCAAGGAGTTCGTGGAGGCGTTCGGCCAGCACACATTGGCCGCAGATTCCTCGCCGGTAGCGCCTTGCTTCTCGTCCGCACTGTTCGCAGGTGAAGTCGCCGAGGCCGCCGGCGCAGTCGGTGCAGAGCTTGCCGCCGTCCGGCGCGAGGCCAGGAGTCAGCCGCTCGGCACCGCAGGCGACGCAGGTCCCATAGGTCTCCAGCGCGTGGTCGTAGCAGGCAGCGCAGAGGTAGCCCTCGGGCCAGTGGGCCGTCCCGAGGCGGACAGCTCGGTTGCAGCGGGAGCAGAACAGGTCCTCGGCTCGGACGCGGGTGCGGCTCATCCTTCCGGCCGGATGCGGGCGCGCTTGGGACGGACCGCCGACAGGTCGACGACCGCATCGCCGGTGGCGACCCTGCGGACGGTGGCGTTCTCTGCCCTGGTGGCGATCAGGTCGGCCGGGGTGCAGTCGAAGATGTCGCAGAGGGCAGCCAGGACCGGGAGCGACAGCCGTTCGGGGGTGCCGGTGACGAGCCGGTGGACCTGGGAGAGCGAGAGGTTGATGCCGCGCTCGGCGAGGGGCGGGGCGAGCTCACTGGTGGTGAACATTCCGGCGGTGGCCATCTTCTCGCGCAGTCGCCACTGGTAGCTGACCTGGCGTTTCATCGGGCCCTCCTCGCGGGCTTGAGTGCGGCCTCGATGGTGGCGTCCAGCGCCCGGCGCAGGGTGCGGGTGCGGAAGTCGGAGGACACGCAGGTGTAGATGGAGGTGGTGGAGGCGTGGTCGTGGCCGGCCTGTTGCTGGACGAAGAGGGGATCCATGCCGTCTTCGATCAGGTGGGTGACGTAGGACCTGCGTAGCGAGTGGAAGTCCAGGACCGGGTCCAGGCCGAGGTCGTCGCGGTAGGCGGCGAAGCGGGAGTCCAGCCGTTGCAGGCCCACTCGCCGCCCACGTTCGGACGGCCACAGGGCTGACCCGTCCGCGTGCCGCATGGCGGGCCGGACCTCGCTCGTCCATTGGTCGAGGATTTCGGCTGACCACTCCCACACCGTCAGCACGCTGCGGCGTTTGGGCGGCGAGCCCTTCTTCGCTTTGCCGTGGCGGACGTAGCAGATGCCGAACTCGCCGAACTCCGCTCCTTCGGGGTTGCGGCCGAAGTCCGCGGTGTCCAGCATCCGGGTCTCGTTGCGGCGCAGTCCGAATGCGTACGCGGTCTTGAACAGCATCGCGTCGCGGAAGGCTGGCAGCCAGCCCTTGCGGCCACGTCCTCGGACGCGCTCGACCTGGTCGTCGGCGTGGTCGAAGAATGTCTGCAACTCGTCCCGGGTGAAGGCCCGTTTCGGGGCTTCTGCCTCGCACTCCTGTATGTGCACGGCGGTGTTCCACTCGTGGCAGACCTGGATCGGATGAGTACCGAAGCGGCGTTCGCACTCGGTCGCCCACTCGTAGGCCGGGTCGGTGGTGTAGTCGCAGAACAGCCGTACCGCTTCCTGGTAGCCCCGGAGTGTCGAACGTCCGCAGCCGTGAACCGACCGCAGGTCGCCGAACCACTCGTCGGCCAGCGGTGAGGACCAGTTCCACGGGAAGGCGTCGGCGTGAGCGGCGAACGCCCGGACCTTTCGCTCGCGGCCGTTGATGGTCGACAGCGCGAGGTTCCGGGCCAGTTGCTGGTTGCGCCAGCCGTCCAGCATCGCTTCGAAGACTTGCTCGTCCGGCCGGAGCAGCGGCACCCCGTCGGCCAGGTGAAGTCGCGCGGCCCCCGGCGCCGCCCTGTTGTCGCTCACCACATTGTCACGCTCCGTAGATCGCATTCGCCGCGAGAATCTCGCATCAGATGCGAAGCGTGGAGCGGAACGGCAGGTCAGCCATCCGATCGAGTGAAGCGCAACGACATGGGCCCGCTCTGTCAGCTACCGTCCCAACAGGTCATGGTGGACCGTCTACCTGCTGATCAGCAGCTTCAAAGCCCACCTGACCAACACGGCGCAAGATGCCGCCAGTTCGCATCGGATGCGATAGGCGTCGGTT
>NZ_JBSFTT010000108.1:0-3409 GCF_053591415.1 Streptomyces sp. NPDC003032 | reverse complement strand
ACGTCCTCTGGGCCCTTCTGCGCGACGGACGATGCCACGAACCCACTCCTCCCATCGCCCTTGCGGCTTGACAGACGGCATTAGGAATCAGTCACAGGTGGACGGCCTCGCCGGTGCCCTCGTACGCCTCGGGGATGAGCGTCAGCAGGAAGTGGCCGGTGGGGAAAGCCTCGGAGGGATGGGCCGCGCAACCACGACGCCCATCAGCGAGCTTCCTCGATCCGGTGGTTGTCGACGGGGACACGCCCGCCGTTGCAGCTGCTTGTGCCGCGCCCTGCAAGGCGTGACAGGAGCGGTGCGCGTGGTGGGTAGCCTCTAGTGACACATAAGAGCGTTCCGCGCCGAAACCGGCTCTGACCTGCGGTGATGCGAAGTCGTTTGTTCTGGATATCCAGAACAAAGATGTCCTGAGTGTTCTGGATATCCAGAACAGAGACCCCACGAAACTGACGAGGCGTCAAGAGGCTGAACCACCGTTTGTTCTGCTCTTCCAGAACAGGCCGGTTTACCTAGTGCTACCGTGCTCACCGAAACGTTGATCAACTCTGGAGGGCTGCGCTGATGGAACAGCTGCCAGTCGTCCGACCCGGCGAGCGCGTGGTTGCGCGGTCGGACGGCAAGGGCGGCTTGATCCTGGGTGTGGAGAAGATCAAGGGGCGTGAGTTCGCCGCGAGCGCGGAGTGCAGCGGGTACGTGCTGGACGCCAGGCTGCTGATGGACGTGCTGGGCAGCCTGAAGATGCCCGGCTCCTGGTTCCAGGTCTGGTGCAAGCTTGTGGCCCTGCAGAACGCTAACCGCGTCGATGACCAGCTGCGTGTCGCCGCCCGCGGTTTCGTGAAGACCAGTCAGCGCGACCTCCAGGCCCGGTGCAACCTGTCGGCGGCCTCCGTGAACGAGGCCAGCCAGTTCTTCGCGCACATCGGCTGGATGCGCACAGCCAAGCGCGGCATTCTCCAGCTGAACCCGTGGCTGACGGTGGCCGGCACCTCCGGTGAGCAGGAGAAGTGGCAAGCGCTTTGGAACAGCGCCAAGGGCCCGGCCTGTGTCATCCCGCACTCCGACTACCCCACCGAGTGGCGTCAGCTGCGGGAGGCGGAGAAGAAGGCCGCTGAGGCCGCCCGCCGCAAGGAGAGGGTCGTCACGCTGCGGCAGCGTCGGCCCGTACGCAAGGCGAGCGCATGACCGCGCGCGGCATATCCTCGGTACAGCGTCCCGACCTGATCGGAAGTGGTGAGGCTCCGTGAGCAGCTCTTACGTCCCCAGCCCTCCCACAGAGGCCCCCGTCGTGATCCCCCGCGACGTGCTGCGCCTCCTGGCCCTGGTCGACATCACTACCGCCGGCCGCCGCGTCCTGGACCAGCTGTTGTACCTCAGCGACCCGGAGACCGGCACCGCCTCGATCAGCCAGAACGAGATGTGCGCCGAACTGGGCGCGAGCAAGCCGACCGTGAACCGCGGTTTCAAGGAACTCCGCGAGTGCGGACTCGCCTGGAGCCTGGAGGACGGCCTCTACCAGCTCCACCCGCTGCTGACCGGGGGCGCGGTCTCCTGCCCCGTCATGGAGATCCCGGAGATCAAGGCCGCCGAACCCGGCCGCTTCACCGAACAGCGACGGGCCCGGTTCGCCGCGCAGATGGCCAACCTCGCCCCCACTGGCTAACCCCCCGCCTGGGCCCTCCCAGGCTCTCCAGCGGGCTCCTGGCACCGCGAAGTCCCCAAGGCGCTGCACTCCCCGTGCGGCGCCTTCTTCGTGCCCGCCTCTACTCGGGCCGGTAGCACTATGTAAACCGGCTTGTTCTGGAGGAGCAGAACAATCGGCGGCCTCTCGGGTCACGCGAAGGGAAGCCAGAAGCGGGCGGCGTGCGCGTCGCAGACCCGGGCGGCGAGCACCGCCACGGGGCGCCGGACGACGTTCATCGCCTCGCGCAGCCCGGCCATCATCTCCCGGGCGCGGGTCGCGGTGAGCTGAACGTGGCCTCACCTCAGCCTGAGGTGTCTGTGGCCAGGATGGCGTGTAGCGCCTCACTCTTTCGTATCCGGGAGTTCGTAAATCGTCGTCTACGGGATGACGACCGGGCCTTCTGAGCTCACTGTCGTGAGACGCGGGTTCCTGACTGAGCAGCGCGGAGACCTGAATACCGGAGACCGCGGTGAGCACCGATCCCGCACACCCCGACGACCACCACACCTACGCCGAAAAACCACCCAACACCACGGCCAAACAGAACCCCAACAACGCCCCGGACAACGACTCCACCAACACCCCCCCAGACCGGCAATCGACACAGAGCTCTACCAACCCAGAACCAACCACCACACACCCCCGGGACGGGTGTACTCAACATGGCTGTGCGACGACCACCCCATCTCCGAACGACACCAAGCCCTACGACACTCCACAAACGACATCGGACGCCCACCCAAACACCGAGACCAACTCCACCGCGCCTTCCTCACCAGCAGGCGCGCACTCAGGGAAAGCATCGACATCACCGGCAGACGGACACTCAGATGCGCACGTCGTCGCGTCTACGCCTGCTCGGAGCAAGCCGTAGGTGTATGCGTCCTCGAGGGCCTGGCAGGAGGCGGCGATGATGTTGTCGCCGACTCCGACGGTGGACCACACGCCGGTCGCGTCGGTGGTGGAGATCAGGACCCGCGCGGCTGAGGTGGTGCCGTGGGCTTCTTCCAGGATGCGGACCTTGTAGTCCACCAGTTCCAGTTTGGTCAGTTCCGGGTAGATGCGTTCCAGTCCGGCACGCAGCGCCCGGTCGAAGGCGTTGACAGGGCCGGTGCCTTCGGCAGCGGCGACGATGCGTTCGCCTTGGGCCCAGAGCTTCACGGTCGCCTCGTTGGCGTGGCTTCCGTCGGGGCGGTCCTCGGCGATGATGCGCCAGGACTCGATATTGAAGTGCCGTTGCAGGCCGTCCGGTACCTCCTCGCGCAGGAGGAGTTCGAACGACGCGTCGGCGGCCTCGTAGGTATAGCCGAGCCGTTCTTGTTCCTTGACGCGGGCGACGACGCGACTGACCAGGTCCCGGTCGTCGCCGAGGTCTACTCCGAGCTCCTTGGCCTTGAGCTCTATCGACGCCCGTCCGGCCATGTCGGAGACGAGCATCCGCATGCGGTTGCCGACCAGATCCGGAGCGATGTGCTGGTAGAGGTCCGGGTCGACCTTGATCGCGGAAGCGTGCAGGCCCGCCTTGTGGGCGAAGGCCGAGACACCGACGTACGGCTGATGCGTCGAAGGGGCGAGATTGACGATCTCGGCGATGGCGTGCGAGATATGGGTCATTTTGCCCAGCGCATCGGGAGGCAGGACCCGCTTGTCGTACTTCAGCTCCAGGGCGGCGACGACCGGGAAGAGGTTGGCGTTGCCGACGCGCTCGCCGTAGCCGTTGGCGGTGCA
>NZ_JBSFTT010000107.1:0-3816 GCF_053591415.1 Streptomyces sp. NPDC003032 | reverse complement strand
GCGACCAACAGACGCGACCAACAGACAACCCAGGCGAAGACCAGCCGCGGCCAGTGGACCGGCGATGGAGGCAGCTGGGCATCCAGCACCCTCTCATATACGAGTGTCCCGTCTCATGAGATCTTGCAGAAGCGGGGCTGTTGACCTGGGGTATGGCAGGTAGGCGCGGGATTTCTGCCGTGCTGATCGGGACATTCCAAAGGTCGTGTCGACGATGCCGGGCATTCGTCTCGTCGATCATGACGACATGATGCGTCCTGAGCTGGGCTGTGCCAGGACGGTGAGATGCCTGCGCCCAGGGTTCTCACCGGAGGTGGCAGTTTCCGGGTCAGGTCAAGTGATGTCGGGGGTTCGGGGGCCCGGCGGTCCGCGCCACGCGGCGTGGACGCAGGCTCCTGCTACGACGGTGGACTCGTGTCCGTTCCAGCCGCTCAACGCGTCCGGACCCGTCGTGCGAAGCCCGCCGCCGCACATGCCAGCACCGTGGCGGCGGCCAGCCGTCGCACCGCGGTGCGACGGCGTCCGCCCCACCCGCCGTGAGCCGCGCCGGTGCCTGCCGCCGGCACGTGGAGGTTGCCGTGGCCGGCCGGAGCGGGTTCCTCGCGGGAGAGATGGGTCTTGTCCACTTGGCGGGCCATCATCCGCTCGACCACCCCCGGCATGATCCTCGACTCCAGCACCATGGACCGCCCCATCGGACCGACCACGACCTCGCGCCGGGGCACACGCACCAGATCCACGATGGTCCGTGCGACGCGCTCGGGGCTGTAGACCGGGGGCATCGCCAGCACCTGACGACCCGTGTAGTTCGCAGCGTGTTCGAACAGAGGCGTGTCGATCGTGGCGGGCAGCACCGTGCACACGCGGATGCCCCTCGCCTTCCCCAGTCGCAACTCCTGACGCAGACTCGCACCGAGCGCCCGCACAGCGTGCTTCGACATGCCGTAGGCGTGGGTGTACGGCTGGCTGACGACGCCGACGATGGAGGAGACGTTGACCAGCGTCCCTCCGCCCTGCTCCCGCATGACACGGAGGGCAGCGCGGGCACCGTGCACGTATCCCATGACGTTGACATCCATGACCTTGCGGAAGTCCTCCAACGGGACCTCCTCGAAGGGCCCGAAGACCGTGACGGCCGCGCAGTTGACCCAGACATCGATGCGGCCGAAGCGCTCTACCGCGCGCCGGGCGAGGTCGTCGACCGCCTTGGGATCCGTGACATCGGTCGGCACGACGAGCGCCTCCGCGCCATGGCGGCGTTCGCACTCCCGCCGAACCGCCTCCAGTGCCTCCGTGCGCCGCGCCGCCAGGACAACAGAGCACCCTCTACGGGAGAAGGCGACGGCGGTGGCCCGGCCAATGCCGCTGGAAGCCCCAGTGATCACAACCACAGAACCACGCACTCGCATTGAGAACCCCTTCTCCTCACCACTACCGACGCCCGTCTGGTCACTCAATCACCGGACCGTTTCTTCCACCGCTCGGCGGGTGCCCTTCGGGTGCAGCCCTTCGGGTGCTTCCTTACGCCACCAGCCGACGCGGGCCACACCCGTCCCCACGCGCGACCCCGGCCACGGTTCAGACCTCCTCGTCCATGCCGATGACCCTTCGCAATTCGTCACGCGCCTTGTGCGTCTCGTTCTCACGTTGCTCCAGCAGCGCCGCCGCGATCGCGTCCAGCTTGCGCTGGACCGCGTGCTCGGCTCGCCGCTCGCTGTTCTTGAGCAGGGCCAACAGGACGAGGACCACGGCCGTCATCAGATCACCGACGAAGACCTGCCACGTCAGGGAGAGACCCGCCGCCTGGGTCGCCAGGAAGGCGCCCACCAGTGCCATGCACAGGCCGTAGAAGGGCGCCGACGCCGTGATGGTGGAGGCTTTCTCCGCCAAGCGCTCGAACCAGCCCGGCTCCCCTGTCGAGGCCCCGGAATCCCGGGACGGTCTCTTCCGCATCGCGTCTGCACACCTTTCCTCACCTCACCCTGCCCCCTACCGCCCTGTCCTCACCGCCGCGCCCTCGAGGCGGCTCAGCCTTCGACGCCGGTGTCAGAATGAGACGCGCCGACGGGCTTGGACTCCGGTGATCCGCGCTGCCGCAGGTAGATGGCGAGAATGACCATGGAGGCGACCGCCAGCAGCTCGGACTGCCAGTTCTGCAGCGTGCGGCTCCAGAAGTCCGCCGACGACAGGTAGTGGGACCACGTGGTGGGGGCTTCCAGCCGGCGCAACTGCTCCTCGTTGAAGGCGGCGACGCCGGTGACGGACTGGGCGAGCCAGGAGAGCAGGAAGACGGCGCCCATGACCAGGCCGAGCGAGCGGGAGAAGACAACTCCACGCCAGTCCTTGTACGCGGCCCAGCGGGGCGAATTCTCCGTGGCGTGCGCGCCGACCCTCTGGTCCTTGTCGGACTCGGTGCCGTCCTCGTCGAGTTCCTTGGACTCCGGTGAACCGCGTTGCACCAGCCAGACGGTGGCGAAGATGTACAGGAAGAACTGGAGGTACTCCGACTGCCAGTTCTCGGTGACGTCGACGGCGAAGTCCGACGATGTCACGTAGGCCCCGAGGCCGACGGGTGCCATGCCGTCACTGACCAGCTGGTTGCTGAAGTCGGCGTGCCCCGCTACGGCTTGGCCCACCAGAGCCAGCAGGAACGTGGTCATGAAGAACAGCCCGAGGCCGTTGTGCCGGACAAAGCGACGTACGCGGTGCTGGGCCGGTGCGGTTTCCTTGTCGTTTTCCGGTGCGGTGTTCATCGGTGCATCAGCCCCAGCGTCATGAAGTACGCCAGCCCTCCGATGATCACCAGCAGCGTGCCGATGAACAGTGTCCTCATGATCTCTCACCCGCCCTTGATCCCGCACTCGTACGGCCGCTGAGGGCGTGGGCGGCAACCGGCGGCCGTCACTTTCCAGCCGGCCGGGAAGTGCGCCAGGAACACGGTGTCCCGCTCCAGCATCACCCGGGCCTGGTCGCCGTACACGTCCGCGCCCCGCACCGTACCGGCCGCGGGGAGCTCCCGCTCGTCGATCGCCCGGCCGATCGCCTGCTCGCAACGGCTTTTGGAGGACTGCTCCAGTTCCTCCCTCGTGGCAGGTGCCAGAGCCGCGCACAGCCGTTCGTGCTGTCCCGCCTTCAGCGCTTGCTCGAAGCGCGTGACTTCCGCGGTGACGTCATCACGCCGCTCGGGAAGCGCGCCGCAGGCACTGACCGCGGCAAGGACCACGAGCACCCCGATGCCGGGCCCGTACGACCGTCCTGGCATCCTGCCTCCTCGGTGCCTGCTCAGAAGGGGCCCACCTTGTCGACGAAGCGAAACGCGACCACTCGTTCATAGGACAACCACCCTCATGTCTTCGCAACCGCGAGCCGCCGAGAGAGCGGTTGCCAATGGCGCCGCCTGTCCGCGCCGGTGCCTTGTCGCAGCGAAGATCTCCAGACGACCAACTCGGCTCCGCGTTCGACGGGCGCCCGCCGAGTGGGTGTCTGAGGCCAGTGGTGCCCAGGGGCCGGAGCCTGTGCAGGCGCCCGACAGTGCGGGCGAGATCCACCGCACCTCACCGGCGGAATCGGTGTCGACCTGCGGACGGCGGCACATGACCCCCGTGGACGCGAGCCCGTGGCGGCACCGCTACTTGCGCCTCTTCTGGAAAGGCCAGGCCAGTAACGACCCGGGTCCCCTATTCAGCTCGGTCGCCCTTCCCCTGGTCGCGGTCGTGAGCCTGCGAGAGCAGCGCACCGCGCGCGTCGTCACGGGAGCGGGCATCGAGCAAGTGGATGGGTGTGTTCGGGTCACGCAGATGCAGCGCCGCCCTGATC
>NZ_JBSFTT010000106.1:0-3984 GCF_053591415.1 Streptomyces sp. NPDC003032 | reverse complement strand
GGCCGTTATCTTGAGCCCGCACGAGCGTGTCCTTCATGTGCGTGAAGCACTCTGAAGTTCCCCCGACTCCCGTTGTGGATGCGGTTATCTACCGCCGTCCAACACGGAAGGGGTGGATGCGCAATGCGCGTACAGAGGGTGCTGACATCCGGGTCGACGACGGAGTCGTGGACGCTGCTGGGGCATGATCTGCGGCCGGTCGATCCGGTGGAGTCGTTCCTGGCCTACCTGACGGCGATCGAGCGGTCACCGAACACCGTCAAGGCGTACGCCCACGACCTGAAGGACTGGTGGGTCTACCTCGACGGCCGCAGCCTGGACTGGAAGACGGTCGACCTGGAGGCAGTGGCCGCCTTCGTGGCCTGGCTGCGGCTGCCGCCTCTGGCCCGGAGCGGGGCGGTGGCGGTGCTGCCGACGGTCGAGCACCACTGCACGGCTTCCAGCGTGAACCGCAAGCTCGCCGCGGTCAGCACGTTCTACGAGTTCCACGCCCGCAACGGCATCGAGGTCGGCGACTTGCTGGTGACCATGCGCCCGGCCGGGCGGCACCGCTCGGCGGCCACCTCCTACAAGCCGTTCCTTCAGCACATCGCCTCCGGCAGGCCCGAGCGGACCAGAACCATCAAGCTCAAGTCCGGCCGCAAGCGGCCCCGCGTGCTGAGCGCCGCCCAGGCCCAGAAGATCCTCGACGGGTGCGAACACCTGAGGGACCGGATGCTGTTCGCCCTGCTCCTGGACACCGGGGTCCGCATCGGCGAGGCCCTGGGCCTGCGGCACGACGACATTGCGATTGCCGAGAAGCAGGTGACCGTGGTGCCGCGGCAGAACGACAACCGGGCCCGCGCGAAGGCCGGCCGCACGCGGACCATCCCGGCAAGCGCGGAGTTGATGCGGTTGTACTCCGACTATCTGCACCGCGAGTACGGCGCCCTGGACTCCGACTACGTCTTCGTGAACCTCTTCGCCGAACCCCACGGCCATCCCTGGGCCTATCCGGCCGTCTATGACTTGGTCAGACGCCTGCGGAAGACCACCGGGATCGCGTTCGAACCGCACCAATACCGCCATACCTATGCGACCTGGCTTCTGCGGCGCGGGGCTGGCATGGAGAACGTCAAAGAACTCCTCGGACACGCCTCGATCAGCACCACGATCGACACCTACGGTCACCTGACCGTCGAGGACGCCCGCCGCACCTTGGAGGAAGCCGGCTGGTTCACTGGACGGGAGGTGCGGCTGTGAGTGTCACCGCTGTCATCCCCGGCCGCGGTGAACGCGGCCTGCTGAGAAAACTGCTGGCCACGGTCCGTGCCGAGTTCCGTACCGAGGTCTATCTCCCCGCTCCGGATGATCCGGTCTTCCGTTCGTCTCAGTGCACGGTCCCGGACTGCGACCGCGTGACCGCTCAGTGGGGGTTGTGCAACGGACATGTCATCCGGTGGCGCAAACGCGGGCGTCCTCCGATGCCGGAGTTCCTCGCCGGCCCCGGACGCCCGGTCCGCGGCCGCGGGGAACTGCGAGGCTGCGGGGTCGCCGGATGTCGATTCGGCGTCAACGGGAAAGGGCTGTGCACCAAGCACTACGACCGGTGGGCGCGAGCTGGCCGCCCCGACCTCGCTGAGTGGGATGCGCCGGTTTTGCCCCCTCCGGACGATGCGATCGAGTGCCGACTTCCGTTCTGCGAGCTCTGGGCTCATGCCCCGCGGAGGATCTTCTGCCGCGGTCACGACGACCGGTGGCGGCGGGTCGGCTGCCCCGAAGTCGAACGGTTCGTGCTGGACTGCCAGCTGAACGGCGCCGCCGCGGTCGATCTGCGCGGCCTGCCCGCTCAGTTGACGTTGGAGTTCCAGTACGGTCTGCAGTGCCGGGCCGACGCTCGGCGCCGCACCACCGCCCCCGGCTACGTGATGCAGGCCATCCGGCTTGCCACCAGGGCCAAGGCGACATCGCTGCTGGATCTCTCCGAGGAACAATGGCGGGACCAGGCCCGGGCAGGCAGATCCCGGGAACCCGTGCTGTTCCTGATCGAGGTCCGCGACGCCATCGAGACGCTCCGGGACGGCGCCGGCTGGGAGACGGAGTATCCGCGGGACGTGTGGAGGCTGGACAAGCTCCCCGGCATCGCCGTCCCGCACGCGGCAACCGCCCCCAGGGGCCGATTGCGCTTCGAGCGCATCACCCAGCCTTGGCTTCGTGAGCTGGGCAAACGTTGGCTGCGTCTGCGGCTGACATCCGGAATGAGCCTCACCACCGTCCACAACAGCCTGGAGGCGGTGGCCTGCTTCAGCCGTTTCCTCGTGCACACCGGTATCGACCGCCTTGCCGACGTCGATCGGCTGCTGCTGGAGCGTCATCTGGCCTGGGTGGCCTCCGAGCCCGGCGGGTGGGGCCTGAAGAAGACACGAATCCAGGGGCTGAACCTGTTCTTCCAGACCATCCGGCGGCATCGCTGGGACGACACCTTGCCCGGCACGGCTGCCTACTACCCCGACGACACCCCGCCGGAGCCGGAACAGGTCTCCCGCAGCCTGGCCGAGCACGTCATGGCCCAGGTCGAGTCCGAGGACAACCTCGACCGCTGGACGGACCCCGCTGGCCGACTGATCACATTGATCCTGATGCGCTGCGGACTGCGGATCTCCAGTGCGCTCACGCTGGACTTCGACTGCCTGATCCACGACGCCCAGGACGCCCCCTACCTGCGCTACTTCAACACCAAGATGAAGCGCGAGGCAGCGGTGCCCATTGACGAGGACGTCCAGGCCGCCATCCGCGACCAGCAGCAACGCGTCCTGAACCGCTGGCCACAGGGAACCCCGGTCCTCTTCCCAAGGCCGAACTCGAACGTCGGGGGAACCATGAGGATCGGCGACGGAAGCTACCGCAAGAAGCTCAAGCGCTGGCTGGAGACCTGCGAGGTCCGCGACGAACACGGCCGCCCCGTCCACCTGACGCCCCACCAATGGCGACACACCTTCGCCTGCCGACTGATCAACCGCGACGTCCCGCAGGAAGTCGTACGCGTTCTCCTCGATCACGAATCGTCCCGGATGACCGCCCACTACGCGCGGATCACCGATCAGACCGTCCGCCGCCGCTGGGAGGCAGCGATGAAGGTCAACATCAAGGGCGAACGCGTCGCCCTCGCTGAGGACAGCGCGCTCGGCCAGGCCCAGTGGGCCAAGACCCGCTACGGCATCGCCACCCAGACCCTGCCCAACGGCTACTGCGGACTGCCTGTTCAAAAGTCCTGCCCGCATGCCAACGCGTGTTTGACCTGCCCAGTCTTCCTAACTGGGCCCGAGTTCCTGCCCGAACTACGCGAGCAACACCACCGCACCCTGACGCTGATCGACAACGCCACCGGCTGCGGTCACACCCGCGTCGCCGAGATGAATCAGCAGGTCGCAGACAACCTCGACCGCATGATCCACGAGCTGGAGGCCGACGAAGCCGAGGAAGCGACAGATGCCGGCTGACAACTCCCACCTCATCGTCGCCGCGGCCCACCGCCGGTCCGCGGCGACCCGCCGACGGGCGGTCACCGCCCTGCGTCGCATGGACGCTACCGGCGTCGAGATCACCTTCGAAACCGTCGCCCGCGAAGCGGGCGTCTCCCGGTCCTGGCTCTACAACCAGCCGGACCTGAGAGCCGAGATCGAACGTCTCCGGGCCCGCCACCGCGTCCCCGCGACTCGGCCCGTTCCCGACCGGCAACGGGCCTCGGACGCTTCTCTGCTGCGGCGCCTGGAGACGGCGACCAAGCGCAACCAGCAGCTGGAGGCCGAGAACAGGGAGTTGCGTGAAGCGCTCGCCATCGCGCTCGGGGAACGACGCACCGCCGACCTGCCGGACCGACGCCGCGACACGCCGAAGAGGAAATCTTCCGCTGCCATCGGGCCCTGCTGATTAGAGCGTTGAGGACATCGTCCACCACACATAGCTCCAGGTCAGGCGGCCACAAGTCGCGTCAGCTCAAGATAA
>NZ_JBSFTT010000105.1:0-4004 GCF_053591415.1 Streptomyces sp. NPDC003032 | reverse complement strand
ATCGGAGCCAGGCCACGTACGCTGCGGCTCGTCCAGTGCGCCCAGGTGGTTCTGCCCCTGGCCCTCGGCCTGGTCCTCGCGCTGGTCGCGGGAAAACTGGCCGAGTCCTCCTTCCTCGTCACAGGCGGCGGAGAGGTCCTCTGGGACGGTGCGGGCATCCCCCTGCTCGCCCTGGCCGCGCTCGCCGTCCTGATCGTGGCGGTGCTTGGCATGCTGCCCCTGGTCGGACGTCACATCAATCCCGAACTGATCCGACGCGACTAACTGCCGCTAACGAAGCCGTGGGGCGTGGCGATGAGTAAGCAGGCAGGCAGCGAGGCTGAGAAAGGCTTCGTGGATGTCATCGCGCCGTTCCCAGCGGGTGCGGAGACGGCGGAAGCTATGCAGCCAGGCGATCGTGCGCTCGACGACGTAACGGAAGATGACCAGGCCAGAGCCGTGTGGCTGGCCTCGTTCGGCAATGACTGGGCGGATACCGCGGTGCCAGAGCAGACTGCGGTACAGGCCGTAGTCGTAGCCGCGATCAGCCAGCAGCGCGTCAGGCCTTCGCCGGGGCCGGGCGGCGTGCCCGGCGACAACCGAAATCTTGTCGAGCAGGGGCAACAGCTGCGTGACGTCGTGGCGGTTACCGCCGGCCAGCGACACCGCGAGCAGAATGCCCTGACCTTCGGTGATGACGTGGTGCTTGCTGCCCGGCCGTGCCCGGTCGACCGGGCTGGGCCCGCTTTTGGGCCCCGCTGGGCCGCCCGGACGTGCGAGGAGTCGATCACCGCCCGGGACCAGTCCAGCTGGTTCTTAGAGCGCGGCTTCTCCCGCAGGACGACGTGAAGTCGGTCCCAGACGCCGGCCTCGCTCCAGGCGGCCAGCCGCCGCCAGCACGTCATGCCCGAGCCAATCCCATCTCCTGGGGCAGGTATTCCCACTGCATGCCGGTGTGCAGCACGAACAAGATGCCGCACAGGGCCTGCCGGTCCGGTATCCCATGCCTGCCCTGTGCCGGCTTCGGTCCCGGTGCGGGCAGCAACGGCTCGATGAGCGACCACAGTCCATCCGACACGAACCACGGCCGCGACTGACGTTTCGCCACAACCAGACCAATAAGCGGACAGACCAACCGTCACATGATCAACCGCTTTTGTTAGAAACAGTAAGATATGCCGCCTGCGGTCCTCGCCCCGCTCATCGGCCTCCACGTCATCACCGCGCAATACTGGCGTCGGCGAACCGGCACCGACTGGACCGCTTGCCTCCAGGCACGCCAGCGGGCCCTCGACGCCAGAGAGCAGCCCTCCTGATGGCGCTCGTTGAATCTGGGTGTGACCGCGCTTCCGTGACGACTACGGCTGGCGGTGGACTGCTGGACCGTTCCTCCTGGGCACGTCCAGTTCATGGCGGTAGATACCTTGGAGGATGTGCTGTTTCCGGGGATGGCGGTTCGGATTCGGCAGTTGTGCGTCGTGGGGACGGTGCTCACGGTGGACGCGGTCGGCTGCGGTCGACCGGGCCGGTGTCCGATTGCGGCGATCATGCCGCGCGGGTTCACAGCCGCTACTGGCGCCACCTCTCGGACCGGCCAGTGGGCGGTCGGCAGATGGTGATCCGGCTTCTCGTGCGACGGTTCCGCTGTGACCAGCCGCTTTGCCCGAGGCGGACGTTCGTAGAGCAGGTCTGGGGACTGAGTGAGCGCCGTAGGCGCTCGACGCTCCCCATGCGTGATCTGCTGCGGGCCATCGCGGTCGAGCTGGGCGGCCGCCCCGGCCAACGCCTCTGCCGCAAGCCCCTGTTGGCAGGGGATCGGAGCCTGCTGCTGGGGCTGCTGGAGGCGCCACCCGTGCCGGCCAGAGCACCGCGTGTGCTCGGCGTGGACGAGTTCGCCTTCCGCAAGGGCCGCACCTACGGAACCCTCCTGGCCGATGTGGAGAGCTCGCTGCCCGTCGACGTACTGCCAGACCGGGAGACCGCGACGCTTGCGGCCTGGCTGCGAACGCATCCAGGTGCGGAGATCGTCTGCCGGGATCGGGCCACGTCGTTCACCCGGGCCGTCCAGCAGGCCGCTCCGGCCGCGGTCGAGGTGGCTGATCGCTGGCACCTGCTCGCGAACCTGTCCGCCGCGGTGGAGAAGACCTGCCACCAGCACCGCGACTGCCTGCGCAAACACGCCGACCGGCACAACAAGCCGACCGCAGCGGCACCAACGCCGACCGCCGCCCCTCAACCGCCCGCCCTGCCCCGAACCGCGATCGTGGCCCGCACACGCCAACGCCACCAGGACGTGCACGAGTTACTCGACCAGGGGTGGACGATCAGTGCGATCGCCCGCCGCCTCCGTCTGGACCGCAAGACGGTACGACGGTTCAAGGAGACCGACCTGGACGTGCTGATCGCGTCGGCCCGCGACCGGCGCCCCGGACTGATCGACCCGTTCACCGCCTATCTGCAGGCCCGGTTCTCAGCCGGCTGCACCAGCCCAATGCGGCTGTTTCGCGAGGTCCGCGAACGCGGCTACGGCGGCAGCCGACATGTCGTCTGCCGCTATGTGGCCAGCATCAAGGACGGCACCGCCGTCCCCGCCCCTGCGCCGATCCCCAGTCCTCGCAAGATCACGTCATGGATCATGCGGCCCCGCGAGACCCTGCAGGACAAGGACGCCGCCCGGCTCGATGAAGTCCGGCTCGCATGCCCCGACATCGCTTCGGCCCGCGACTTCGCCCGCGTCTTCGCCGAACTCGTCCGCAACCGGCGCGGCCACCTGCTGCTGGACTGGATCAGACAGGCTGAGCAGGACGGCCCCAAGCCCATCCGGGGCTTCGCCGGATTCCTCCGCCAGGACCTCGACGCCGTCACCGCTGGCATAACCCTCACCTACAGCTCCGGCGTCGTCGAAGGCCACGTCAACCGCATCAAGACGATCAAGCGGCAGATGTATGGGCGGGCATCGTTCCCCTTGCTGCGGGCCAGAATCCTCATCCGGCCGTAGTCGTCACGGAAGCGCGGTCACACCCAAAATCCGAGATCGGCATCACACGGTCGGTTTCGAGGGAAGTCAGCGTGAGCCGTCTCCCGGGCCGGGGCGCTACTGGCTAAGCGAGTGTTTAGCCGAATTCCTGTGCAGTGGCTGACCGTCGATGGTGACCTTATTTTTGGGAGTCCATCTCGGTCCTGATCGCCGTCGCGGGAACGCTCCTGGGTGCCTTGCTGACGCCCTGCTTTCAGCGACAGGCTGTACAGGACGCCGACAGGTCTGCGCGGGCGCGTGATCTGACAAGTGCGCGGCCCGGTTGCGCGAGGCCGACGCTGAACAGGGGCGACCGAGGCGGCCGCGCGGCGCCCGCATTTTCGTCTACTGCGGGGGGATCCCGGCGAGGGCAGCACGGAGGCTCTGGGAACTCAGTCCCAGGGCCTTCGCTGCAGCGTGACATCTGCAGACGCCCTTGAGAGGGCGTTTTGGCCCGTTGTTTCATCCCGTTCCGCGTAGTTGGTGTGGTTCATGCTCCTCGCCAGGTTGGTGTGGATTCGTGGGTGAGGCGGCGGGTCATGAGGGCGATCATCGCGATGTAGATCATGGCGGTGGAGCGGGTGGGAAGGGCTTCGTAGTCGCGGGCCAGGCGGCGGTGGTGCATGAGCCAGCCCAGGGTGCGTTCGGCTACCCACCTGCGGGGCAGGACTTTGAAGCCCTTGGTGCCGGGGGCTCGGCGGACGACTTCGAGGTCGATGCCGAGGCGGGCGGCGTGGTCGACGAGGTATTCGCGGTAGCCGCGGTCGGCCCAGCCTTTGCGGAGGCCGGGATGGTCGGCGGCGGAGCGGTTGAGGAGGCGTTCGCCGGCGACGGAGTCCTGGATGCTGGCGGCGGTGACCAGCACGGTGAGCATCAGGCCGGTGGTGTCGATGATGATGCTGCGCTTGCGGCCCTTATCTTGAGCTGACGCGACTTGTGGCCGCCTGACCTGGAGCTATGTGTGGTGGACGATGTCCTCAACGCTCTAATCAGCAGGGCCCGATGGCAG
>NZ_JBSFTT010000104.1:0-4553 GCF_053591415.1 Streptomyces sp. NPDC003032 | reverse complement strand
CCCCGCACCACCCCATCGATTTCCAGGACGCACTCCCGAAAGACCTCACACCCCTCAAACAACTCCCACCCCATCCCCAACCACTGACCCCCCTGACCCGGAAACACCAGGACAGGACGCTCCCGCCCGGAAGCGGCGGCTCCCGTGACGGCGCCGCCCGGGACGGTCTCGCCGCGGCTGAGTGCCTCCAGGGCGTCGAGCAGCCGCGGGCGGTCCGCGGCGAGGACGACGGCACGGTGGGTGAGTTCGGCGCGGGCGCTCAGGGCCGCGCTCACGTCGACGGGGTCGTGGCCCGGGGTCGCCATGGCCCACTGGTGCAGGCGCTCGGCCTGTCCGCGCAGGGCCTCCTCGCCGCGCGCGGACAGCAACCACGGCACGACGGGCAACTCCGGGCGGGTGCGCGGGCGTTGGGTGGCAGCGGCCCGTTCCTCCGGTGCCTGCTCCAGGATGACGTGTGCGTTCGTACCGCTGATGCCGAAGGACGACACGCCCGCGCGACGCGGGCGGCCCGTACGCGGCCAGGGAAGGTGGTCCGTCAGGAGACAGACGTCGCCCTCGGTCCAGTCCACGGCGGGCGTGGGCTCGTCCACGTGCAGGGTCTTCGGCAGCAGCCCGTGCCGCAGCGCCATCACCGTCTTGATCAGCGAGGCCGCGCCGGCCGCGGCCTGCGCGTGTCCGATGTTGGACTTCACGGAGCCGATCCACAGCGGTTCACCCGTGCGCTCCTGCCCGTACGTGGCGAGCAGCGCCTGCGCCTCGATGGGGTCGCCGAGCTTCGTCCCCGTACCGTGCGCCTCCACCGCGTCCACGTCCGCGGGCGAAAGGCCGGCGTTCGCCAACGCGGCCCGGATGACGCGTTGTTGGGAGGGGCCGTTGGGTGCGGCCAGGCCGCTGCTCGCGCCGTCCTGGTTGACCGCCGAGCCGCGCACCACCGCCAGCACGCGGTGCCCGAGACGACGCGCGTCCGAGAGGCGCTCGACGACGAGCACGCCGAGGCCCTCGGCCGTGCTGAGACCGTCCGCGTCCGCCGCGAACGCCTTGCAGCGGCCGTCCTCGGCGAGTGCGCGCTGCCGGGAGAGCCCCACGAACAGCGCGGGGCTCGCGAGGATGGTCACGCCGCCCGCCAGCGCCAGCGTGCAGTCACCGTCACGCAGGGCCTGGCACGCCTGGTGGAGGGCGACCAGCGAGGAGGAGCAGGCGGTGTCGACGGAGACGGCGGGGCCTTCGAGGCCCAGCGCGTAGGCGACACGTCCGGAGAGCACGCTGAAGGAGTTGCCCATCATGGCGAAGCCCTCGGACTCTCGGGGCTCCTTCTCCAGGTCCGGTACGTAGTCGGAGCCGAGCGCGCCGACGAAGACGCCGGTACGGCTGCCGCGCAGCCCCTGCGGGTCGATGTCCGCCCGCTCCAAAGCCTCCCACGACACTTCGAGCAGCAGCCGCTGCTGCGGATCCATCGCCAACGCCTCACGCGGCGAGATACCGAAGAACTCCGCGTCGAACTCCCCGGCCCCGTGGACGAAACCGCCCTCGCGGACGTACGAGGTGCCGATTCGGCCGGGGTCGGGGTCGTAGAGCTTGGCCAGGTCCCAGCCTCGGTCCGTGGGGAAGGCGGAGATGACGTCCGCCCCTTCCGTCGCCACGCGCCACAGCCCCTCGGGCGAGTCCGCGCCGCCGGGGAACCGGCACGCCATGCCGACGATCGCCATGGGCTCGTCGGTGCGCGTCGCCCTGTTCGCCTCGGGGGCGGCCGACGCTGTCCGCGTCGTCGTCCCGGCGCCGAGTCCGTCGTGCAGGTGGGCGGCCAGGGCGACCGGGGTGGGGTAGTCGAAGATCAGGGTGGCGGGCAGTCGCCGCCCGGTGGCGGCGGTCAGCCGGTTGCGGAGTTCCACGGCGGTGAGGGAGTCGAAACCCAGGTCCAGGAAGCCGCGTTGGGCGTCCACGTCCTGGAGGTTCCCGTGGCCGAGGACGGCCGCGACATGCGTGCGCACCAGTTCCAGGAGTACGTGCTCACGCTCGCCCTCCGGTACGGACGCCATGCGGCGGGCGAAGTCGGAGGCGGTGGCGTGCGCTCCCTGGGCCGCAGCCCGCACGGGGGCGCGCACCAGGCCGCGCCACAGCACGGGAAGGGTGCGCTCTGCGGCCTGGGCACGGAGCCGGGGGAAGTCCATCCTGGCCGCCACGACCAGCGGTTCGCCCGCCGCGAGAGCGCGGTCGAGGGCCTCGGGGACGGCGTCGGGAACGGTGCCGGACGACGACAGGGCGAGGGCGGTGGCGGACGCTCCGCGCGCGGCGCGCCGCTGGGCGAGCGCCGCCAGGAAGGCTCCCGCCCCTGCCTCTTCGGCGGCTTCGAGTCCGCCACCGAGGGCGGCCGCGTCGGTCGAGCACAGCAGGAGTTCGACGGGCCGTCCCGCCGTCGCCGTGTCGCCGTCGGCGGGCTCTTCCAGTTCCTCGACGAGTCGGTGGGTGTCCAGGGCGGCCCTGAGGCCGGTGGCGGCGTGGATGACGGTGAGAGGTGCGCTGCCGGCCGGGATGCGGGCGAGGAGGCGCCGCCGCGCGTCGGGGGCCATCGGGGTGGCTGTCTCGACGACGATGTCAGCCCCCAGAACGCGTAATTCGTCGGCGAGTTGCTCCAGCTCCGCAGGCGAAGGCTCGTCGTGCTCGCCATGCTCGCCGCCGGTCGCGAGTAACACATGGCGTACGCCGCGCTGTGCGACCACGTGGCGCAGTACCGCGGCGCCGCGTGCGTCGGGGGCTCCGACGAGGAGGGCGGTGGCGTCGTCGCGGGGCTCGTCCTCGGCACCGGCGGACACGTCGTCCTGCGCGGTGACGCCCAGCCGGGCGAGCCGGGGGACGAGGAGTTGTCCGTCGCGCACGGCGATCTGGGACTCGTCGGACCACGCCATGGCGGCGAAGAGCACCGGCCAGTCGGGGGCGGGCGTCGCGGCGTCCAGGTCGACCAGCGCGAAGGCGCCGGGGCGTGCCGTCTGTGCGGCGCGCACGAGTCCCCAGACCGGTGCGGCATCGAGGTCCTGGGGGCCGTCCTCGGGCCCGGTGCCGACGGCGCCCCGGGTGAGCACGGCGAGGCGGACGGCCTCGAAGCGGGTGTCGTTCAGCCACGCCTCGATGAAGCGCCGGACCTGCCGGGTGAGCTCCAGCGCGCGGTCCGTGTCCTGCCGGTCGGCGGGGGTGCCTTCGGCGCGGCTGACGCAGTCGAGGACGACGAGGTCCGGGAGGCCCGGGGCGGCGGGGTTGCCGTCGGCGTCCTGCCCGCGGAATTGCGCGAGGGCTTCCGCGAAGGCCGCCGCCGGGCCGCCGTCGCCGCCGTCGTCACCGCCGTGGCCACTCTGGCAGGCGTCGACGCGAAGTACGTACGACGTGGGCTCCGCAGGCGCGGGCAGCGGGTCCAGCGGAGTCCAGCGGAGGCGCAGGAGGGTGTCGGGTGACTGCCCCTCGGCGGCGGGCAGGGCCTGCGCCCCGACGGAGCGGAGGATCAGGCTCTCGGCGTGGGCGACGGGGTCCCCGGCGGTGTCGGCGATCGTGACGCTCATCGCGTCGGGACCCGAGGGAGCGAGGCGGACGCGGATGTCCGTGGCACCGGCGGCGTGCAGGGTGACGCCGTTCCAGGAGAACGGCAGCCAGGTGCCGTCCGCCGGCAGGATGCCGCCGATGGCGGCGGCGTGCAGCGCGCCGTCGAGGAGGGCTGGATGGATGCCGTAGGGCCGGGCGGCGGCGCTACGGGCCGCCTCCGGCAGGCTCACTTCGGCGAACACTTCGTCGCCGCGGCGCCAGGCGGCGCGCAGGCTCTGGAAGGCGGGGCCGTAGGTGTAGCCGCGTGCGGTCAACTCCTCGTACATGCCCGCGACTTCGACCGGCTCGGCGTCCGGGGGCGGCCAGGCCGCGAAGTCTCCGCCAGCGGCAGGTGCGGCTGCGCCGGAGGGCGCGAGCAGGCCTTCGGCGTGCGTCACCCACACGCCGTCCTCGTCGTCGCCCGCACGCGAGTGGACGGTGACGGTGCGCCGCCCCGTCTCGTCGGGGGTGCCGACGGCCACCTGGACGCAGAGGTCTCCGTGGCCGGGGACGGCGAGGGGGCTCTGCAGGGTCAGTTCCTCCAGGTGACGGCACTCGGTCTCCTGCCCGGCGCGCAGGGCCAGTTCGACGAACGCCGTGCCCGGTACGAGGGGCACCCCGCCGACGGTGTGATCGGCCAGCCATGGCTGCGCCCGCTGTGACAGACGTCCGGAGAGCACGAGGCCGCCGCCGTCGGCCAGCCGCACCACGGCTGACAGCAGTCCGTGTTCGGCGGCACCCAGCCCGGCCCGTGTCACCTCCGCGCCCGGGTCCGCCTCCACCCAGAAGCGGCGGCGCTCGAAGGCGTAGGTGGGCAGTGCCACGGAGCGGCCGTCCCGCCCTGGGCAGAACGCCTTCCAGTCGACCGGTACGCCCGCCACCCACGCCTGCGCCACGGCCTCCACCGCCGTACGCACCTCGTCCCGGTCCCGGCGCATCGCCGGAACCAGCACCATCTCCGGCGCCTCATCAGCCACACACTCCGC
>NZ_JBSFTT010000103.1:0-4666 GCF_053591415.1 Streptomyces sp. NPDC003032 | reverse complement strand
GGCTTCGTCGGTGACCGCGACGACGGATCCGATGGCGTCGGTGAGGTAAAAGTACGTCTTCCCGTCCCGGGTCATGGAGTTGAGAGTGCCCCCGGGCTCGCGGTTAAAGCCCGTGTCCACACCGGCAGTTGTGGTGGCCGATATGCCGAGTGGCCCGTTGTGGAAGTAGGTGTCGCCGAGTTTGATGCGCTCGCTCTGGTCCGTGGAACCGTAGCGGCCGTCGTATGTCTTGCCATCCACGGTGAGCGAGGTGAGCTGGTTGTGATCCGACCACTTCTCGCCGGTGCGGGTGCCCTCTGGTGTGGAGGCGCCGGCTGTCTCGTTGCCTTCGGCGTCGTAGGACCAGTTGGTGGAGGAGTCGTTCTTGGCGGTGATCTGCTGGGCGTCGTTGATGGTGTAGGTGGTGCCGCGCGGGCAGCCCTCGGCGGTGCCCTGGCTGGTGAGGTTCCCGGCCAGGTCGTAGCAGTGCTGCCAGGAGGAGTTGAGCGTGGAGCCCTTCTTCTCCTCGGCGTAGGAGAAGCGTCCTGCGCCGTCGTAGGCGTAGCTGGTCTTCATGCCGGTCACCGCGTCGGTCTTGGTGCGGATCTTGTCGCCGTCGGTCTTGGCATCGGTGCCGTAGCCGTAGGTGTAGGTGAGGTCGACCAGGGTGCCCTTGCCGGATGTGGCCTTGATGTTCTTGGGGCGGCTGGAGTTGTCGACGTCGACGCTCTGCACGGTGCCGCCGGGGTAGGCGGTCTGGGTGCGGACGTCGTTGTTGTTGTACTTGTACGTGGTGGTCTTGCCCGCCGGGTCCTTGAACTCCTTGAGCTTGTTGACCTCGTTCCAGGTGTAGTCGGTCTTGCCGGCCGGGTCCTGGTAGTAGTCGACGTTGCCCGCGGGCGTGTAGGCCAGCAGGGTCTGGGAACCGTCCTGCAGGGTGCGGATCGTCTCGCGCTGGAGCGGGTCGAACTGGTAGGTGATCGTGCCGGTGGAGTCGTCGCGCTGGCGCAGGTTGCCATCACCGTCGTACCAGTAGCGGACCGTGCCGTTGGGGGTGGAGACCGTCTTGATGCGGTCGAGGTGGTCGTAGGTGAAGACCTTCTTCACCCCGCGGCCGTCGGTGAGGGTCTCGGTGCGGCCCAACGCGTCGTAGGTGTAGGTGGTCTGCCCCAGGGGTTTGGGCGGGGTCACCTTGGTGAGGTTGCCCTTGTCGTCGTAGGTGAAGGACGTCTTCACCGTCTGTGGACGACATCTTCGTCTGGGCGGTGCACCGCTGGCCCTCGAAGCCGCCGCAGTCGGGGGTGGCGGGGTTGTAGGTGTAGGAGACGTGGCCGCCGCCGGTGCCGGTCTGGGCCACCGATTTGGTGTTGCCGGCCGTGTCGTAGGTGTAGGACATCTTCTCGCCGTCGGCGTTGGTGGAGTCCTTGGGCTTGTCTCCGCCGGCGATCGTCTGCCAGCTGGTGACCGACTTCCCGCCGGTCGGCGACTTCACCGACTCCAGGTTGTTGCGGGTGTTGAAGCCGTAGTCGGTCACGTTGCCGGGCGTGGTGCCGGTGCCCATGGCGTCAGTGGCGGTGTCGACGTTGTGGTTCGTGTCGTACTTCGTGGACCGCTTGTGCCCGAGCGCGTCGGTGACCTCGTCGACCTGGCCGTCGCCGTCGTGCTTGTACTTCGTGGCGTGCTGCTCGGGGTCCGTGACGGTCGTCGTGCCGGCCGCTGTCGGAGACTCCGCACTGTACTTGTAGGTCCAGGTGGGGCCGGTGTGGCCGGAGCCGTTGAAGTCCGTGGCGCGCAGCATGGAGGTGACGCGGTTGGCGCTGTCGTAGGTGAAGACGGTGACGCGGCCCTCGGCTGTGGTGATCTTTGTCAGGCGGTTGGAGGTGTCGTAGCCGAAGGTGGTGGTTTTACCTTCGGCGTCGGTGGTCTTGTGCAGGTTGCCGTCGGGGTCGAGGTCGATGACGGCGGTGCGGCCGGAGTTGTCCTTGGCCTGCCACTGCGAGGCATCGGTCTTGAGCAGGTCGATCCAGCGGCCCGAGCGGGTCTCGGTCAGCTTGAACCCCTGGTGCTCGCCGCCCTTGTCATGTTGGGTGACAGTGATGGTGCCCTTGTTCTTGTCGGTGACCTTGGTGAGGGTGCCGTGCTCGTTGTAGGTGTCCTTGGTGTGCGACTTCCAGTTGGTGACGGTGTAGGTGCCGTCGGCGTTCTTCTTCAGCTCCTTGGAGTAGCCCTTGGGTGTGGTGAAGGAGCCGTCCGCGGCCTTTTTGAACCGCAGGGTGTCGCCGGAGGCGTCGTACAGCACCACTTCGCCCTCAAGGACCTGGAGGTGGCGCTCGTACTGCTGCCACCATCGCTGGGAGACCTTGCCCCAGGGCGCGTCCAGCGAGTTGTAGGTACGCGCCAGAGTGAGTTGCTGGCCGACCCCGGCGATGGAGAAGTCGGTGGCCGTCAGCAGCAAGTTGCCCGTGGAGTAGTTGATCCGGGCCGTCAGCGCGTCGGTGATCGCGAAGTTGCTGATCCGGTGCCACGGCACGTCACCCTGCCCTTCGGGTACATGGGTCGGGATTTCCTGGACGGAGCGAGAGGACGCCGACACCGGCTCTGTCCCTTCGGCGCGCTTCTTCTGCTGCGCGCGCCAGGCCGCGACCTCGGGCGAGGGCGTGTGTTCGGCTTCCGGCGCGACGGGCTTGTTGGTGCCGACCTTCACGTCGGGCATCTCGAATGACGGGGCGTCCTTGCCCCACGCCGACCTTGGGTCATCGGCCGCGGCAGTACCGGTCGCCGGCAGCAAGGACAGGGTGAGAGCGCCGGTGGCCAGAGCAGCGGCGGTGGCCAGGCTTGTTCTCTTCCGGGCACGCGAAACACGCGCACCCATAGTGCGTTGCGTCAAGACTTCCCCCCACAGGAAGACAGACCTCGCAGACCCCAGCGGCCACGAGGGGCCCACAATCTGGCACACGTCACCCCCAAGGCACGCAGCGATTTCCTCGAACAGTCGTTCCATGTGAAATGAAATGGCCTTCATGCAAGATCGGCACAAAACGGCCGGAATTTCACGGAGCCCATCTGTCTGAACACGACCGTTGCACCCCGCGCGCCGAACACCGACGGCTAAGTGGCCGAGAAGACGCGGCCATGGGCTACACACGCGGGGATTGTCGTCTCAATCCGCAGCCACTTCGGGCGTACCGAAAGGCAGAGCTGCGGCGGGCATCGGCGAGCGGCGGCTGCCGCTCCGCATGGTGCCACACCGCGGGTGACCGTAAACGCGAGGAGGCCCGTACACGCTGGGCGTGTACGGGCCTTTGATCGAGCGCCGGGCAGGCCTTGCACCTGCATTTCCCCGCAGGAAGCGGGGCGTCTTTCCTTGGACCACCAACGCATCACCGGCTGCCGCGTGTTGTGGCGGCCAGTTCAAGATCTACTGTAGCCGACAGATGCCTGGCGTACCGGCATGAGGTGGGGCTGGGCGTGAGGGCGGGGGCGACAGGAGACCGCGCCAGGGCGGCCCCTGTGCGGAAGCGTTTGAGGTAGTAGGCCATAGCGGTGCCGTTCGCGCTGCCGGCGGCGGTCGCCTTCTCCCAGCAGACAGCGACCGCTTCCTTGAAGAACACCCAAGCCGAGGCCCTTTCGTGGTCGCCGGTGGTGACTTCCACCAACAAACGCTCGGGGCCCTGTCTGCGTCCAGGCGCCGGAAGGTGACGGGTGGTGCAGTCGCTCCGGTTGGGCAGTTCCTCGGCCGGCGCGGTCTCAGTAGTGTCGGGGCGGTCAGTCAGGGACGCCACGACGATGACCAGTTGTTCGGCGAACTCGGGGCCCAGCACCGGGAACTCGAGGTCGGGGTGCTGGTCGTAGCTGGCGGTCACGGAAGCGGCTACGAATTCGATGACGGCCTGAGCCGCCTGTGTGCGCGGGCTCGTGCGGCTGAGCCGGCTCAGGACCCGCAGGAGCGTGGCCAGGCTGGTGTCAGCGGTCATCACCTGGCAGGCCGGGGCGGGTTCGGCGGTGTCGGCGATGTCACCGTCTTGCGGGGGGTGAACGACGGCCTGGTCCTGCCACAGTGCAGCGGCGTAGGTGTCACCGCGGGCGAGGTGTTGCAGGTAGAGGCAGTAGGAGGCGGCGGGGACGTCGCCGGCGCCGGCGGCGTACTGCCACCAGAAGCGGGCGCCGTCGTCAGCTCCGGCGAGCTGCAGGGTGCAGCCGAGGATCCAGGCGGCGCGCGGTTGGGGGACCTGTTCGGTGAGGAAGTCGGCGAACTGCTCGATGGTGCAGCGGGCGACGACCGCTTCGCACAGGGCGGTGAGGCTCTGTGCGGAGCGGTCGTCGGCCAGGTCGGGTCCGTCGTCGTCCCGCAGCAGGAAGTCCTCGGTGAGCCGGGTGTAATCCAGCTCGTCATGGCCGACGACGTCGGAGGGGACGTGAGGCTGGGGCAGCAGCAGCGACTGGGCGAGGAGGGCGTCGACGGTGCTCATAGCGGGGTGATCACTCCTGGGAGTCGGGATCGGGGCGCAGTTGGGCCAGGGCCCCTCGGGCGTGGTGGTCCAGGGTGTGGGTGATGGCCGGCGGCAGGCCCACGATGCCCGGCACGGCGTGGTCGGGGATGCCGCACAGGTAGCGCAGGACGGTGACGTCCATCTGGTCGGGCGGCAGGCGGGTGATCGTGTCGAAGAACTGTGCGAGGACGTCGATG
>NZ_JBSFTT010000102.1:0-4738 GCF_053591415.1 Streptomyces sp. NPDC003032 | reverse complement strand
CCTCGCGACTTCTGCTGAGCCCTCCAGCCCCGCAGCATTGCGTCGAACATCGCGTCCTCCGGACGCAGTTGGACCACGCCGGACACGAGCTCCATCTGAGCAGCCCCGGCCAGGGCCACCTTCTGCTGATGCACCACTCCAGACCATCCCTTCTGGAGGGCAGATCATGCATCAGACGGGATCTATCTGGCAACATGCCTGCTCAGACGGTTCGTTCGTAGTAGCGTTGGAGTTCGTCAGTCCGTCGCCCTGAGCTTGCGACCTGCGACTTCTCGCCCGTCTGATGCAATTCCCGAGGGTTGTTGTAGCCCATCGTGGTGTTGATGTCGGAGTGACCTGCGAGGACCTGCGCGATGTGGGGCGGCAGGCCGCTGCGGATTGCGTCGGTGATGAAGATCCTGCGGAAGTCGTGCGGAGCGAAGTCGAGGGGCTGGCCCGCGGAGTCGGTGAGCCCTGTTCGTTCCAGGACCTCATTGAGACCGTTGCGGATCAGTTGGCGGGACACCGGTGTGCGCTGGCCTCCGTATGTCCATTGGAACAGCAGCGGCATCGGCGGGTTCCAGATCTTCTCCGCGACGTCGTAGTTGGGCAGCATCGGGATCGCGCCTGTTCGAGGGTCACGGACGCGGGCGATGATCGTGCTGAGGACGTCGGCCAATTCCGGGCTGACGAGGAGAAGCCGTTCTTCGTCTGTTTTCGAGGGAGCGACTTGGAGCAGAGGCACTATGTCACCGCTGGTGGGCAGCTTGTACTGGATCAAGGCGTGATGGCTGGCCTCCAGCATCTCCTCGATCCGGACGCCGGTGTGCTGCAGGAATTCGATCGTGGCCCAGGCCCAGAAGGCCCGTTCCTCGAGCAGTCCCAGATGGATGCGTCGGCCGGACTCGTCGTAGGCCCGGAACGGAGTCGACGAGTCCTTCTTCTGGCGCGTGTAGGTTCTGCCTCTGACCGTGAACTGGCCGCCGAGTGGGGCGGCCTGCAGGGCGTCCATCCCCTCACGGGCCTCTGTCCAGTTCGCCTTAGCGGCGCGGACGACGGTGGACAGCGCGGGCAGTCGTTCGCGGGTGCGCTGGTCCATCTTGGCCTTGCGGCGTTTCTCGTGCTTGGAGGTACTGGCGTCGGCGGCGCTGACCGGGCAGGGAGCAACCCACGGGCCCCAGCGTTCTGGTTCCTCGACGGCCCAGTGGGCCAGGTCGAGGTGGAGGGCTCGAACTCCGATCATGAGGTTGCCGTAGTTGGCCCGCTCCGTCACCGCCTCATGGACTGTGCCATCCGGCAGCCGGCGGCGTGTGACCTTCGTCCGGCTGACCTGCTTCCATGCGCTCACGACTTCAGGCGGCAGCCGGAGTGTGTCGATGCCGGGCTGGATGCGCTCAATCTGCAGCCAGAAGTTCCTCACAAGCGTCCGGGACGCGTCCTCCAAGGACGTGTAGTCCATGGTGGGCTGGCGTTCCTTGAGGTACTCGACCAGCAGGTCCCGGATGGGCTTGGACTGGGGCCGGTAGCGGTCGACGAGCTGCTCGACCGAGACCTGACCGGACGTGCGGTGCAGGAGCCTCAGTGACACAGGCGCGTCGGGCGGCAGGTGACCCAGGTCCCTCAGCCAGAAGTAGAACAGGCTCTGACCGCCCGACGTGGCCCGCTGAGCTCGATGCGCCTCCATGTACTCAATGGCGTCTCCGACATTGATGTCGGCCAGACCCCCACCCTTGGCGATGACCAGTTTGACCAGCACGTTCTTGGCGAGGATGCCGAGGTGAGAGGACCACGCTTCTGGGCCCACCAACTCCTGAAGGCGGGCAAATCCCTCAGGGTCACGGTACTGGCAGATGATGGCACGCAGATTGGTCGAGGTCCGGGTGAGCTGCCAGTGGAGCGATGGCCGGAGCACATCGGCGCAGACCAGGGCGAACAGGCCCGTGTTCAGGATGCCGTTCGCATTCGCCGCGTCGTAGCCGACCCAGCTGGCGTTGAGCTTGTTCCACTGTGCCCCGGTCGAGGTTGCGGCGGAAGTCGCGTTCCATCGTTGTTGCCAGGTGGCGCCCGGCTGGTCCAGGAGCCATCGGAGAATCAGCGTTGCGCCCCGGCGCCGGTAGAAGTGAGTGGACTCGCTCGCGGCCCGTAACGGAGGCCGGTTCAGCCGGGCCACGACCTCTTCGTAGGACTGGCTGGTGGCAGGCCAGGCGTCCTCGTAGGGCCGCGGCGGGAAACGCTTCTTGGCGGCCCGGAGGGCCTCGCCGGCGAGTGGCTGTGCATCTCGGATGGCGGCCGGCGCGCGCAATGTCTCTGTGCTCATCACCATGAGTTCCCGAAGAGAGTCTTCAGTGAGTCGGGGCTGTAGCCGGGGGCCGGTGGCGCGGGCGGTCGGTCACGCTGCTCTGCCCGGCGTGCATGATGGGCGCGGACGCGTTCGATCACTTCGTCTTGGCTGGCCGGAAGGTAGAGCTGTGTGGACGTCAGATGCGCGTGACCGAGGACCCATTGGACGTCGGTCAGGGGCATGTTGGGGTCGTGGGCGAGCCGGTAGGACGCGGTGTGGCGTAGGTCGTGGAGCGTCCAGTTTGCCCCGAGGAGATCGTTGGCCCGGTTGAACATCGCGCGCGCCGCGTCGTAGTTCAGCGGTCGCCAGGGCCGCCTCAGGGTCCACCACAACGGCAGGTTCTTGCCCCGCGGGATGCCGTCTCGCCGTGTTTCCCCTTGGTAGAGGCGCAGCCAGACGAAGGCGTCGGTTGAGCAAGGAAGCTGCTGGTAGGCGCGGGATCCCTTTCGGATCACGCCGACCAACTGCTGTCCGGGGAGGGCATCGCGCTGCCGACTGGTGAGCAGTTCTTCTGCGCGGGCCCCGTTGGAAACCCAGAAGGCCAGTAGAGCGCGATCTCGGTTGTGCCGGAGGGCGGCGAACAACGCGTTGAACATCTCGTCCGGGATGCGCCGGGGCGCACGTTTCGAGATGGTCGGCCGGTAGCGGCCTGTCCGCTCTTGGGCAAAGGGCCGGTCAGGCGTGTGGTGGGCGTTCGCGCGGCCGCTGCGACGCGAGCGGTCGAGCGGAAACGGGTTGATGATCGGCCCGGTGCCCTCGTCCCGGTGGAAGTCGTAGAACGTGCGGAGCACGGTTTCGCAGTGCGCGCGCGTCCTCGCGGCGTACTGCGGGCCAGGTGAGACCTTGCCCGTGATGGCGTTCGGCGTACCGGGGGATTTTCTTTCGGGTCGTCCGCGGCTTCGGCGTCGTTTCCTCGGAGTGGCCCGCCTTCCGGTGTCGCCAGTGCAGGCGCTGGGGCTTGTTCGCGATCTGCATCCACCGAATGAAATCCCGTGCATCCATACGCGTTGCTCGGTTCCACTCGATGTCGAGAGCCCACAGGAACCGCCACCAGCGCAGCAGGTCCATGCCATATGAGCGGACCGTGGAGGCAGGTTTGTCCTCTGCCTGCAGTTCGGCGAAGAAGACGCGGACGGGGTCGACAACAACGCCATCCTGGTCGAGCAACTGGTACGGCGCCCACTGATCGCCGGTCTCGTGCAGCCTGCCTAACTCGGGCAGGGCAAAGGCCGTCAAGTCCCGGTCGGGGACATCACCTTGAAGCATCCCGAGAAGCTAGCGGAAAGGCCCTCTGACTTGCAAGAACTCACGAGTTAGTTCGGTTAACGGGGCGCGGACGTAGCCGTGTTCGTGGCAGTGGTCGAGGACGTCGGCGGGCGCGGTGCGGCAGACGGCGCACGCCCAACCAGCCACCCTGCGGGCGGCATCGGGCTTCTTGCTGAGCACCGAGTACAGCTGACCTTCCAGCTCTCTGTTGTACGGGCGCAGTGAGGTGACGGGGCCCTGGGGGCTCGTCACCTGCCGGCCATCGGCGCCTTGGGCCTGATGGGGGCGTGCGGGCGGTCCGACGGCTGCGGTTGCCTGGCGGGCCCGTGCGGCTTGCAGCCACTGCGTTTCGTTGTGCTCGGCCGCATCCAGCAGCCTGACCACAGCGCGCGGCAGCCACCACGTGCGCTGTGTCTGGTCGCGGTGCCGCTCCACGAGCATCTGTCGCCAGTCGATCCCCGCCAGATGGTTCGACCGGCCGGCTTCACGTCGTGCTGCCCGCTCGGGGCCGCCCAGCTCCTGCAGTTCCTCCGCGATGCGCCGGCGCCAACGCAGGGGCGTCTCCTCGTTGTACTCCTGCCCCCGCGTCCCACGGAACGGACCGATGCGGATCAGGTCGTGGCGGTCCATCCCCACCGCATTCAGTTCCGCGGCTGCCCGGCGCACCTCGACCTCGTGCACGCTCCACTGACCGCCGTTCGCCCTCACCGTTGCCACCACATGGCCGCCGAGCAGGACGTGCCCCGCCCGGGCATGAGCAGGAGAGCAGGTGAACGCCCCAAAGGCCGTCGGTACAGCGCTGTCAGCCGTCAGCTCGGCCCACAGAGCGTCCGCGGCACTCAGGGTGATCAGGCCGTCCGTACGACCGGGCATGACACGCTCTGACATATCGACAGGCTAACGGCCCAGCGGGCCGTAGTCGCACGAGACCGCGGTGGCGCCGCCATGCTCGGGCACCTTGGACGTCAAGCAACGGGGTCTTCGGTCCGGACGAGCGGCGCCGCGGATGAGGTGACGGTCGCCGCAACCCCGGCGTTGGTGATGAGCATGTCCAGAAGCGAGAGCAGCGCACCGCGCGCGTCGTCACGGGAGCGGGCATCGAGCAAGTGGATGGGTGTGTTCGGGTCACGCAGATGCAGCGCCGCCCTGATC
>NZ_JBSFTT010000101.1:0-5217 GCF_053591415.1 Streptomyces sp. NPDC003032 | reverse complement strand
AACACAGTGGACGCGAGCAACTGAGGACAAGCCCTCGGCCTATTAGTACCAGTCACCTCCACCCGTTACCGGGCTTCCAGATCTGGCCTATCAACCCAGTCGTCTACTGGGAGCCTTAACCCCTCAAAGGGGGTGGGAATACTCATCTCGAAGCAGGCTTCCCGCTTAGATGCTTTCAGCGGTTATCCTTTCCGAACGTAGCCAACCAGCCATGCCCTTGGCAGGACAACTGGCACACCAGAGGTTCGTCCGTCCCGGTCCTCTCGTACTAGGGACAGCCCTTCTCAATATTCCTACGCGCACAGAGGATAGGGACCGAACTGTCTCACGACGTTCTAAACCCAGCTCGCGTACCGCTTTAATGGGCGAACAGCCCAACCCTTGGGACCGACTCCAGCCCCAGGATGCGACGAGCCGACATCGAGGTGCCAAACCATCCCGTCGATATGGACTCTTGGGGAAGATCAGCCTGTTATCCCCGGGGTACCTTTTATCCGTTGAGCGACGGCGCTTCCACAAGCCACCGCCGGATCACTAGTCCCGACTTTCGTCCCTGCTCGACCCGTCGGTCTCACAGTCAAGCTCCCTTGTGCACTTACACTCAACACCTGATTACCAACCAGGCTGAGGGAACCTTTGGGCGCCTCCGTTACTCTTTAGGAGGCAACCGCCCCAGTTAAACTACCCATCAGACACTGTCCCTGATCCGGATCACGGACCGAGGTTAGACATCCAGCACGACCAGAGTGGTATTTCAACGACGACTCCCCCGATACTGGCGTACCGAGTTCACAGTCTCCCACCTATCCTACACAAGCCGAACCGAACACCAATATCAAACTGTAGTAAAGGTCCCGGGGTCTTTCCGTCCTTCTGCGCGAAACGAGCATCTTTACTCGTAGTGCAATTTCACCGGGCCTATGGTTGAGACAGTCGAGAAGTCGTTACGCCATTCGTGCAGGTCGGAACTTACCCGACAAGGAATTTCGCTACCTTAGGATGGTTATAGTTACCACCGCCGTTTACTGGCGCTTAAGTTCTCAGCTTCGCACACCCGAAAGTGCACTAACCGGTCCCCTTAACGTTCCAGCACCGGGCAGGCGTCAGTCCGTATACATCGCCTTACGGCTTCGCACGGACCTGTGTTTTTAGTAAACAGTCGCTTCTCGCTGGTCTCTGCGGCCACCCCCAGCTCACGGAGTAAATCCGATCACCGGTGATGGCCCCCCTTCTCCCGAAGTTACGGGGGCATTTTGCCGAGTTCCTTAACCATAGTTCACCCGAACGCCTCGGTATTCTCTACCTGACTACCTGAGTCGGTTTAGGGTACGGGCCGCCATGAAACTCGCTAGAGGCTTTTCTCGACAGCATAGGATCATCCACTTCACCACAATCGGCTCGGCATCAGGTCTCAGCCTTAATGTGCGACGGATTTACCTGCCGCACGGCCTACACCCTTACCCCGGGACAACCACCGCCCGGGCTGGACTACCTTCCTGCGTCACCCCATCACTCACCTACTACCACCTTGGTCCGGCGGCTCCACCACTTTCCTTTCCCCGAAGGGTCCGGAACGGCTTCACGGCCTTAGCATCAATGGGCTCGATGTTTGACGCTTCACAGCGGGTACCGGAATATCAACCGGTTATCCATCGACTACGCCTGTCGGCCTCGCCTTAGGTCCCGACTTACCCTGGGCAGATCAGCTTGACCCAGGAACCCTTAGTCAATCGGCGCACACGTTTCTCACGTATGTATCGCTACTCATGCCTGCATTCTCACTCGTGAACCGTCCACCACTGCCTTCCGGCGCAGCTTCACCCGGCACACGACGCTCCCCTACCCATCCCAGCAGGCGTTGGCCCTCTATGCTGGAATGACACGACTTCGGCGGTACGCTTGAGCCCCGCTACATTGTCGGCGCGGAATCACTAGACCAGTGAGCTATTACGCACTCTTTCAAGGGTGGCTGCTTCTAAGCCAACCTCCTGGTTGTCTGTGCGACTCCACATCCTTTCCCACTTAGCGTACGCTTAGGGGCCTTAGTCGATGCTCTGGGCTGTTTCCCTCTCGACCATGGAGCTTATCCCCCACAGTCTCACTGCCGTGCTCTCACTTACCGGCATTCGGAGTTTGGCTAAGGTCAGTAACCCGGTAGGGCCCATCGCCTATCCAGTGCTCTACCTCCGGCAAGAAACACACGACGCTGCACCTAAATGCATTTCGGGGAGAACCAGCTATCACGGAGTTTGATTGGCCTTTCACCCCTAACCACAGGTCATCCCCCAGGTTTTCAACCCTGGTGGGTTCGGTCCTCCACGACCTCTTACAGCCGCTTCAACCTGCCCATGGCTAGATCACTCCGCTTCGGGTCTTGAGCGCGCTACTGAATCGCCCTATTCGGACTCGCTTTCGCTACGGCTTCCCCACACGGGTTAACCTCGCAACACACCGCAAACTCGCAGGCTCATTCTTCAAAAGGCACGCAGTCACGACGTACAGCACAAGTGCTGCACGCGACGCTCCCACGGCTTGTAGGCACACGGTTTCAGGTACTATTTCACTCCGCTCCCGCGGTACTTTTCACCATTCCCTCACGGTACTATCCGCTATCGGTCACCAGGGAATATTTAGGCTTAACGGGTGGTCCCGCCAGATTCACACGGGATTTCTCGGGCCCCGTGCTACTTGGGTGTCTCTCAAACGAGCCGTTGATGTTTCGACTACGGGGGTCTTACCCTCTACGCCGGACCTTTCGCATGTCCTTCGCCTACATCAACGGTTTCTGACTCGCCTCACAGCCGGCAGACTGTGAAAGAGAGATCCCACAACCCCGCATACGCAACCCCTGCCGGGTATCACACGTAAACGGTTTGGCCTCATCCGGTTTCGCTCGCCACTACTCCCGGAATCACGGTTGTTTTCTCTTCCTGCGGGTACTGAGATGTTTCACTTCCCCGCGTTCCCTCCACACTGCCTATGTGTTCAGCAGCGGGTGACAGCCCATGACGACTGCCGGGTTTCCCCATTCGGAAACCCCCGGATCAAAGCCTGGTTGACGACTCCCCGGGGACTATCGTGGCCTCCCACGTCCTTCATCGGTTCCTGGTGCCAAGGCATCCACCGTGCGCCCTTAAAAACTTGGCCACAGATGCTCGCGTCCACTGTGCAGTTCTCAAACAACGACCAACCACCCATCACCCTGCTGACATACAGCAAGTGCACTGGGGTCGGCATCCCGAAGGACAGGCTGCAACAGCCCGTACCCTCAGATACCCAACAGCGTGCCCGACACCCTCACCGCTTCCCTCAGCTTTCCACACTCAAAAGAGCAGTACTCGCAGGACAAGACGGTCAAGTGCGCCGAGTAGTCAACGTTCCACCCATGAGCAACCACCGTCGATCGTTTGCCGACGTAGTGGCCTCTGACCTCACCCCGAAGGGATCGGTAAGAAGTGCTCCTTAGAAAGGAGGTGATCCAGCCGCACCTTCCGGTACGGCTACCTTGTTACGACTTCGTCCCAATCGCCAGTCCCACCTTCGACAGCTCCCTCCCACAAGGGGTTGGGCCACCGGCTTCGGGTGTTACCGACTTTCGTGACGTGACGGGCGGTGTGTACAAGGCCCGGGAACGTATTCACCGCAGCAATGCTGATCTGCGATTACTAGCAACTCCGACTTCATGGGGTCGAGTTGCAGACCCCAATCCGAACTGAGACAGGCTTTTTGAGATTCGCTCCGCCTCGCGGCTTCGCAGCTCATTGTACCTGCCATTGTAGCACGTGTGCAGCCCAAGACATAAGGGGCATGATGACTTGACGTCGTCCCCACCTTCCTCCGAGTTGACCCCGGCAGTCTCCTGTGAGTCCCCATCACCCCGAAGGGCATGCTGGCAACACAGAACAAGGGTTGCGCTCGTTGCGGGACTTAACCCAACATCTCACGACACGAGCTGACGACAGCCATGCACCACCTGTATACCGACCACAAGGGGGGCACCATCTCTGATGCTTTCCGGTATATGTCAAGCCTTGGTAAGGTTCTTCGCGTTGCGTCGAATTAAGCCACATGCTCCGCTGCTTGTGCGGGCCCCCGTCAATTCCTTTGAGTTTTAGCCTTGCGGCCGTACTCCCCAGGCGGGGAACTTAATGCGTTAGCTGCGGCACCGACGACGTGGAATGTCGCCAACACCTAGTTCCCACCGTTTACGGCGTGGACTACCAGGGTATCTAATCCTGTTCGCTCCCCACGCTTTCGCTCCTCAGCGTCAGTAATGGCCCAGAGATCCGCCTTCGCCACCGGTGTTCCTCCTGATATCTGCGCATTTCACCGCTACACCAGGAATTCCGATCTCCCCTACCACACTCTAGCCTGCCCGTATCGACTGCAGACCCGGGGTTAAGCCCCGGGCTTTCACAACCGACGTGACAAGCCGCCTACGAGCTCTTTACGCCCAATAATTCCGGACAACGCTTGCGCCCTACGTATTACCGCGGCTGCTGGCACGTAGTTAGCCGGCGCTTCTTCTGCAGGTACCGTCACTTTCGCTTCTTCCCTGCTGAAAGAGGTTTACAACCCGAAGGCCGTCATCCCTCACGCGGCGTCGCTGCATCAGGCTTTCGCCCATTGTGCAATATTCCCCACTGCTGCCTCCCGTAGGAGTCTGGGCCGTGTCTCAGTCCCAGTGTGGCCGGTCGCCCTCTCAGGCCGGCTACCCGTCGTCGCCTTGGTGAGCTTCTACCTCACCAACAAGCTGATAGGCCGCGGGCTCATCCTGCACCGCCGGAGCTTTCAATCCCCTCCCATGCGAGAGGGGATGTCATCCGGTATTAGACCCCGTTTCCAGGGCTTGTCCCAGAGTGCAGGGCAGATTGCCCACGTGTTACTCACCCGTTCGCCACTAATCCCCACCGAAGTGGTTCATCGTTCGACTTGCATGTGTTAAGCACGCCGCCAGCGTTCGTCCTGAGCCAGGATCAAACTCTCCGTGAATGTTTTCCCGTAATCGGGATGAACACCACGAGAGCGGAACCAAGGAGAGGAATAATCTCCCGGTTCACAGCGTCCTCGCTGTGTCGCCTGCACGGACAAGCCGTACAGGACTTTTTCAAAGGAACCTCAACTCACCGAAGTGAGTCGGGGTATCAACATATCTGGCGTTGACTTTTGGCACGCTGTTGAGTTCTCAAGGAACGGACGCTTCCTTTGTACTCACCC
>NZ_JBSFTT010000100.1:0-5344 GCF_053591415.1 Streptomyces sp. NPDC003032 | reverse complement strand
GCGGAGTGTGTGGCTGATGAGGCGCCGGAGATGGTGCTGGTTCCGGCGATGCGCCGGGACCGGGACGAGGTGCGTACGGCGGTGGAGGCCGTGGCACACGCGTGGGTGGCGGGCGTACCGGTCGACTGGAAGGCGTTCTGCCCAGGGCGCGACGGCCGCTCCGTGGCACTGCCCACCTACGCTTTCCAGCGCCGCCGCTTCTGGGTGGAGGCGGACCCGGGCGCTGACCTGGAAGGCGCCGGGCTGGACGCCGCCGAACACGGGCTGTTGACGGCGGTGGTGCGGCTGGCGGAGAGCGGCGGCCTTGTCCTGTCGGGCCGCCTGTCGCACCACACCCAGCCGTGGCTGGCCGACCACACTGTCGGTGGAGTGGCCCTGGTACCGGGCACGGCGTTCGTCGAACTCGCCCTGCGCGCCGGGCAGGAGACCGAGTGCCGTCACCTGGAGGAACTGACCCTGCAGAGCCCTCTCGCCGTCCCCGAGCACGGCGGCGTGCGCGTGCAGGTGACGGTCGGCGCCCCCGACGAGTCCGGCCGACGCGCCGTCGCCGTCCACTCGCGGACGGACGACAAGGAGGACGGCCCCTGGACGACCCACGCGAGCGGCACGCTCTCCGCGGCCCCGGCGACCGACCCCTCGCCCCCCTCGCCCTCAGCCTTCGGCGACCTCGCCACCTGGCCGCCCCCGGGCGCCGAGCCGGTCGAAGTCGCGGGCATGTACGAGGAGTTGACCGCGCGCGGCTACACCTACGGCCCCGCCTTCCAAGCCGTACGAGCGGCCTGGCGCCGCGGCGACGAGGTGTTCGCGGAGGCCGCGCTGCCCGAAGCGGCCCGCACGGCATCCTCGTACGGCATGCACCCGGCGCTCCTCGACGGCGCCCTGCACGCCGCCGCGACCGGCGACATCCTGCCCGCCGACGGCACGTGGCTCCCCTTCTCCTGGAGCGGCGTCTCCCTGCTGCGCGGCGGCGCCCACGAGGTCCGTATCCGCATGGCCGCCACCGGCAAGGGCGCGGTGACGCTCGCGCTCGCCGACAGTGAGGGCCGGCCGGTGCTCCGGGCCGAGTCGATGACGTTACGTCCGCTCGGCCCCGACGCGCTGTCCACCACGGGCGCGGCGGCGGACCGGGTGGCCGACTCGCTCTACCCCGTCGAATGGGTGCCGGTAGCGTCATCCCCCGCTGAACTGGCGTCCGTAACCGCCGAGTTGGAGCCCGGTCGCCCGCTCGGTGGCCTCCTCGGCGACATGGCGCCCGAGACCGACGTCGTCATCCTCCGTTGCTCGGCGCAGCCCGACGGCGGTGACGTCGAAGGCGACGACCGGCGCGCGGTCGGCGGTGGAGGCCAGGGCGACCGGGCGCGTGAAGTGCTCGCTCGTGTCCTCGCGACCCTCCAGGAGTGGCTCGCCGATGAGCGGTGCGCGGCGGCGCGGCTGCTCGTGGTGACGCGCAGGGCCATCGCGGCGGGACCCCGCGAGGACGTACTGGACCTGACGCACGCCGCCCTCTGGGGGCTCGTGCGGTCGGCGCAGAGCGAACATCCCGGGCGATTTCTGCTCCTGGACGTCGACTCCGACGACGAGGCCGATTCGGCCAGGGCCCTGCCCGCCGTGCTCGCCGCCGACGAGCCACAACTCGTGTTGCGCGGCGCCCAGTTGCTCGCGCCCCGCCTCACCCGCGCCGACGCGGGCAGCACACTGCTGCGTCCGCCCGGCTCCCGGGCCTGGCGCCTCGCCGCCACCGACGGGTCCCTCGACCTCGCGCTGGTGCCGCACCCGGAGGCCGAACGGCCGCTGCGGGCAGGGGAGGTACGGGTCTCCGTACGGGCCGCGGGCGTCAACTTCCGTGACGTGATGATGGGCCTCGGCGCCCTGCCGGACCTGAACCCCGAGCGCGGCGACGGACCAGCCGCCCCGCACACCGGCACCGCCGCCCCGCACACCGGCCTCGGCAGCGAAGGCGCGGGCGTCGTCGTGGAGGTGGGGCCCGAGGTCACCGACCTGGCCGTGGGCGACCGCGTCATGGGCCTGCTCCCCGGCGCGTTCGGGCCGCTCGCGGTCGCGGACCGGCGCGTCCTCGTGCCGATCCCGGACGGCTGGTCCTTCGAACGGGCCGCCGCCGTCCCCGTCGCGTACCTCACCGCGTACGTGGGTCTCGCCGACGTCGCAGGTCTCGTCCCCGGCGAGTCCGTCCTCGTCCACGCCGCGACGGGCGGCGTCGGCACGGCCGCCGTGCAACTGGCCCGCCACTGGGGCGCCGACGTGTACGGCACCGCCAGCACCGGCAAGTGGCCGGCCCTGCGGGACGCCGGGCTCGCCGAGGACCACATCGCCTCGTCCCGGTCCCTGGACTTCGCCGACCGGCTGCTGGCGAGCACCGGCGGGCGCGGCGTGGACGTCGTACTGAACTCCCTCGCCGGCGAGTTCGTCGACGCGTCGCTGCGGCTGCTGCCACGCGGCGGCCGGTTCGCCGAGATGGGCAAGACCGACATCCGCGACCCCGAGCGGATCGCGACCGGCCACCCGGGCGTCGACTACCGCGCCTTCGACCTCGGCGACGCGCGGCCCGAACGGCTCGGCGCCCTGCTCGCCGAGATCGTACGACTCCTCGACGAAGGCACGCTGGCACCGCCGCCGGTGCGCGGCTGGGACATCCGGCACGCCTCCGAGGCGTTCCGGCACATGAGCCGTGCCCGCCACACCGGCAAGGTCGTCCTGAGCATCCCCACCCCGCTCGACCCCGAGGGCACCGTCCTGATCACCGGCGGCACCGGCACCCTGGGCGGCCTCGTCGCCCGGCACCTGGCCGACGTCCATCACGCGCGGCACCTGCTGCTGCTCTCCCGGCGCGGACCCGACGCGCCCGGGGCGGCCGAACTGCGGGACCAGCTCACCGCCCGCGGCGCCCACGTCACCCTCACCGCCTGCGACGCCGCCGACCGCGAAGCCCTGCGCGCCGTCATCGCCGACATCCCCGCCGCCCACCCCCTGACCGCCGTCATACACACCGCGGGCGTACTCGACGACGGCACGCTGGACTCCCTCGGCCGCGCGCAGCTCGACACCGTGACCCGGCCCAAGCTGGACGCCGCGCTCCACCTCCACGAGCTGACCGAAGAGCTGGAGCTGTCCGCCTTCGTGCTCTTCTCCTCCGCCGCCGCTCTGCTCGGCGCGCCCGGACAGGCCAACTACGCCGCCGCCAACGCGTTCCTCGACGCCCTCGCCTGCCACCGCCGCGCCCACGGCCTGCCTGCGACCTCCCTGTCCTGGGGCTGGTGGGAGACGGCCAGCGACATGACCGGCGCCCTGAAGCAGAGCGACCGCGCCCGTCTGGCCAGGGACGGCGCCCGGCCCATGCCCGCACCGCACGCCCTGGCGCTCCTCGACGCGGGCCGCGACCTGGACGCGCCCGCGGTCCTCGCGGCCCGGATCGACACCACACGCCTGCGCGGCCCGGCCCACCGGAACGGCCTCTCGCCCCTGTGGCGCACCCTTGTGACACCCGCCGCCCCGCCCACCGCGACACAGGCCGGCGCGGCACCGGCCCCCGCCGGGCCGGGTGACGGCACCCCGCCCCTCGTACCCGAACTGCGCGGCAGGCCGGGACCGGAACGCGAACGGCTGCTCCTCGACCTCGTGCGCGACCACGCCGCCACCGTCCTCGGCCACCACGGAGCCCGGACGATCGGCGGCGACCAGACCTTCCAGGACCTCGGCTTCGACTCGCTCACCGCGATCGAACTGCGCAACCGGCTCACCCACGCGACCGGCCTGCGCCTGCCACCGGCCCTCGTCTTCGACTACCCCACCCCGGCGGCGCTCGCCCGCCGACTGAGCACCCTGCTCGCCCCCGACGAACCGGCGGCCCCCGCCCCGTCCGTCCTCGCCGAACTCGACCGGCTCGACGGCGCACTCACCGCCGCGCTCCCCGACGCCGACACCCGCGCGGGAATCGCCGACCGGCTGCGCACGATGCTGGCCCGCCTCACCGACACACCCGCACCGGCCGAGGCCGTCGCCGACACCCTCGGCGCGGCAACGCCCGACGAGATCCTCGACTTCATCGACAACGAGCTGGGCCGGTCCCGGCAAGGGGGCTGAGCACCATGGCGGACGAACAGAAGCTCGTCGACTACCTGAAGTGGGTCACGGCCGACCTCTACGAGACCAGGGAGAAGCTCAGGGCCGCCGAGTCCCGCCGCCCCGAACCCATCGCGATCGTCGGGATGGCCTGCCGGTTCCCCGGCGGCGTGCGCTCGGCCGACGACCTGTGGAACCTCGTCGCAGGCCACACGGACGCCGTCACCGACTGGCCGGACAACCGCGGCTGGGACCTCGAAGGCCTCTACGACCCGGACCCCGACCGGCCGGGCACCTCCTATGTGCGGGAGGCCGGATTCGTCCATGACGCCGACCGGTTCGACGCGGAGTTCTTCGGCATCTCGCCGCGCGAGGCACTGGCCACCGACCCGCAGCAGCGGCTGCTCCTGGAGACCGCCTGGGAGACGTTCGAACACGCGGGCCTGGACACGGAGACGCTGCGCGGCAGCCGCACCGGCGTGTTCGTCGGCGTCATGCCGCAGGACTACATGCCCCTGACGACCAACGTCCCCGCGGGCCTCGACGGCTACCTCATGACGGGCAACTCGACCAGCGTCGCCTCCGGCCGCCTCTCCTACGTCTACGGCCTGGAGGGTCCCTCCGTCAGCGTCGACACGGCCTGCTCGTCCTCCCTGGTCACCCTCCACCTGGCCGCGAACGCGCTGCGCCAGGACGAGTGCTCCCTCGCCCTGGCGGGCGGTGTGACCGTCATGTCGACGCCGGCGATCTTCACGGAGTTCAGCCGCCAGCGCGGCCTGGCCCCCGACGGCCGCTGCAAGTCCTTCGCCGCGGCGGCGGACGGCACCGGATGGTCGGAGGGCGCGGGCCTGCTGCTCCTCGAACGCCTCTTTGACGCCCGCCGCCTGGGCCACCGTGTCCTCGCGGTGGTACGCGGCACCGCCGCCAACCAGGACGGCGCAAGCAACGGCCTGACCGCACCCAACGGCCCCTCCCAACAGCGGGTGATCCGCGCGGCGTTGGCGGACGCGCGCCTGTCCCCGTCGGACGTGGACGCGGTGGAGGCGCACGGTACGGGGACGAAGCTCGGCGACCCCATCGAGGCGCAGGCGCTCCTCGCGACGTACGGACAGGAGCGCGAGGGCGACCCCCTCTGGCTGGGCTCGGTGAAGTCGAACATCGGCCACGCCCAGGCCGCGGCCGGCGCCGCCTCGCTGATCAAGACGGTGATGGCGTTGCGGCACGGTGTGCTGCCGAAGACGTTGCATGTGGACGTTCCGTCGCCGGA
>NZ_JBSFTT010000099.1:0-5546 GCF_053591415.1 Streptomyces sp. NPDC003032 | reverse complement strand
TGGTACCCGCTCCGCGGGTACCACATCGCTGCGCGATGTGCAAGCGAACACCCGCGCTGCGCGCGAGTGTTGCGCTTCCGCTCCGCGGAAGCGCTGGCGGGACGCTGCGCGTCCCGCTCAACCCGACTGCTGCGCAGTCTGGTTGATGCTCCGTCCGCTGCGCTCCCGGAGCGGGGGACTTCATCTCCCTGCCGGGGCCTCCGCTTCGCTCCGACCCCGGTACGGCGGGTCCGCCGCGCTCCCCCGCCTGACGGTCCTTCCGGCTGCGCCTGCAGTCCCTTCGGCCCGCTGTCGCGGGCCGGGCTGGCTAGGAGCGGCGGGTGATGGCCGGCAGGGTTGTGGTCTTGATCTGGTGGTGGGTCATAAAGCCTCGCACGGTCACCGCCGCCCAGATGGCAGTGCTCACCAGGGGCCACCCCTGCTCACCCTTGACGAGTGCCCTCACCCAGCCGACCGCCCAGCTGATGGTGAGGAACAAGGCCAGCCATCTGCCCCACCGCCAAGTCCTCATGGCCCTTCGGGCACGGGCCTGCTGTTCGCTGTGCTCGTGTTGTTGGGCTTGTTTGCCGTCCACGTCTACCGCCTACCCGCTGCAAGGAGGCCTCGTCATCCCGCACTGCCCGGTCGGTGCTCTGGGCGCACGTCACGGTTTTCGAATGCGCGCCGGACCGCAGCGCCCTCATCCTCGACCAGCCCGGAGGGGTCCGGCAGTTCAAGCACGGTGGCGCAGTGCTCGCACAGCATCGTCCCGCCTTCGGCCGGGACGGCCGGCCTGCTCCCGCACGCCTTGCACATTCCCTCGCTCCGGTCGCTGTGCTCAGCCTGCTGGTGTTCCATCGATGTGCCCTTCTCTGTGGAGGATGCCGGGTTTCCGATCGTCTGAACCGGGTTCCCTGAAACTGGCCGGGCATATCACCGAGTGGCGTGCTTCAAAATAGATCTGAGATAGACTCTGGACTGGGTCTCTAGCCGTGAGGCATCAGGACCGGTTCGGATCACGCGTCTTAGGCTGGCGCTGATCGATTACGTCACCCCTGTCGCGGATGGTCTCACCGGGGCGTACCCAGGTGTACCGCTCGGGATTTCCCGTTCCCCGCCTTGTAAGAAATCGTGCCCGGCCCTAGGAGAAGGCAGATCGGAATGGCAGCGAAGGAGCTCCGTCCTCATCAGCGAGAAGCAGTGGATGCGGTACTCCGTGCGCTCGAATTGCCTGCAAGATCGACTGTGCCCGAGCGCGGGCTCCGGACTCAGGTGGTCATGGCAACCGGATCCGGCAAGACCCTCGTGGCCACCCGGAGTGCGGAGGAGCTCCGTGCGGGCCGTGTGCTCGTCATCGTGCCCTCGCTGGACCTGCTCACCCAGACCGAGGCCGCGTGGCGTGAGGGCGGTCGTAGCGGCCCGGTGATCGGGGTGTCGTCCCTGCGAGGGGAGGATGTGTCCTTCCCGAACACCACGGACGTGGACGAGCTCGTGGAGTGGACCCGCCACCTGGACAAGGTCACCGTGTTCGCCACGTACGCCAGCCTCGGTCTGGGCACGCTGGAGCGGGCGCATCAGGGGGGCCTTCCGGGGTGGAGCTTGATCGTCGTGGACGAGGCGCACCGAGTTTCGGGCAGGATCGGGAAGCCGTGGGCCGTCGTGCACGACAACACCCGGATCCCCGCCCTGCGTCGGCTGTACATGACGGCTACTCCCCGGCTGTGGCAGCTGGACGAGGACTCCGAGCAGGGCGCGCCGGGCGAGCTGGTGGCTTCGATGGAAGACGACCCCAACTCGCCGTTCGGCAGCAGGTGTTTCACCCTGACGTTGTCGGAGGCGATCGACAGGGGCATCTGTGCGCCGTACCAGGTGGTGTGCGTGGACATCACTGACACCCAGCTCCAGGCCGCCCAGCTCCTGGGCGAGGACGCGCGCTCCGAGCAGGTGCGAGGGACCCGCCTCGCCGCCCTGCAGACCGCCTTGGTGAAGGCGTCAGCCGAGGAAGGCTTCCGGCGCACGCTCGTCTTCCACCACATGGTGAAGGAGGCCGAAGCCTTCGCGGCCGGCCTCCCCGACGTCGCCGCGCAGTTGCACTCGGCCGACCCGGAGCTGTACCCGAAGGCGATCTGGGCCAACTGGCTGTGCGGCGAGGACAAGCCACTCCACCGGCGCCGCGTCCTGAACGAGTTCTCCAGAGGAATCGCCGCTGACGGCACGGTCGTGGAGAAGACGTTCCTCGGGTCCGTTCGCGTGCTCGGCGAAGGCATCGATACATCCCACTGTGACTCCGTGTACTTCGCGGATGTGCGCGGCTCCATGCCCGACCTGGTCCAGGCCGTCGGCCGGGCCCTGCGCATGCAGCCCGGCGAAGGCAAGACTGCCTCCCTCGTCGTGCCGGTCCTGCTCGGGCCCGGAGAGACGGCCGACAACATGCTCACCTCCCGGGCGTACGGCGGCCTTGCGAAGCTGCTTGAAGCGCTCAGAGCGCACGACACCCGGGTCGTGGAACAGCTCGCCGAGCAACAAGCACCAAGCCGTGTCCGAGGCGTTCAAAGCCGCAGCGGAGAGGAAGGCGAGGGAGCCGAGAGCGACCGAAGCGACCGCCTCTCGGCACCAGCCCAGGAGCTGCTGAAGTTCTCCACACCGCGCGACCCCCCGCAGCTGGCAGCGTTCATCAACCTCCGCGTCCTCAACCCCGAACACCAGCACTGGCGACGCGGCATCGAAGCCGCCACCATCTACACCCGCCAACACAGCAGCCTGAAAGTGCCGTTCACCTACCGCGTCCCCGAGGGCCGGGAGGCGGAAGCCGAGGGGTGGCCGGCCTCGCTCGCCGCGTTTCCGCTGGGGCAATGGATCGCCGATGCGAGGCGCTTCTACGCCCGCGGGGACATGGACGCCGACCGCATCGCACAGCTGGAGAAGCTCGGCATGGTCTGGTCGCACTACGACGTCGCCTGGGAGGAAGGCCTCGCCGCAGCACGCGGATGGGCCGCCGAAGCAGGCCACCTCCTGGCACCGCTGGACGCCACCTACCAGGGCGCGAAGGTGGGGATCTGGCTGAAGAACACGCGGGCCGCCGCCCGAAAGGCCGCCGAGATCGAACAACGGCGTGCCCAAGGGCTCCCGGTCGGATCGTCGGCCGGCGCACTGTCGGAGGAGCGGCGCGAGCAGCTGGAGGACATCGCCCCCGCCTGGTGCCCCACCTGGCCAGTGGAATGGCAGCGCGCCTTCCACCTCACCCGGCAGCACCTGGATGAGGGTGGCGAGCTGCCGACCAAGCCGGGCGAGGTCGTACACCAGGGCGAAGACCTCGGACGGTGGGTGCGCGCCCAGCGGCTGGGCTGGGACAAACTCACCACCGTCCAACAGTGGATGTGCGAACACATCCTCGGGATTACCCCCGCGACCGAGGGCGAGAAGCCGAAGCCGCGCCGTACGCAGGCCGACAAGTGGGCGATGAACTACGAGGCCGCCAAGCAGTTCTACGAGCGTGAGGGACACCTTCGAGTGCCGAGGAAGCACGTCGAGCGGATCGTCGGCGAAGACCAGGAGGAGCGGGAGCTTCGGCTCGGGGCATGGGTCAGCAACCAGCGCAGCAGAGCCGCGACGCTGACCCCGGAGCGGATGGAGCAGCTGTCCGCGATCGGAATGCGCTGGACATGATTCCGTCCTGGGTCAGCGGTGCTGCCGTGATCGCTCACCGAAGGTTTTCGTCACGGATCATCCTGCGGAGGCTGGTGCGGGCGGCTGTCAGGTCGTCTTCGAGGGCGGTGATGCGGGCGCGGCATGTGACGTTCTCTGCGGAGGCCTCCTGGAGCTGGCGGGTGAGGTCCTGATTCCGGGCGGTCAGTTCGTCTGCTCTGGTCGCTGCGTCAGCGGCGTGGATGGCATCGAGCTGAGAGCCGAGTTGGTGACGCAGGGCTGCCTGGAGCCGGTCGCGCTCGTCGCGGAGGTCCTTGATTTCTTGCCGGGCGATTTCGAGTTCGGTGCGCAGGCTGAGCCAGATCAAGGGCCTTCAGATCTCCGTCAGCTACGCAAGCAGCGTCACCGGCCTCGAACGATTCACCCCAGAGGCAGTCGGGCTGTACCCGCGCCCACGGGCAGCAAGCACCTGAGCCGTCCTCAGCCCAAGACCCGCACGGATCCGACCTCGGCGCCCATGCCGCCGCGGCCAGAACAAACGTCCCTCGTACTCCACTACCTCTAGATAATCGACATCACCGGCCTGCGTGGTGTCGAAGCGATCTGCTTCGCCGACACCCGCGGCTCTCAGGTCGAGATCATGCAGAACATCGGGCGGGCGCTGCGCCCGAACCCCGACGGCACCACCAAGGTGGCCCGGATCATCGTCCCCGTCTTCCTGCAGCCGGGCGAGGACCCGGACAACATGATCGCCTCCGACAGCTACAAGCCGCTCGTCGCGGTACTGCAGGGGCTGCGATCGCACGACGAGCACCTGGTCGAGCAGCTCTCCTCGCGCGCCCTGACCCGCGGCGAGGAGCGGCGGCGTACCCACGTGCGGCGTGACCCTGACGGCAACGTCATCAACCCCGGCGACACCGAGGCCGACGGTGAGGGCGAGGAGGAGCAGGACGGGAGCGAGGCCGCGGTCGAGTCGGCGCTGCTGCACTTCGCGGGCCCCCGCGACCCGGCCACCATCGCCGCGTTCCTGCGCACCCGCGTCTACCGGCCCGACTCCCTGGTCTGGCTGGAGGGCTACCAGGCGCTGCGACGGTGGCGGGCCGAAAACAAGATCACGGGCCTGTACGCCGTCCCGTACGACACCGAGGTCGAACTCGGCGTCACCGTCTTCCCGCTCGGCCGGTGGGTCCACCAGCAGCGTCGCGCCCAGCGGGCCGGCGACCTCGAGGACCACCGCAAGACGCAGCTCGACGAAGAAGGCATGGTGTGGGAACCCGGGGACGAGGCGTGGGAGACCAAGCTCGCCGCGCTGCGCTCCTACCGGCGCGCCCACGGGCACCTCGCGCCGCGTCAGGACGCCGTGTGGGGCGAGGGCGAAGACGTGGTCTCCGTCGGACAGCACATGGCCAACCTGCGCAGGAAGGGCGGCCTGGGCAAGGACACGGAACGAGCCGAGCAGCGGGCGCAGCAGCTCACCGACATCGACCCGGACTGGAACTGCCCGTGGCCGCTCGACTGGCAACGGCACTACCGGATCCTCGTCGACCTCGTCGACCACGACGGCGCCTTGCCAGACATCCCGCCCGGCATCTTCTTCGACGGCGACGACCTCGAAAAGTGGATCAACCGGCAGAAGAACAACTGGAGCGCCCTCAGCGAAGAGCAGCAGCAGCGACTGTCCGAGCTGGGTGTGGTGCCCGTGGAGCGGCCGGTGCCGGCCCCAGCGGCCAAGGGAGTCGGGAAGGTATCGGCGAAGGCGTCAGCGGCCTTCCAGCGAGGCGTCCAGGCGGCTCGCGCAGTTCGCCGCTCGTGAAGGTCACCTCCGTGTGCCCAGGACTCATGCGGAGATCCCTGTAGAGGGGGAGCCCCCCCCCCCCGCCCCCCCCCGCGGGCGGGAAGAAGGGGGGGGGGGGGGGCACCAC
>NZ_JBSFTT010000098.1:0-5687 GCF_053591415.1 Streptomyces sp. NPDC003032 | reverse complement strand
GTCTTCCTCCCGCGTCAGCATCCAGGCCCCCGAGCAGGCCGAACCAGCGCACGCAGGCTTTCCGGACCAACCGCCAGATACGACGACACACCGGGCAAGATCACACGATGGATGGGGAGATCAACAGAGCAGGTTTGCCCCAGCCCTTAGCAGCAAGTGGGGAGATTCAAGAAGCGCCATCAACCGGGTTCCCGGCCGAACGGCATCAGGAATCCGGGAACCCGTCGGCTACGCGCAGGGTGGAGTTCGACTGGGTGGTGCGGCTCGGTTGGATCCGCTCGCCGCAGTCGATCGAGGTCCGCTTCGGCACCTCGCGGGCCGGGGCCGTCGACGTCGCGCTCTACCGGTGCGCCAACGTCGACGCGCTGCCAGCCGCGCATTCCGAGGTCGACTGGGGGCAGCTGCGTGCGGTCGAGAAAGGCCGGCGCTCCCCGCTCGCGGCGCTGGCGAAGCAGGCCGCCGTGGCGTGACGCCGACGGGCCCCGTTCGCTGAACGGGTCTGCGGAGCAAGAGACAAGCCTCCGGGACCGGTTGAGCCCCGGAGGCTTCGTCGTCCCGGCGCCGCGCCGGAAGGGCCGCCCGCCGCGCTCCGCGGCCGTTGAGCGGCGCGGGCGCGGGTTATCCACAGGCCGGAACGCGATCAGCGGTTCCTTCGTACGCTGCTGCCCGAGTCGATCACACGAGGGGGGTGCGGGATGCGGTACGGCGTAGTGGTGGAGGAGCTCGCGGTGGAGGTCATGGCGCAGTGGCCGGACGACCGGGCACGGCGGGAAGTGATGGCGCTTGTGGAGGTCGCGCGGATGGATCCGAGGGCGTGGCCGATGTCCGCGATCCGGGCTCGGTGGAGGAGATCCGGGAGGTGTTCGGACGGCGCTGCTGGATCCAGTACCTGCCGCACGCCGGTGCGATCGAGGTCCGTGACATCGGGTGGGCGGGCTGATTCGTCAGCGGCGGCGGAGTTCCTCGGACCAGTGCCGGAGTTGGTCTTCGAGGGTGAGGTTGTCGCCGCGGGCCACGGTCTGGAGCAGCTGGGCGCACACGGTCGCTTCGGCGGCGAAACCGCTCGCACCCGGCCCCTCAACCCCTACGCCGAAACCGCCCTCAAGCACGCCCGCGCCTACGCCGACATCCACCACACCCTGGCCGTGGCCTACTCCACCGTCCACGACGGCTTTCCCCTGGGCCGCTGGCTCAACGACCAACGCCAACAAGCCCGGCGCGACACCACCCCCAGCGCCCGCCACCAGGCCCTGACCGCGATCGACCCCTGGTGGAACCCGCCCTGGGATTTGGCCTGGCAACGCACCTACACCCGCGCCCGCACCACACAAACCTGCCCCGGCGGCCCGCCGGCCGACGCACGCGCCTGGATCAGAGCACAACACACCGCCTGGAACCATCTACGTCCCGAGCAGCAACAACTCCTGACAGACTCAGGGGTCGGGCAGCGGCCCGGCCCCTGGCGCGTTCGTGGCAGGTCAACCGATCCCCGCTGCCAAACTTGCCCTCATACGGCAACCGCTGTGACCACATCTCAAACACGCCCTAACGTCGCTCGCCCTGTGCTGTGATGATCGCGGTGTGGGGCGAGGGGATCTTTCTGATGGTCAGTGGGCTGTGCTGGAGCCGCTGCTGCCGGTCGCGGTGTTGGGGCGGCCGCCGTTGAGCCAACGCAGGCTGATCGACGGGATTCGGTGGCGGGTGCGGACTGGTGCTCCGTGGCGGGATCTTCCGTCAGAGTACGGGCCGTGGCAGACGGTCTATGGGCTCTTCCGCCGCTGGCAGCGTGACGGCACCTGGCCCGAGCTGCTGACCCGGCTGCAGGCCCGCGCGGATGAGGCAGGGCTGATCACGTGGGAGGCCAACGTCGACTCCACGATCTGCCGTGCCCATCAGCACGCTGCGGGTGCCCGCCGCGACGGAAAGGCCCAGAAGGAAGCCCCCGGCGGAACCCGCACCGAGCCGGAAGACCACGGACTGGGCCGGTCCCGCGGCGGTTTCACAACCAAGATCCATCTAGCCTGTGAGCAAGGTCATCGACCACTGTCGTTGTTGGTCACCGCAGGTCAGCGTGGTGACAGCCCTCAGTTCACCGCCGTGCTGGAAGGTATCCGGGTCCCGCGCACCGGAGTGGGCCGTCCTCGTGTCCGCCCGCTGCGGGTGCGGGGCGACAAGGCGTACTCCTCCCGCGCCAACCGGGCCTACCTGCGAAAACGGGGAATCGGCTGCACGATCCCGGAGCCTGCCGACCAGGTCGCGCACCGCAAACGGCTGGGGAAGGCCGGCGGACGGCCTCCGGCCTTTGATCGCGAGGACTACAAGGCCCGGCACGCGGTCGAGTGCGGGATCAACCGGCTCAAGCGCAACCGGGCGGTGGCCACCAGGTTCGACAAGCTCGCGGTCCGATTCGAAGCAACCGTTCTCGTCGCTGCGATCTACGAGTGGCTTTGACCTGTCGAAGGTGAGGTTCCCACGCATCACTGCGGCCGCGGCCAGGTCGACGAACCGACCGGAGTTGTTCGCCTTGGCACCGCCCTGGTCTGGCGCCGGACAGCGGCCAAGCCGCAGTGCGGGTGCCAATGAGCCGGTGTTGCTAGCGGGAGTGATCGGCAGGCGAGGCAGCGGCTTCCGTCGCGTGATCCGCGGCCAGGGCCGTTTGGAGCGTGGCGTGCAGGTCGTCGAAGAATGCCTCGATCTGCTGGCGAAGTGCGGGCGGGTACCGGTCGGTCATCTGCTGGATGACCGCGTTGGCAGGGGCGAAGGAGTCCTCGGCGCGGCGTTTGGAGGCGTCGGTAGCGCGCAGGGTGACGACCCGCTGGTCGTCGTGTTCACGGCCGCGGTGGATGTGCCCGCCCTTCTCCAGCCGGTTGAGCAGGGCCGAGGTGGCGGCCGGTGACAGACGGAGCCGGTCGCTGAGCTGGGTGGCGGTCAGCGGCTGGTTCTGCCGGTCGTGCAGGGCGATCTCGTAGAGCGCGTAGGCGTCGGTGGGATGCAGGCCCATCCGGTCGGCGTGCTGGCGGCGCAGGTCGGTCCAGTCGCGGTCGTGAGCGCGGAGCCGGCTCATCAGCCAGCCCCCCTGCCACGGTTCTGCCCCCCAGGGGTTGCCGGGGGGCGGCTGCGCGCCGGGGACGGTCCCGGGCGGTGGCTGATCAGGCACCGATACTCCTGGCATGTCGGCGGAACTGCGGAGAGGCCACCTTAACCCGATTTTGTTTCCACGATGGAAATACCTTAGGTTTACTTCCATCGTGGAAGTAAGTTCGAGGAGAGGATGAAGGCCCGATGTCCGGCACAGAAGTCCCGGTAGACCCCCGGCGCTGGAAGGCACTGGTGGTCATCTGCCTCGCGCAGCTGATGATCGTGCTGGACAGCACGATCTTGAACATCGCACTGCCGTCCGCCCAGCGGGAGCTCGGCTTCGGCGACAGCAGCAGGCAGTGGACGATCACCGCATACGCCCTCACCTTCGGCGGGCTCCTGCTGCTGGGCGGACGCATCGGCGACCGCTGGGGCCGCAGGCCCGTCTTCATCACCGCCGCTGCGGGATTCGCCGCCGCCTCCGCCCTCGGCGGCCTCGCGGTCAACACGGGGATGCTGCTCGGCGCCCGCGCCCTGCAGGGTGTCTTCGCCGCACTGCTGGCCCCGGCCGTGCTGTCACTGATCGCGTTGACCTTCACCGAGACCCGCGAACGCGCGAAGGCGTTCGGTGTCATGGGCGCCATGGCCGGCAGCGGCGGGGCGATCGGTCTGCTGCTGGGCGGTCTGCTGACCCAGTACTGGGGCTGGCGCTGGACGCTGCTGGTCAACATCGCCTTCGCCGTCGTCGCAGTCGTGGGCGCGCTGGCCTACATCACCGACAGGTCCACCGCGACCGCGCGCGCCGCACGGCTCGACCTGCCCGGCGCGGTGCTGGCCACCGGCGGCCTGGCCGCGCTGGTCTTCGGCTTCACCCGGGCCGAGCAGAACGGCTGGAGCTCCGCCGGCGCGCTGGGGCTGTTCGCCCTGGCGCTGGTACTGCTGATCGTGTTCGTGCTGGTGGAGCAGCGGGTGAAGGCCCCTCTCCTTCCCCTGCGCGTGGTCCTGGACCGCAACCGCGGCGGCGCCTACCTCGCGATGCTGCTCTCAGTCGCGGGCATGTTCGCGATGTTCCTGTTCATCACGTTCTACCTGCAAGTCGTCAAGGGCTTCAGCCCGCTGCAGACCGGACTCGCGTTCCTGCCGATGTCAGTGGCGACAGTGGCCGGCTCCACCCAGATCGGCGCCCGCTTGGCCCCCCGCCTGCCCGCCCGCTCGCTGATGGCTCCCGCGCTCCTGGTCGCCGCCGCCGGAATGGCCGTGCTCGCCCAGATCACCCCCCACACCTCCTACGCGGCCGTGGTCCTGCCCGGCATGCTCCTGCTCGGCCTGGGTCTCGGTACCGCCTTCACCACTGTCTTCGGCCTGGTTAACGCAGGCGTTGACCCCCAGGACACCGGTGTCGCCTCCGCCCTGGTCAACACCAGCCAGCAGATCGGCGGCGCGATCGGCACCGCCCTGCTCAACACGATCGCCACCAGCTCCACCGCCTCCTACCTCAGCGGCCACCCCGGAGCCCGCACCGCAGGCATGGCGCACGGCTTCGCCACCGCCACCTGGGCCGGCGCCGCGATCCTCACCGCCTCCGCGCTCCTCGTCATGGCGCTCATCAACCACCGCCCCGCACCCGCCCCCGAGCCCGCGCGCACCCCCCAACCCACCCGCTGACCGCAAACCCTTCCAGGCGGCGGCAACCTGCCGCCCCTGCCCTCACCTACCAGGAGTCCCTTCATGACTACCCTCCAGCCGTCGACCGCCGCCCCCGCCCCGGCGCTGCGCGTCGCGGTGATCACCGGCAGCACCCGCGTGGGCCGGATCGGCCCCACCGTCACCAACTGGTACACCGACATTCTCCGTGCCCGCCCCGACATGGACCTCGACCTCATCGACCTGGCCACCACCGACCTGCCCGCCGTCATGGACTTCACCGTCCCCGACCCGCGAGTGACCGCGTTCGACGAACGCATCGAGCAGGCCGACGCGTTCGTGGTGGTGACCGGGGAGTACAACCGGAGCATCCCCGCCGCCCTCAAGAACGCCATCGACCTCGTTCCCGCCGCCTGGCGGGCCAAGCCCGCCGCGGCCGTCTCCTACGGTGGCATCTCCGGTGGCCTCCGCGCCGCCGAGCACCTCAGCCTGATCCTCGGCGAGCTCCACGCCCACACCATCCGCAACACGGTCAGCTTCCACAACATCCGCGAGTGCTTCGACGACAACGGCCGCCCGTTCGACACCGCCTGTGAAGCCGCAGCCAAGGGACAGCTCGACCAACTCGCCTGGTGGGCCACCGCACTCCGCGACGCCCGCACGACCAACCCCTACCAGGCTTAAAGAGCTGCGGGCCCGACCCCAAAGCCGGGCCCGCAGCCCCGCCTCCATCGGCTCATCGCGGCCCTTCCAGAAAGCAGCGGGGCGACTCAGTCCCGTGTAGTCATCCAGCCCTATACCCCGCCCGCCGATGATTCTGCTGGTTGCCCCCACCTCGCCCTGGCGATCCACCCCGCACAGAAGCGCATTCTAATACTGCAACGGTGCTTGTTCTGAGTGCTGGGCAGTTTTCAGGGGCTGTGTCCGCGTCGTTTGTAGTGACTCAGGCGGGCCTGATATTGGCG
>NZ_JBSFTT010000097.1:0-5833 GCF_053591415.1 Streptomyces sp. NPDC003032 | reverse complement strand
GCAGCACCCGCCTTCCACACACCCAGCAAAGCCACCAACAGATCGACCGACCGCTCCATCACCACCGCGACACGATCACCCCGACCCACACCCAACCCCGCCAGATACGCCGCGAAACGACCCGCCTTATCGCCGAACTCCCGGTAGGACAGGACCTGTTCCCCGTCGACCACGGCCGGCGCATCAGGCCGCAGCCCCACCTGCCCGGCAAACAACTCCAACACCGAAGCCCCCGGCACCGGCGCCACCGTCGCATTCCACGCCTCCACCACCCGCTCACGCTCCACGCGGCCCACCACATCGACCCGGCCCACCGGCACCGACGGATCCGCCACGATCTGCTCAAGCACCCGTATCAGCCGCTGTCCCAGCTCGGAAACCGCCCGCTGGTCGAACACATCGGGCCGATATGTGAAGCGGACATCGAGGTGGTCGGCCAGGAGGACGCCGAGGGTCAGCGGGTAGTTGGTCGCCTGGGGGCCCGGCGAGACGGTGAAGGCGGGGGTGTCGGGGGCGGTGGGGTCCGTGGGCGGAGTGGGGTAGTTCTCGTAGACCACGAGCGTGTCGAAGACGGCACCGGGACCGGCCAGCTTCTGGATCTCCGGAAGTCCCAGATGCTGGTGGGCGATGAGTGCGGACTGGCGCTCCTGGAGGCGCGTCAGCATGTGGTCCACCGACTGTCCGCCGTCGAGGCGCACGCGTACCGGCAGCGTGTTGATGAACAGGCCGATCATCGATTCCACGCCGGGCAGTTCGGCGGGGCGTCCCGCGACGGTCGCGCCGAACACCACGTCCGTACGCCCCGCGAGCCGCGCCAGGACCAGCGCCCAGGCCCCTTGGATCACCGTGTTCACGGTCAGGCCCTGCGCGCGGGCCAGCTCCGCCAGCGCCCGGGTGGATTCCTCGGAGAGCCGCACCACGACTTCTTCGGGCAGCACCGGCAGCACGGGTGCCCCGCCCGGGTCCGCCGGGGCCACGAGGGTCGGCTCGTCGGCCCCGGCCAGCTCCGCACGCCAGGCGGCACGCGCCGCCTCCTTGTCCTGCCGGCCCAGCCAGACCAGGTAGTCCCCGTACGAAGCCGACCGCTTGAGCACGGAGGCGTCGCCGCCCGCCTCGTACACCTCCGAGAGCTCGCCGAGGAGGACCGGCATCGACCAGCCGTCCATCAGGAGGTGGTGGGAGGTGACGACGAGCCGGTGCCGGTGCTCGCCGAGGCGGATCAGCAGCAGCCGGAGCAGCGGCGGGACCGTCAGGTCGAGGCGCTCCGCCCTTTCCCGCGCGGCCAGTCGCTCGGCGCGGGCCGAGCGTACGGGCTCCGCCTGCGCCGACAGGTCGACCTCGTGCCAGGGCACCGTCACGTTCCGGGTGATGAGTTGGACCGCCTCGCCCGTCTTCCTGCGGTGGAAGCTCGCCCGCAGCGCCGCGTGCCGGTCGAGGAGCGCCTCCCACGACGCCCGTAGACGGTCGGCGTTCAGCGGTCCTTCGACGGCCAGCGTGAACTGCACGGAGTAGACGTCGGGGCCCTGGTCGTCGAAGTCGGCGTGGAACAGCAGGCCCTCCTGGAGCGGCGACAGCGGCCACACTCCCGCGAGGGCCGAGCCCTTCGCTGAGCCCTGGGCCGAGTCGCGGGCCGGTCCATGGTCCGGGCCATGGTCGGGACCACGGGCCGGACCTGGGGCGGCGGTTGATGACTTCACCGGGACAGACCCTCCTGGAGCTTGGCTGCTATCGCTTCGAATTGGTCGACCTCGTCCTGTTCGAGGTCGAGGAGATGGAAGTCGGACGGGGTGTGCCCACCGGCCGCGGGCTCGTCCGTGTGGGCGGCGAGGCCTGCCAGCATCCGCAGCCAGGCCCGGCCCAGACGCTCCATGTCGGCGTCGTCCAGGAGCTGACCCGGCCGGCTGAGGGTGACGGTCAGCTCGGGTCCGGCCGGGGTGTCCCGGACCACCGCGAGTCCTTCCACCACATGCATGGCCGGCAGGTCCGGTTCGGCGGAGCCACCGATCGCCGCCGCCCCGGCCAGCTGCCACTCGCCTAGCGTGCCTGGTGTGCCGTGCGCGCCAGCCGTGCCGTCCATCGGTCCGGCGGCGAACCGGCCGAGATAGTTGAAGCCGATCTGCGCGGTCGGCGCGGCTTCGAGGACCGGGCCCGTCTCGGCGTTGAGTCGGCGGAGCAGTTCGTAGCCGAGGCCGTCGCCGGGCACTGCCCTGGCCTGTTCCTTGACGGCCTTCACCAACGTACCCGCCGCCGGGCCACCGGCCATAGCGTCGTCCAGGTCGGCGCCGGTCACCTCGATGCGGACCGGGTGGACGCTGGTGAACCAGCCGACGGTGCGGGACAGATCCGTGCCCTCCAGGTGTTCACGGCCGTGCCCCTCGATGTCCACGAGGAGTCCTCCGGTCGCGGCCCGCGGCCGCCAGTGCGCGACGGCGGCCGCCAGGGTCGCGAGGAGCACGTCGTCCACTCCGCAGTGGAAGGCGCTGGGGGTGCGGCCCACCAAGGTGGCCGCCTGCTGCCGCGGCACTGTCCACGAGCGGCGACGCAGCGTCCGCGCGGTGTCCACCGCCGGGTCCAGCGCCCGGTGGCCCAGCGGTGGCCGGGCCTGTCCGAGCAGCGCGGACCAGCCGTCCAGCTCGGCGACCCGGCTCTGCGTGCGTGCCTGTGCGGAGAGAAGTTCCGACCAGCGCCGGAACGAGGTCCCCACCGGATCGAGGACCGGCTCACGCCCGGCCGCCACCGCTTCGCACGCCGCCTGGAGGTCCGGGAGCAGCACCCGCCACGACACCCCGTCGACCACCAGGTGATGCACCACCAGCACGGCCCGTCCCGGGCGGGCGGGCCCGGCGTCCACCCAGACCGCCCGCACCATCACGCCGGACGCCGGGTCAAGCAGCTCCGCCGCCTCACGCGCGGCCCGCCCCGCGATCTCATCCAGGGCGTCGTCCGTCGCGTCCGCCGCACTGGAGGTGCCCACCGCGTCCACCCGGGCCACCAGCCCCCCGGCATCCACCGAACCGCGCTCCCCGACGATCAGCCTCAGCTCTCCCGGGACGGTCCGCGCCCGCAGCATGTCGTGCGTGTCGAGGAGCGCCCCGAGACCGGCCGCCAGCACATCGAGGCCGAGGCCCGCCGGCGCACCGACGGTCATCCACTGTGTGAAGCCCGCGCCCGCGGCTCGCTCGCCGAACGCCCGCATGACCGGGGTCCAGGGCACCTCCCCCACGCCGACGTCGAGGACGGCGGCGGCGCGTTCCGCCGTCCCGATCGCCTCCGCGACGGCGGCGAGGCGCTCGGGGGTCTTCTCCTCGAACACGTGCCTGGGCGTCAGTACCAGGCCCGCCCTGCGCGCCCGGGACACCAGTTGCATGGAGCTGATCGAGTCGCCGCCCAGCTCGAAGAAGCCGTCGTCCGCGCCGACGCGCTCAAGGCCGAGCATCTCGGCGAACACGTCGCACAGGATTCGCTCCGTCTCCGTACGCGGCTCCCTGCCCGAGACGCGCTCGGCGAAGTCGGGCGCGGGCAGGGCGGCACGGTCGAGTTTGCCGGTCACCGTGAGCGGCAGCGCGTCGAGGACGAGGACCGCCGTCGGCACCATGTACTCCGGCAGCGCGCGGGCGGCGAAGTCGCGTACCGTCCGCCCGTCCACCGCGCGTGTGTCCGCGGCCACGTAGCCGATCAGTCGGCGTTCGCCCGGTCGGTCCTCCCGCACCAGCACCACGGCCTCGCGCACGCCGGCGCAGCTTTCGAGAGCGGCCTCGACCTCGCCGGGTTCGATCCGGTGTCCGCGGATCTTGAGCTGGCCGTCGGCGCGGCCCGCGAAGACCAGTTCGCCCTCGCTGGTCCACCGCACCACGTCCCCGGTGCGGTACATCCGCTCGCCCGTCCCGAACGGGCAGGCCACGAACCGCTGCGCCGAGAGACCGGCGCGCCCCGGGTAGCCGCGCGCGAGCCCGGCACCGGCCACGTACAGCTCGCCCGCCACGCCCACCGGCACGGGCCGCAGGGCCGGGTCCAGCACGTACACCTTGATGTTGCCGATCGGGCCGCCGATCGGTGTCGCGGCGTCGCGGTCCCGGCGTACCTGGTTGACCGTGGAGATGACCGTCGCCTCGGTGACGCCGTACTGGTTGTACATGGTGCGTCCCGGCAGCCAGCGCCGGCGTGCCTCGGCGGGCATGGGCTCGCCTCCGGTCACCAGCATGCGCAGGTCCGGTACGTCCTCCGGCCGTATCTGGGACAGGTAGGTCGGCGTGGTCGCCAGATGGGTGACGCCCTGCGCCCGCATCAGCAGGGTCAGCTCGTCGCCGGAGGTGTCCAGTTTGGCGGGGGCCAGGACGAGCCGTCCGCCCGCGCACAGTGTCGGCCAGATGTCCGCCATGGAGACGTCGAAGCTCGGCGAGACGAGTTGCAGGACGCGGCTGTCCTCGTCGATTCCGTAGCGCTCCACGTTGTCCGCGACGAGGTTGCGCAGCCCGTGGTGGGTGACCGCCACGCCCTTCGGCGCCCCCGTCGACCCCGAGGTGTGGATCACGTACGCGGCGTTGTCCGCCCCCAGCGGCGCCCGGCGCTCCGCGTCGCGCAGCGGGCCGCCCGCGCGTTCCGCCACCTCTGCGGCCACCGCCGGGTCGTCCATGACCACGACCCGGCCCGAGCCCTCTTCCGGTACGACGGCCCGGGTCCGCGTGGTGCACAGGACCACCGCCGGATCGGAGTCCTCCAGCAGGTACGCCACGCGCTCCGGCGGGTACTCCGGGTCCACCGGCACGAACACCCCGCCGGCCGTGGACACCGCGAGCAGCGACACCACCAGCGCCACCGACCGTTCCACGACGACCGCCACCCGGCACTCCGGGCCCACGCCCGCATCGATCAGGTGACGCGCGAGACGCGCCGCCGCGTCCGCCAACTCCTCGTAGGTGAGGGCTTCTTCACTCGATACGACCGCCATCGCGTCCGGCGACCGCACCACCCGTTCCTCGAAGAGCTCCACGACCGACGACGGCCGCACCGGGCGGGCGGTGTCGTTCCACCGCTCCACCACGCGCGAGCGTTCGGCCGCCGTCAGGACATCCACATCACTGAGGCGGATGTCCGGATCGGCGGCGACCTGTTCAAGGACGCGCACCAGGCGCTGCGCCAGTGCCTGGACCGTTTCTTCGTCGAACAGGTCCGTCGCGTACAGGATTTCGCCGTCCAGTCCTGCCGGGGCGCCGTGTCGGTCGCGGCGCTCGACGGCGGACACCGCCAGGTCGAACCGGGCGGCGAGCTCGGGCGGCAGCGGCGAGGGACCCACCCGTACGCCCGGAAGGTCCCACTCGGCCTCGGGCACGTTCTGCAGGGCCAGCATCACTTGGAAGAGGGGTGTGCGGGACAGCGACCGGGACGGGTTCAACTCCTCGACCAGGCGCTCGAAGGGCACGTCCTGATGCGCGTACGCCGCCAGGTCCGTCGCCCGCACCCGCTCCAGCAACTCGGCGAAGGTCGGATCTCCGCTCAGGTCGGCCCGCAGCACAAGCGTGTTGACGAAGAAACCGACCAGGTCCTCCAACGCCGCGTCACCCCGCCCCGCGACCGGCGTCCCCAACGGAATGTCCTCGCCCGCACCCATTCGGGAGAGCAGCACACTCACGGCCGCGTGTACGACCATGAACATCGTCGCCCGGCCCTCCCGGGCCACCTGCACCAAGCGGGCGTGGGTCTCCGCGTCCGTGGCCACCGGCACCAGCCGCCCTTTGAAGGACGGCACCGCAGGCCGCGCCCGGTCGGCGGGCAACGCCACCTCATGTGGTACGCCGGTCAATTCGTCGCGCCAGTACGCCAACTGGCCGCTGAT
>NZ_JBSFTT010000096.1:0-5885 GCF_053591415.1 Streptomyces sp. NPDC003032 | reverse complement strand
CGCGGGCGAGGACCGCCCGGCTCGGATACCGCCCGCATCCGGTCCCTTTGGACCCGGCGTCATGGGCAGTGCTGGAACGCTGCCTGGCTCACCGCCAAGCCCAGCGGACCGACAATCCCCACGTCATGGTCACCCGCCAGACAAAGGCCAGCCGGGGACCGGCGTCCACCGCCTATCTCAGCCACGTTCTGGATGCCTGCGGCTTCCCGCCCCGAATGATCCGCTGCACTCGCCTGCTCGACCTGGTCAACACCATGGACCCCAAACTCGTCGCCGCCACCTTCGGCATGGACTCCGAAGCCACCATGATCTACCTCGCCGACCGCGTCGATCCCGGCCGCCTGCCCGGCTCGGAATCACGGTGACGGCGGGCGACCGGCTGACCTACTGTTCGGCGGATGAACACTCACGACGTTGGCCTCAACGAGTTGACCGAGGTGGTCGTCCGCTCCCAGGACAACTCGGCGGTCATGGTGAGGTTCTGTGACCGTTTTCGTCCGGACGAAGACTGCGTGCATTACGCCGTTGAGGCATGCGCGCCCGGGCTGAACGCCCGTGTCGATGAAGTGGTCGCATGGATCCGGGACGCGGACCTGGTGCCCTTCCTGGAGGAGCTGGCCCGGGACTTTCGAGGGTGGGACGGAGAGCGCGTCTGGCAGAACAACGATCACGACCTCACCCTCAGAGTGGTCTTCCGGTCGGGCGGGCATGTCGGGTTGACCTGGACTCTTCAGCCCTGGCCGACTGCCGCCGGCGGCTGGGAGGGTTCCGTCACCACATGGCTGGAAGCTGGCGAGCAGTTGTCCGCCCTCGCTGCCGATCTCCGTCGCTTCCTCCACGAGTGATCGTGGCTGTCCTGCCGACGAATGAGCGTCTCTATATCTGACCCGGACGATGGGGCAGTCACCAGAGATCGACGAGGCCCTGATCCTGGCAGAACGTGAAGACCAGTGGCCGCGGGGCCGGGAAGTCTTCGACCGAATCCGGCGACGGAGCCTGAGCAGAGAAGAGCCGCTGGCTGAGGACCACGCTCTGTACTTTGCACTCGCGGAACTGGTGGCCAAGCTTGCGCATAACGCATCGGGACAGCAACCGCCTTTCGATCATGATTCGGGTTGGCGCGTCGGGCCGACTGCCTATCGCCTCGCTGCGGCGTCAGATGATCCCGAGCTTCACGAGCATCTGACGCGGGCCCTGGGCGGATGGCCACAAGACGTCTGACTACCAGAGCTCCCGCTGTGCCTCGGCGAACCTGTCGCAGTTCGGCAGTACCTCGCACAGGTTCGCCGGAACATGTGCGCTTTGCTGAAGGTCTTGTTCGAGGTCAGGATGATCGAGCCCTTCTCGTAGCGCTTGGAGATGACCTGGAAGACCAGGTTCGCCTCGGCTCGTTCGAGGGGCTGGTAGCCAACCTCGTCGACGACGAGAACACTCAGTCGCAGGTAGGTGCCGAGCTTGCTCGTCAGACGGCCTGCGGCCTCGGCAGCTTTGAGGTTGCGGACCATGTCGTCGAGGCTGGTGAAGTAGATCGAGTAGCCGGCCCGGCAGGCCGCCACCGCCAGCGCGACGGCGATGTGCGTCTTGCCGACCCCGGGTGGCCCGAGCAGGGCGGCATTCGCCTTGCCGTCGACGAACGAGAGGGTGGCCAGGTCCTTGACCTTGCGTGGGTCGAGGTCCGGCTGGAAGGAGAAGTCGTACTCGTCGAGCGTCTTGTGGTGCGGCAGCCGGGAGAGCCGCAGGCCCTGGCGGAAGCGGCGGTCGTCGCGGACGGCGAGTTCCTCGGAGAGGACAAGGTCGAGGAAGTCGAGGTAGCCCATCTTGCCCTCGTCTGCCCGCCGGGTGTACTCGTTGATCGTTTCGGCCAGGTGGGGCAGGCCAAGCTTGCCGGCCGTGTTGCGGATGCGGGTGGAGACCAGCTCGCTCAAGACGTGTCCCTCGTGCTCGGGTGGGTGGTGAAGGGGCGGGTGCCGGTCAGCTCGTCATAGACCGACAGCGGACGGCGGCCGACCTCGACGCGAGTGGCCGCGGCCCGGTTCAGCAGAGCCTGCAGAGGTCCGGCCTCCTCGCCCAGTGGACGTTCATGGCGAGGTCGTGGCAGGGCGTCGCCGGTGGTGGTGCGGCGTCCCTGACCCGTGGGCAGGCCGTCCCAGTGGGCTTCTTCGACGACACGGACTCCGTGGCCGATCGCCCGCGGGTGGGTTGCCAGCAACGTCTCGCCGCTGGAGTCGGCCATGGTGGAATGCAGCATGATCTGCGACTTCGTGGCCCGGATCTCCACCAGCTGCCGGGGGCGGACCCTGCGGGCCGGCACCGAGTAGAGGTTGCCGCCAAAGGCGACCAGACAGTCCTTGCCGACCGGCCGCAGATGCCGCTCAGCCACCAGATAAGGGGTCGGCGGAAGCGGCTTGAGAGCCACGTGGTCACGGGCCGCCCGCTCTCCGATGATCTGCTGGTGAGTCCTGTGGGCCTGAGCCCGTCGCTGCGGGACCCAGGTGGTGAAGGCGGCGTCCATCTCCTCGATGGAGGAGAAGGATCGGCCGGACAGGACGTGGTCGCGGACGATGAGGACTTGGCGCTCGACGCGTCCCTTGCCGGTGGGCCGGTAGGCGGCCAGGACGTCGATGTCGAAGTCGTAGTGGCCGGCGAACCCGACCGCTTCCGGATGCAGCGGAACCGCCTCGCCCGGCGCGACGTGGCGGCGGACGACGGTCTTGGTTCGGTCGTAGACGATCGTCATCGGGACGCCGCCGAAGTGGGCGAACGCGCGGCGGTGGCAGTCGAAGAACGTCTGGAGGTCCTGGCTGGTGGTGAAGCAGCAGAACGGGTCGCGTGAGTACGACAGCGTCATGTGGAAGGAGTAGACCTTCGGGATGCCCATGTGGGCGAGGATCTTGCCCTCGTCGCCCCAGTCGACCTGGGCCTGGGCCCCGGGGATGACCTCGAACCGGCGGTGCATGCCAGCGAGTTCCTTCGGCGTGATGCCGAGTTCCTCGGCGATGCGGGGCCGGGCTTCCTGAACGTAGAGCTTGACGCGCTGGTAGTTGCCGGTGAATCCGTACTCCGCGGTCAGCCGCTCGTGGATCACCGCGGCCTTCATCAGGAACTCCGCCCGGAGCATCGAGTCGACCAGCGGCGCGAACTCGTCGATCACCCTCGCTTTCGACCGTCCGTTCGGCGATCGTCGTGGCGGGGTCGCCGGACCCGGTGCCGACAGATACTTGCGGACCGTCTTCCGGTCCAGCCCGGTCTCCCGGGCTACCTCCGACAGGCTGATCGCCCCGGATTCCAACAGGCTCCGAAAGCGCCGCAGTTCCAACCAACGACGCGGATCCAGGACCACTGTCGACCGCCTTCCGCTGCCTCTCACCGACCAAGCAGCAGCCTGCCGAGCAGCAGATCTCAGCGCATCAACAACTGTCCCTTTTCATCCGTACGCGGGTGGGGACGTTCACGGCCCTGGCAAGATTTCCGTGAAGCGGGGGTGTGCCACCGTGCGACGGTGACCCTGCGTCATGGGTAGCAGCGTCGGAGCAGTGCCATGAGGATGACGCGGTGGCGGAGCAACGGGACTCCTGCTCGTCCGGCCATGATCCGTTTTTGAAGCTTCAGGTCGGTGATGCGGCCTTCGTTGACGCCGGAGTTGAACGGGGTGGTGATGCCCTGGACGACCGCGGGCTGGTCCTCGCGGAGGGCGCCTGCCAGGCTGATCAGGGCGGGGAGGCGGGAGGCCGTGAGTTGCTCAAGCCAGTCGGCCAACGGGGTGGCATCGGCGGCCTCCAGCATGGCGGCGAACTGACGCACAAGGTCGTGAGTGTGCGCCAGTTCCGGGCAGTGCTGCAACAGCTGCCCGAGTGCCGCGGTGGCGTGCATGCCGCGCCGGGATGGCGCGGTGGTGATCCAGCGGGCGATCTGCCGCGGTGAGGGAGGTCGCTCGCGCGGTGTATCGATCGGCAGGCCCCGCCGCAGCGGCGCGATGGCCATCTTGACCCGCTGATAGTGGCCCCGGTAGCCCTTGGCGACGATCTCCTGGTGCAGCACCGTCGCGGTGTGCTCGCCCTCCTCCCACCGCTGCCGCAGGTACTCCAGGTACGGATCGAGGCTGGTGGGCCGCCAGCGGGAGGGGGTGCGGCGCACGCACTCCTGCCAGGTGGCGGCCCGCGCGTACTTGCCCACGGTGCGTCTGTTCAAGCCCAGCCGGCGGGCCGCGGCATGCAAGGAGGTGCCGGTGTCGGTCACCGCGTGCACCGCCTCGAAGAGGCTCTTCGCATGGCGGCGGGCTGGGGTGTCGGCCTGGGCGGACGAGACCGTCGGGCCCGGTGGCGGCGGTGCCACCTCGGGATCGGGCACGGCGGCGGGCAGGCAGCCGCGGTGGGCGGCGGCGATGTCCCCGACCCGTTTCGACAGGCCCTGCCACAGGTGGAAACGGTCGCTGACCTGCACCGCGTCCGGGGCACCGTCGGTGATGCCCTGCCGGTAGACCAGCGAGCCGTCCCGGCAGACGACCTCGACGTCGGGATGTGTCCGCAGCCAGGCGGCCAGCTGGTCGGCGTCGCGCCCGGCCCACAGCTCGATCGGCAGCCGGGAGTCGGCGTCCACCAGCAGGGTGCCGTAGACGTCCGCGTACAGCGCGAAGTCATCCACCCCCAGCACCCGCGGAGTCACGGCCGCTGGAAGAGGCAGGCGCATCAGGTGGAACAGCACGCTCGTCCGCGACAGCGGCACCTGCAAGATACGCAGGAGCCGGGCGCCACCGCGGCCGGCGAGCAGCACCCCGGCCATCTGCACCAGGTGCTGCAGCAGCGGGCTGCGGCGCTGGTAGCGCACGGTCAGACCCTCGACCTGCTCAGCAAACGTCCGCCGATCACAGTCCGGCCCGTCGCAGAACAACCGCCGCACCGACAGTCCGATCACGACCGGACGCCCGCCCACGGCGACATCGGCCAGCGTGCGGCGATAGCGACTGTGCGTCCGCGCAGAGGCACGGCCGCAGTCCGGACACGCCACCGGCAACTCCCGGGTGCACGCCGCAATACGGACCACACCGCCCGCCGCCCACACCCGTTCCACCCGCACCACATCGAGATGCGGAGACACGATCCGTACGAGGTCATCACACTCGCCGACAATGCCGCTACCCGTGACGGGCTGCCACCGGCGCACGGTGGCACACCCCCGCTTCACGGAAATCTTGCCAGGGCCACGTTCACGTGTACGCCGACACATGGTGCAGAACTACTACCGAGACGGGGCCGGCCGCCTGCGCTGGCGCACCGCCGAGGACGGCGGCCTGCCGCCCTCGGCCGTCGCGGTCGTCTCGCCCTACGACCCGACGGCCCGCTACGCGCGCCGCGGACACGTCACCCGATGGAAAGGGTTCGTCGCGCACCTCACCGAGACCTGTACTCCCGACGGCGTCAACGTGATCACGGACATGTCCACCACCGACGCCACCAGCTACGACGCGAAGGCGCTGCCCGGCATCCACATCCGGCTCAAGCGCCGCGGGCTGCTGCCCGCCGAGCACCTGGTCGACGGCGGCTACACCTCCCTGGTCCATCTGGAACAGGCAGCCCGCGAACACCAGGTCACGGTCACCGGGCCACTGCCGGTCAACACCACCCGCCAGGACCGCAAGAACAATGGCTTCGGCCGCGACGACTTCCACATCGACTTCGACCGCCAGCAGGTCACCTGCCCCCAAGGCGAGATCAGCCAAGGATGGCACGGCCCCGGACGATGGGCATGTGCCCGGCCGCGCAGAGCTGGCTCTGGTTGGCTACGTAAGTCACGCGCTCGTGCGCTCACGGCGGCGGCCCTACTTTCGTCGCGCAAACCAGAGCTGTGGCCATAGCAGGCCCAGAATTGCGCCGGTTGCAGCGCCTATC
>NZ_JBSFTT010000095.1:0-6068 GCF_053591415.1 Streptomyces sp. NPDC003032 | reverse complement strand
AGTTGGGCGGGGAGTACTGGTATCGGAATCTGCGGGAGACGGTGGAGTTCGAGCAGGCCACCCGCACCCTCCTCGACCTCGGACACACCGCCTTCGTGGAAGTCGGCGTCCACCCCGTGCTGACCGTCGGCCTGGAGGAGACCTTCGAGGCGGCCGGCTCCAACGCCGTGGCCCTGGGCACGCTGCGACGCGACGAAGGCGGCATGGACCGCTTCCTCGCATCGCTCGCCGAGGCCTGGGCGCAAGGCGTCGCGGTCGACTGGACGACACGCCTCCCCGACGCGCACGGCGGCGCCGTCGACCTGCCCACCTACGCCTTCCGGCGCCGCAGGTACTGGCTGGAGGAGGACACCGCGGCGGATGTCACGGGTGCCGGGCTCGACGCCGCCGGACACCCGCTCCTCGGCGCCGTCGTGGAGCTCGCCGACGGCGGCGGCGTGGTCCTCTCCGGACGCTTCTCCGTCCGTACGCACCCCTGGCTCGCCGACCACGCCGTGGGCCGAACCGTCCTCGTACCGGGAACGGCGTTCGTGGAGCTCGCCGTCCGGGCCGGGGACGCGGCGGGCTGCGCGCGCCTCGACGAACTGACCCTGGAAACGCCTTTGGTGGTGCCCGCACAAGGAGACGTACAGATCCAGGTCGTGGTGGGCGCGGCCGACGCGGTCGGCAGCCGGCCCGTGGCCGTGCACGCGCGCACCGCGGCCGACGGGTCCTGGTCACGACACGCCTCCGGGACGCTCGCCGAGACGGACCCCGAACCGCCCCGGGCATCCGGCGCTCCACAGGAGTACGACTTCACGGCCTGGCCGCCCTCCGGGGCCGAGCCCGTACCGGTCGACGACCTGTACGAGTCCCTGACCCGGCGCGGCTACGGCTACGGCCCCGCGTTCCAGGGACTGCGCGCCGCGTGGCGCCACGGCGACGACGTCTTCGCGGAGGTGCGCCTGCCCGAAGCCGCGCGTGCCCGTGCCGCGGACTTCGGCATCCACCCGGCGCTGCTCGACGCGGCGCTGCACGCCGCGAGCCTCTCCGGAGCGACACCCGACGACGGCACGTGGCTGCCGTTCTCCTGGAGCGGTACGACGCTGCTCGCGACCGGCGCCACCGACGTCCGCGTCCGTCTGGCCCCGGCGGGCCCGAACGCCCTCCGCGTCGACATCGCCGACGCCACCGGCCGCCCCGTCGCCCGCGCCGACACCCTCACCATGCGCCCCGTCACCGCGGCCCAGCTGCGCTCCTCCGGCGGCTGGACGTCCGACGCGCTCTTCCGCGTCGACTGGTCGGCGCTGCCACCGACGCCGGACGGCCCGGCGGGGCCCGTGGCGGTCATCGGCGAGGACCCGTGGGCCGTCGCGGCAGCTCTGAGCGGCCGGGGCGTCACCGTCCACCGGTACGCGTCCATCGACGAACTGAGCGCGGCCTGCGCCGAGGGCGCGCACGAGGTCCCACGCACCGCGCTGCTGTGCTGCGCCCACGCCGGCCCACACCCCACCACCACCCCCCTCCACACCACCACCCAGAACTTCCTCTCCACGGCCCAAGCCTGGCTGGCCGAAGACGGCCTCGAAGCGTGTCGCCTCGTCGCCGTCACCCGCGGAGCCGTCGCCGCCGGGCCGTTCGACGGCGTACGCGATCTCGTGGCGGCGCCGGTGTGGGGCCTGTTCCGTTCCGCGCAGGCCGAGAATCCCGGCAGGTTCGGGCTCGTCGACCTGGAGGGCCCGGGTGAGCGGCAGACCGAGGAGGCCGGCGTCCCGTGGGCCGAGGCACTCGTCGACGCCCTGCGCGGCGACGAACCACAAGTGGCCGTGCGGGACGCCCGGCCGCTGATCCCCCGGCTCGCGCGCGCCGACTCCGGAGCCGGGCTCGCGCCGCCCACCGACGGCACCCCGTGGCGGCTCGACGCGGTCGACCAGGGCACCCTCGCCGACCTGGCGTTCGTGCCCTGCCCGGAGGTGGCCGAGCCGCTGCGGGCCGGGGAGGTCCGGGTCGCCGTGCGCGCGGCCGGGCTGAACTTCCGGGACGTCGTGGTGGGCCTCGGTATGGTCCCCGGGCAGGTCGGCATCGGCAGCGAGGGCGCGGGAGTCGTCGTCGACGTCGGGCCCGGCGTCCACGGGATCGCCGCGGGCGACCGTGTCATGGGCGTCATGCCGGGCGCGTTCGGGCCGCTCACGGTCGCCGACCACCGGATGCTCGTGCCGATGCCCGCGGGCTGGTCCTTCGAACAGGCCGCGGCGGTGCCCATGGTGTTCCTCACCGCGTACTACGCACTGGCCGACCTCGCCGGTCTGAGCGAGGGAGAGTCCGTGCTCGTGCACGCGGCCGCGGGCGGCGTAGGCATGGCCGCCACACAGCTCGCCCGGCACTGGGGCGCCGAGGTGTACGGCACCGCGAGCCCCGGCAAGTGGCCTGCGCTGCGCGACCTCGGACTCGACGACACGCACCTCGCCCACTCCCGCACGCTCGCCTTCGAGGAGAAGTTCCTCGGCGCGACGGACGGCGCCGGGTTCGACGTCGTCCTCGACTCGCTCTCCGGCGACTTCGTGGACGCCTCACTGCGGCTGCTGCCGCGCGGCGGCCGGTTCCTGGAGATGGGCAAGGCCGACAAACGCGACCCCGACGAGGTGGCGGCCGCCCACCCGGGCGTCATCTACCGGGCGTTCGACCTGGTGGAGGCAGGGCCGGAACGCGTCGGCGCCATGCTCACCGACATCGTCGAACTGTTCGAGCGTGGAGTGCTGAGCCCGCTGCCCGTACGCACCTGGGACCTCCGGCAGGCCGGCGAGGCGTTCCGTTTCATGAGCCAGGCCCGCCACACCGGCAAGATCGTCCTCACCGTGCCGCGCCGCATGGACCCCGAGGGCAGCGCCCTGATCACCGGAGGCACCGGCGTCCTCGGCGGCCTGATGGCCCGCCACCTGGTCACCGCGCACGGCATCCGCCATCTGACCCTGCTGAGCCGCAGCGGCGCCCACGCGCCCGGCGCCGCCGAACTCGCGGCGGAACTCGCCGGGCACGGCGCCCACGTCACCTTCGCCGCCTGCGACGCCGCCGACCGCACGGCCCTCGCCCGCGTCATCGACGCGATCCCCGCCGACCGTCCGCTGACCGCCGTGGTGCACACCGCGGGCGTCCTCGACGACGGCGTACTCAAGTCCCTGACGCCGCGCCACCTGCGGACCGTGCTGCGCCCGAAGGCGGACGCCGCCCTCCACCTCCACGAACTGACCCGGCACATGGACCTGGCCGCGTTCGTCCTGTTCTCCTCCGCCGCAGGCGTCCTCGGCGGCCCGGGACAGGCCAACTACGCCGCCGCGAACGCCTTCCTCGACGCCCTCGCCGCCCACCGCCGCGCCCACGGCCTGCCCGCCACCTCACTGGCCTGGGGCCTGTGGGGCGTGGACAGCGCCATGACCGAACAACTCACCCGCGAGGACATGGCCAGGCTCGCCCGCGGCGGCGCCCTGCCCCTCACCGCCGAACAGGGCATGGCGCTCTTCGACGCGGGCCACGGCCTGCCCGACCCGCTCGTCATGGCCGCCCGGATGGACGCCACCCGGCTGCGCGCCCAGGCCGACGCGGGCACCGTGCCGCTGCTGTGGCAGGGCCTCATCCGCCCCACCGCCCGCCCGGTCGCCGGGGCGGGCCCCACCGGAGCCTCGCTGGTGCGCCGTCTCGCGGGCATGCCCGACGCCGAGCGCCACCGCACCCTGCTCGAACTGGTCCGCACCCACCTCGCCGTCGTACTCGGCCACGCCTCACCCGGCGCCATCGAGGCCGGGCGCGGCTTCCTCGACCTCGGAGTGGACTCGCTGACCGCGGTCGAGCTGCGCAACCGCCTCTCCGCCGCCACCGGCGCACGGCTGCCCGCCACCGTCGTCTTCGACCACCCGAACCCCACCGCGCTCGCCCGCCGCCTACAGGAAGAACTCGCCCCCGACACCGCCGACGGCACGCCCGCCGGCCCCGACGCCGCCGCGCGCCCCGACGCCGACGAGGCCGAGGTGCGCCGCCTGCTGTCCACCATCCCCGTGACCCGGCTGCGCGAGACCGGCGTACTGGACACGCTGCTGCGGCTCGCCGCCCCCGTCGACCACCCGTCCGACACCGAAGGGGACGACGACCCGGACGCCACCGACGCCGTCGACGCCATGGACACCATCGACGCCATGGGCGTCGACGACCTGCTGCGCATGGTGCGCAAGGACACCCCCTGACCGTCCCCTCAGAGCGGAGCCCATGATGAGCACACCCCATGACGAACTCGTCGAGGCCCTCCGGACGTCCCTGAAGGAGACGGAGCGGCTGCGGCGCGAGAACCGCCGCCTCGCCGGGGCGCTGAGCGAACCCATCGCCATCGTCGGCATGGCCTGCCGCTACCCCGGCGGCGCGGACACCCCGGAGAAGCTGTGGCAGCTGGTGGGTTCCGGCGCGGACGGCATCGGCGCCCTGCCGACGGACCGTGGCTGGGATCTGGCGGGCATGTACGACCCGGACCCCGACCGGTCAGGGAAGTCGTACGTCCGCGAGGGCGGATTCGTCCACGGGGCCGGGGAGTTCGACGCGGAGTTCTTCGGTATCTCGCCGCGTGAGGCGTTGGCGATGGATCCGCAGCAGCGGCTGCTGCTCGAAGTGTCGTGGGAGGCTTTGGAGCGGGCGGACATCGACCCGCAGAGGCTGCGCGGCAGCCGCACCGGCGTCTACATCGGGGCGTCGACCTCGGAGTACGTCCCAGGCCTCCAGTACGCCCCCGCCGAAGCCGAGGCGTTCGCCCTGGTCGGCAACACCATGAGCGTGGTGTCGGGCCGCGTCTCGTACGTCTTCGGGTTCGAGGGCCCCGCCGTGACCGTCGACACGGCCTGCTCCGCGTCCCTGACCGCGCTGCACCTGGCCTGCCAGGCCCTGCGCGGCGACGAGTGCTCGCTGGCGCTGGCCGGCGGCGTGACCGTACTGGCCAGCCCGTCGGCGCTCATCGCCTTCTCGCGCCAGCGCGTGCTGGCCAGGGACGGCCGCTGCAAGACCTTCTCGGCCGCCGCGGACGGCTTCGGCCCGGCCGAGGGCGCCGGCGTCCTGGTGCTGGAACGCCTCTCCGACGCGCGTCGTCTCGGGCACCGCGTGCTGGCGGTGGTGCGCGGCTCGGCGGTCAACCAGGACGGCGCCAGCAGCGGCCTCACCGCACCCAACGGCCCCTCCCAACATCGCGTCATCCGGGCGGCGTTGGCGAGCGCGGGCCTTTCGCCCGCGGACGTGGACGCGGTGGAGGCGCACGGCACGGGCACGCGGCTCGGCGACCCCATCGAGGCGCAGGCGCTGATGGCGACGTACGGCGCGGGCCGCCAGGGCGAACCCCTGCGGATCGGCTCCGTGAAGTCCAACATCGGGCACACGGCGGCGGCCGCCGGAGTGGCGGGCGTCATGAAGATGGCCCTCGGCATGCGGCACGAGACGCTGCCGAAGACCCTGCACGCCGACGAGATCACCCCGCACGTGGACTGGGCGGCGTGCCCCGGCGTCACCCCGCTCACCACGGCCGTCCCCTGGCCCCGCACGGACCGCCCCCGGCGCGCGGGCATCTCCTCGTTCGGGATCAGCGGCACCAACGGACACCTGATCCTCGAAGAGGCCCCGCCCGAGCGCCCCACGAACGCCGCCCCGCACCCCGACAACCCCGCCGACAACGGGCTGCTTGCGGGCGGAACCCCCTGCATCGTGTCCGGAGCCACCGCCGCGGGCCTGAAGGCCCAGGCCGAACGCCTCGACACCTTCCTCGCCGAACACCCCGACCTGCGGCTGCCCGACCTCGCCGCCGCACTCGCCCGCCGCAGCGCGCTGCCGCACCGCGCGGTGGTCCTCGCCACGGACCACGAGAACCTGCGCGCCGGTCTCGCATCCGTACGTCAGGGCACACCCGCCGACCACACCGTGACCGACCTCGCACGCAACGGCACCGACGCTGCGGTCCTGGTGTTTCCGGGGCAGGGGGGTCAGTGGTTGGGGATGGGGTGGGAGTTGTTTGAGGGGTGTGAGGTCTTTCGGGAGTGCGTCCTGGAAATCGATGGGGTGGTGCGGGG
>NZ_JBSFTT010000094.1:0-6911 GCF_053591415.1 Streptomyces sp. NPDC003032 | reverse complement strand
CCGCGCATTCCATGGGGCAGATCGGCTTCAACTACCTGGGCCGCTTCTCCTCCGCCGACATGCCCGAAGACCTCCGCGGCCTCGGCTTCACCCAGCTGTGCGAGATGTCTGCGCCCCTGGACGCCGACATGCCGGCGATGTCCGCGCTCGAACTCAACTCCATGGTCATCGACACCGAACAGGGCGCCCAGCTGGATGTCTCGGCCGGGTTCCCCGCCGGGCTCCTCGCCACCGAGGACGTCCGGGAACTCATCGACCTGTGGTTCGCCGCGCTCGCCGCACTGGCCCGGCACACCGCCGACCCGGCCGCCGGCGGCCTCACCCCCTCCGACCTGCCCCTGGTGAAGGTGAGCCAGCAGGACATCGAAGCCTGGGAGAGCCGCTACCCGGGCGTCTCGGACGTCTGGCCGATGACCCCCCTCCAGGCCGGCCTCCTCTTCCACACCCTGCTCAACGACGACTCCTGGGACGCCTACCAGATGCAGATGGCGTTCCACATCGAGGGTGAGGTCGACCCCGCCCGGATGCGGGTCGCGGCCCAGGCCCTCCTCGACCGGCACGCCAACCTGCGCACCGCCTTCGTCCACGATTCCAGGGGCAACCAGGTACAGGTCGTCGTCGACGGCGTCGAAGTGCCCTGGCAGGAGATCGACCTCAGCCACCTCGACGCGCGGGCCCGCGCCGACGCCTTCGACCGCTTCCTCGCCGAGGACCACGCCCGCAGCTTCGACCCGGCCGCCCCGCCCATGCTGCGGCTGACCCTGGTCAAGACCGCGCAGGACGCGTCCGAACTGGTTCTGACCGCCAGCCACGTCCTCTTCGACGGCTGGTCCCTGCCGGTCCTCATGCAGGACATCCTCCGGCTGTACGGGTCGGCCGGCGACGCCTCCGTACTGCCCAGGGTCCGCGGCTTCAAGGACTTCCTGGTCCACCTCTCGCGGCAGGACGACGAGGAGACGGCCCGCGCCTGGGCCAAGGACCTCGCCGGCGTGGACGAGCCGACCCTGCTGGTGCCCGGCGGCGCCGCGCAGGAGGGCAGCTCCGGCATCGGACACGTCGAACTCCCCCTGCCGCTGGAGGAGATCCGCGACCTGAACCGGCGCGCCTCCGAGCTCGGCGTCACCGTCAACACCCTGGTCCAGGGCGCCTGGGCGGTGCTGCTCGGCCAGCTCACCGGACGGCAGGACGTGGTGTTCGGAGCCACCGTCTCCGGACGCCCGCCGGCGGTCACGGGCGTCGACTCCATGGTCGGCATGTTCATCAACACCCTTCCCGTACGCGTCGAGTTCAGCCCGGCAGACACCCTCGCCGACGTCCTGCGGAACCTGCAGAAGCGGCAGGCGGCACTCCTGGACCACCACCACTACGGCCTCACCGAGATCCACCGGACCACCGGGCTGAGCACGCTGTTCGACACCCTCGTCGTCTTCGAGTCCTACCCGGTCGACCGGGACGGGCTCAGCGACGCCAACTCGGCGGCCGGCATCGCCTTCACCGGCATCCGCCCGTCCACCGGCACCCACTATCCGCTGACGGTCATGGCGGACGCCGACCCCCACCTGCGGCTGAACCTCCAGTACCAGGAGCACGTCCTCGACCGCGAGACGGTCGACGTCATCGCCGCACGCCTCGTGCGGGTCCTGCGCCAGCTGATCACCGACCCGACCCTGCCGGTCGGCCTCGTCGACATCCTGGAGCCCGCCGAGCGCGTCCGGCTCCTCGAGCGGTTCAACGACACCGACACCCCGACGGCCCCGCTCACCCTCCCCGCCCTCTTCGAGGCCCAGGCCGCCCAGAGCCCGGACGCGGTGGCCGTGGTCTGCGAGGACACGGAACTGACGTACGCACAGGTGAACGCGCGGGCGAACCGCCTGGCGCGGGAACTGACCGCCCTGGGCGTGGGCCCCGAAGCGGTCGTGGCGCTGTCCCTGCCCCGATCCGCGGAGCTCGTCATCGGACTCCTGGCGGTCCTCAAGGCAGGCGCCGCCTACCTGCCCATCGACCCGAAGTACCCCAGCCACCGGCTGGCGTACATCCTCACCGAGGCCGCCCCGCAGCTGATCCTCACCGACCACGACACCGCCGGCGTACTGCCCGGCGGTGACATCCCGGCGCTCCACCTCGACGACGTCGACTTCGACGACGTCGACCGGGACGCCCCAGCCGGCGTCGGGGACCTCCGCGACGCCGACCGCCGGACGCCGCTGCGCCCCCACCACCTGGCGTACGTGATGTACACCTCGGGCTCCAGCGGTACGCCCAAGGGCGTCGCCATCACCCACCACAACGTCGTCAACGGCGTCACGCAGCTGGCCGGACACATCGACGCCGGACCCGGCCGCAGGGCACTGGCCGGCACCTCCATCAACTTCGACGTCTCCGCCTTCGAGATCTTCACCACCCTGTGCACCGGCGGCGTCGTCGAAGTCGTCCGCGACGTCCTGGTCCTGGGGGAGCGGGAGGGCTGGCAGGGCAACGTCATCTCGACGGTCCCCTCCGCCTTCGCCGAACTCCTCGACCAGATCGCCGACCGCACCCGGGTGGACGTCCTGGTCTTCGCCGGCGAGGCACTCCCGGCCGACCTGGTCAACCGCGCCCGCGAGGCGTTCCCCGGCGTGCGGATCATCAACGCCTACGGCCAGACCGAGTCGTTCTACGCCACCACCTTCACCGCCTCCGGCACCCCGCGGGCCCTTGGCGCCGTACCGATCGGCGCGCCGCTGGGCAACATGCGCGCCTACGTCCTGAACACCGGCCTCCAACCCGTCCCCGCGGGCGTCGCAGGAGAGCTCTACATCGGCGGGAACGTCGGCCGCGGCTACCTCGGCCGGCCGGGCCTGACCGCCGAGCGGTTCGTCGCGGACCCCTACGGTGAGCCCGGTTCGCGGATGTACCGCACCGGTGACCTGGCCCGCTGGAATGCCCAGGGCGAGCTGGAGTACGTGGGCCGCGCCGACACCCAGGTCAAGGTCCGCGGCTTCCGTGTGGAGCCCGGTGAGGTCGAGGCCGCCGTCGTAAAGCACCCCGGCGTCGCCCAGGCCGCGGTCATCGCCAGGGCCGGGGCCGCCACCGACACCGGCAAGCGGCTCATCGCCTACGTCGTGCCCGCCGAGCCCGGGGGCGTCACCGCCGAAGAGCTGCGCGAGGCGGTGGCCGCGGGCCTGCCGGACTTCATGGTCCCCGCCGCGTTCATGCTGCTCGACCGCCTCCCGCTGATGCCCAACGGCAAGCTGGACCGGGCCGCGCTGCCCGAGCCGGAGTTCACCGCCGGCGCCTACCGGGCGCCGCGCACCGCGGCCGAGCAGACCCTGGCGGAGCTGTTCGCCGAGGTACTCGGCCTGGACCAGGTCGGCATCGACGACAACTTCTTCACCCTCGGCGGACACTCACTGCTGGCCACCCGTCTGATCAGCCGGGTCCGTACCGTCCTCGGCGCGGAACTCCCGATCAAGACGGTCTTCGCCGCACCGAGCGTCGCCGAGCTCACCACGCACCTGTCGGCGGGCGTCGAGGTCCGTCCGGCGCTCAAGCGCCTCACCTCCCGGCCCGAGCGGCTCCCCCTGTCCTTCGCACAGCGCCGCCTGTGGTTCATCGACAAGTTCGAGGGCCCCTCGGCGACCTACAACATCCCGCTCAACCTGAGGCTCACCGGCGAGCTGGACACCACCGCCCTGGCGGCCGCCCTGGGCGACGTCGTGGCCCGGCACGAGAGCCTGCGCACCGTCTTCGCGGAGGACGCCGAGGGCATCCCCTTCCAGCGGATCGTGCCGGCGGCCGAAGTCCTGCTCCAGGTGCCGGTCATCGACGTCACGGCCGACCAGCTGGACGTGGCGATCGCCGAGACCGCCGAGTACACGTTCGCGCTGGACCGCGAGATCCCGGTGCGGGCCCGCATCCTGCGCACCGGCGCACAGGAGCACATCCTGTCGCTGGTGATCCATCACATCGCCGGCGACGGCGAGTCGATGGCGCCGCTCATCCGCGAGGTGTCCGCCGCCTACGGCGCCCGCCGCGAAGGCCGCACGCCGCACTTCTGCGAACTGCCCGTCCAGTACACCGACTACGCCATCTGGCAGCGCGAGCTGCTGGGGGAGAACTCCGACCCGCAGAGCGTGCTCGCCCGGCAGTGCGCCTACTGGCGTGACGAACTGGCCGGCATCCCCGAGCCGCTCCAGCTGCCCGCCGACCGGCCGCGCCCGCCCAAGGCCAGCCACCGCGGCGACATGACCGAGTTCACCGTGGAGCCCGAACTGTTCGCCGCGGTCGAGGAGCTGGCACGCGAGCGTGACGTGACCGTCTCGATGGTGATGCAGTCGGTGCTCGCCGTGCTGCTGCACCAGGTGGGAGCCGGGGACGACATCCCGATCGGCTCCCCGATCGCGGGCCGCACCGACGACGCCCTGGACGACCTGATCGGCTTCTTCGTCAATACCTGGGTGCTGCGGGCCGAACTCGCCGGCAACCCGACGTTCGACGAGCTGATCGCCCAGGTGAAGGAGAAGGCCCTGGGCGCCTACGGCAACCAGGACGCCCCCTTCGAGCGGCTGGTGGAACTCCTCAACCCCGACCGGTCCACCGCGTACCACCCCCTGTTCCAGGTGATGTTCGCCTGGCAGAACTTCGCCCAGGCCGACTTCGACCTGCCCGGTCTGCGCGTGGACTTCGTCCCCGTCGTCACCGGCACCGCGAAGTTCGACCTCTTCTTCAACCTCACCGAGGTCACCACGCCGAACGGACGTGAGGCCCAGGGCCTCATCGAGTACGCGACCGACCTCTTCGACCGCTCGACCGCCGAGCTCCTCGCGACCCGGTTCCTGCGGGTACTGCGCGGCCTCGTCACCAACCCGGCGGCCCCGGTCGGCCTGGTGGACGCCCTCGACCCCGCCGAGCGCGAACTGGTCGTGCGCGGCCACAACAAGACCTTCAAGCTGGTGCCGACGCACACCCTGCCCGTGTTGTTCGAGCGTCAGGCGGCGCTGAGTCCGGACGCGGTGGCCGTGGTCTGCGAGGACACGGAACTGACGTACGCGCAGGTGAACGCGCGGGCGAACCGTCTGGCGCGGGAGCTGGTGGCGCGTGGTGCGGGTGTGGGGTCGGTGGTGGCGTTGGCGCTGCCGCGGACCGCGGATCTGGTGGTGGGCATGCTGGCGGTGCTCAAGTCGGGTGCGGCGTATCTGCCGATCGACCCGAAGTACCCCAGCCACCGCCTGGCCCACATCCTGTCCGAAGCGGCACCCCACCTGGTGCTGACCGACGCCGAGACCCTGCGCGTGCTTCCCGAGACCGACCTCCCGGCCCTCTTCGTCGGTGACGTCGACCTGGAATCGGCCGTCGACGGCGCAGCGGACTGCGCGGACCTGACGAACCGCGACCGCGGCGCGGCCCTGCGCCCGGACGATCTGGCGTATGTGATGTACACGTCGGGCTCCAGTGGTACGCCCAAGGGTGTCGCTGTCACGCATCACAATGTCGTCAACGGCATCACGCATCTGGCCGCTCTCATCGAGGCGGGTCCGGGTCGTGTGGCGCTGGCGGGCACGTCGGTCAACTTCGACGTCTCCGTCTTCGAGATCCTCACCAACCTCTGTCATGGCGGGACGATCGAGATCGTCCGCGACGTCCTGGTCCTGGGGGAGCGTGCGGGCTGGCACGGGCACATCGTCTCCACGGTGCCCTCCGCCTTCGCCGAACTCCTCGACCAGATCGCCGACAACGTCCAGATGGACACGGTGGTCTTCGCCGGCGAGGCCCTGCCGGCCTCGCTCGTCACCCGCATCCGCCAGACGCGGCCGGACATCCGCGTCATCAACGCCTACGGCCAGACCGAGTCGTTCTACGCCACCTCCTTCGCCGTCCACGGCGACACGGCGTGGGAGGGAAGCGGCAGCGCGCCGATCGGCCGGCCGCTGGGCAACATGCGCACCTACGTCCTCGGCCCCGCCCTCCAGCCGGCCCCCGTCGGCGTGGTGGGTGAGCTGTACGTGGGCGGGAACGTCGGCCGCGGCTACCTCGGCCGGCCGGGTTTGACCGCCGAGCGGTTCGTCGCGGACCCCTACGGTGAGCCCGGTTCGCGGATGTACCGCACCGGTGACCTGGCCCGCTGGAACGCCCAGGGCGAGCTGGAGTACGTGGGCCGCGCCGACACCCAGGTCAAGGTCCGCGGCTTCCGCATCGAACCCGGTGAGGTCGAGGCCGCCATGGTGGCGCACCCCGGCGTCGCCCAGGCCGCGGTCGTCGTCAGGGCGGGAGCCGGCACCGGCGCCAAGCAGCTGGTCGGCTACGTCGTACCGGCCGGCACGGACCGGCCGGAGAGTGCCGAGAGCGTCGGCGAGACGGACTACGACCTGACCGCCGGAGTGTCCTCACGCGACCTGCGCGCCTTCGTCGGCCAGCGGCTGCCGGAGTTCATGGTCCCCTCCGCGTTCGTCATCCTGGACCGGCTGCCGTTGATGCCGAACGGCAAGCTGGACCACAAGGCGCTTCCGGAGCCGGAGTTCACCGGTGGTGCCTACCGGGCGCCGGGCACGGCACAGGAGAAGGTCCTGGCCGGGGTCTACGCCGAGGTGCTGGGGCTCGACCGGGTGGGTGTCGACGACGACTTCTTCGCCGTCGGCGGTGACTCCATCCGCTCCATCCAGGTGGTGACCCGGGCCCGTGCCCAGGGCCTGGAGGTCAGCCCCCGGCAGATCTTCGAGCAGCGCACCGTGGCCGAGCTGGCTCTCGTGGCCCTCGACACCGGCACCGCGATCGTCCTGGAGGAGTTCGAGGGCGGCGGCATCGGCTCCGTCCCCCTGCTGCCGATCGTCCACTACATGACGGAACTGGGCGGCGGTTATGACCGGTTCTCCATGTCGCTGGCGGTTGAGCTGCCGGCGGGCATCGACGCCGGGGGGCTTGCGGCGACGCTGAAC
>NZ_JBSFTT010000093.1:0-7717 GCF_053591415.1 Streptomyces sp. NPDC003032 | reverse complement strand
ATCAGCGGCGCGACCAGCGCGGCCACGGACCAGGACATCGTGTACATGCCCTGGTAGCGCCCGCGCCCATGCGTGGGGGAGAGACAGATAGATGCCGTACGCCACGGCCGCCGCGCACAGCGCGAAGCAGGCGTACGCGCCGGTGCGCGCCATGGCCGCGGAGCCGCCGCCCGAGGCGGACGCCGTCTCCTGCTTGGAGAGACCGACGACGCCAAGGGTGAACAGGCCCACGAGAGCCACCGTCACGGCGAGGCTGACTCCGAAGACGGAACCGAGAGCTGCCCAGTCGATGTTCATGCTGATGTGTCCTTAAACCGTCGCGGGCCTGGCGGGGTCCGCCATGGCGCCGGTCGTGGTCGTGGTCGGGGCCGAGATGGTGGCCCTGACCGGGTCGTCGGAGGGGGCGTCCGCGGCGGCCATCGCGCCCGTCGGGGGCGGCGTGACGGCGGCGATCGCGGTGGTCACGACGCCCGCGGGCTCGACGTCCGCGGTGGTGCCGTCGTGGCGGATCTCGTCGTCGGTGACGTTGGTGTGGTCGACGGCGTTGCGCCGCGAGAGCACCCAGATGACCGCCGAGCCCGCGATGAGCAGCGCGGCGGTGACCGCGACGCCCCAGGGGCCCTGCTTGGTGAGGAACTCGGCGCCCGCACCGACCAGGCCGGCGGCCGGCAGGGTCAGGCCCCACGCGATGAACATGCGGCTCGCGGTCGACCAGCGGACCACGCCGCCCTTGCGGCCGAGGCCCGCGCCCATCACGGCGCCGGAGCAGGACTGGGTGGTGGAGAGCGAGAAGCCCAGGTGCGAGGAGGCCAGGATGACCGTCGCGGCGCTGGTCTGGGCGGCGAAGCCCTGCTGCGGCTGGAGGTCGGTGAGGCCCTTGCCCATGGTGCGGATGATGCGCCAGCCGCCGAGGTACGTGCCGAGCGCGATGGCGACACCGGCCGAGACGATGACCCACATCGGGGGGTTCGAGCCGGGGTTCAGGACGCCGCCGGTGACCAGGGCGAGCGTGATGATGCCCATGGTCTTCTGCGCGTCGTTCGTGCCGTGGGCCAGCGAGACGAGGCCCGCGGAGGCGATCTGGCCCGCGCGGTAGCCCTTGGCCGTCGCCTTGGTGTCGGTGTTGCGGCCGATGCGGTACGTCAGACGCGTGGCCACCATCGCGGCGAGACCCGCCACGAGGGGCGCGGCGAGGGCCGGGATCAGGATCTTGGTGACGACGGTGCCGCCGTTGATCGAGGACCAGCCCATCGACATGACCGCGGCCCCGATGAGGCCGCCGAAGAGCGCGTGGGAGGAGCTGGAGGGCAGGCCCACCAGCCAGGTCAGCAGATTCCAGAGGATCGCGCCGACGAGCGCGGCGAAGATGACCTCGGTCTTGAGGCCGTCCTCGTTGACGATGCCGCCGGAGATCGTCTTGGCGACTTCGACGGAGAGGAAGGCGCCGACGAGGTTGAGCACGGCGGACATGGCCACCGCCGTCTTGGGCTTGAGAGCGCCGGTCGAGATGGTCGTCGCCATCGCGTTGGCAGTGTCGTGGAAACCGTTCGTGAAATCGAACACGAGAGCGGTAACGATCACGATCCCGAGGAGAAGCGTGATGTGTTCCATTTACCCAGGCTTCTGTTGGACGTCAGTGGCATGTGGAACGTAGGCAACCTGGGTGAACGGAAAGTGAACTGGGTCGGGCATCACGGTGACCCGAAGCGGAGCCTCGCCGATCCGTATCGATCAGGTGTCTGGTCAGGATCGTACGGATTGGCGGCGCACGGCCGTAAATCCGGGGCGGAGTGTCGCCTTCCGCCACCCTTCGGCCCCCCTCTCCGCGCACTGATCCGACCGGCCGCCGGGCCGCCCAGGAGATACTTGTCACCCGGCGGAGCCCGCCGGAAGCGGAAGCGGAAGCGCCCCTCGGCCCTCGGCCCTCGCCTCTCGCCCCTCGATCGTCGGCCACGCCTACAGCGCCGCGTGCCCGGCTGGCAGGATCGGCCCATGACTGAGCAGGGGCAGGGCCAGCGGCAGCGGCAGCGGCAGGGCGCCGGGCGTGGCGCGGAGCGGGACGCCGTCGGGCGGGCGTGGGACGAGCTGGTGGAGACGGCCCGCAGGACAGTGACGGACGGCCTGGTCGTCGGCACCTCGGGCAATGTCTCGGTGCGGGTCGGCGACACGGTCCTGGTCACCCCGAGCGGGGTGCCCTACGACCGGCTGCGGCCGGAGGACGCGCTCGGCGTCGACCTCGAAGGGCGACGGGTCCTCGGCGACCTCGCGCCGACCAGCGAGCTGCCCATGCACCTCGCGATCTACCGCACCACCGACGCGGCGGCCGTCGTCCACACCCACGCGGTGCACGCCACGGCCGTCTCCATGCTGGTCCCCGAGCTTCCGGCGGTCCACTACATGACGGGCGTCCTCGGCGGCCCGGCCCGCGTCGCCCCCTACGCGCTCTACGGCACCGACGAGCTGGCCGAGAACATGCTCCAGGCCCTGCGCGGCCGTACCGGATGCCTCCTCCAGAACCACGGAACGGTCACGTACGGAGACTCCCTTCCCCAGGCGTACGACCGCACGGCGCAACTGGAATGGATGTCCCGCCTCTGGCTCACGGCCAGCTCACTGCCGGGCCACACGCCCACGCTCCTGTCCGACACCCAGCTGAGTGCGGCGGAGGAGAAGCTGCGGGGGTACGGACAGGGCGACGAACGGGCGTACGAGCAGGAGCGCGAGCAGGAGCAGGAGCATGGGCAGGAGCGCGGGCAGAAGACTCCCTGACCGTTGCCACCGCCATCTGTGGGCACCAGAAACACATGGCAGATCCGACGGCAGACCCGATGACAGATCCGATGCGTACACAAGGCTCCCGGCTCCGGCGGCGCCGAGCCGCCGGGTGGTCACCCCACGGGTACCGCCCACTGGCCTCCGGGCCCCTGCCCCCGGACACTGGGACGGTGCGCCCAGCCAAAGCGACGGCAGCGGCCGTCACCGCAGTCACAGCAGCCCTGGGGACAGCCGCTGCCGCCATCGCGGCGGGCCGGTTCGCCAGCGACGCCGCCCTCAAGGCCCCGGCGGGCCGCCGGCTGCCGACGGAGCCCCGCCTCACCGTGCACGCCACGGCCGCCGGCCAGATCTCCCTGACCCGCGCCCTCGCGAGCCTGCGCCCCGGCACGTACGGCCTGAGCGGCGACGGCACCCACGCGATCGTCGGTCCCGTCCTGGAGGCGGCCCCGCACGAGGCCGACACGGTCGTACGACGCCTCGAAGCCGTCACCCGGGGCACCCTGGAACCGGGCGCCAAGGTCTGGCTCACCCCGCAGGTCCACATCGGCGACCCGCACACCGCGCTCGGCATCGACCACACGGACGTCGGCATCCCCGGCGAACTCGGCAACCTGCCCGCCTGGTTCGTGCCCGGCGGACGCGACACCTGGGTCATCACCGTGCACGGCCTCGGCACCACCCGCGAACACCCCATGGTCGTCATGGACTTCCTGCACCGCCTGCAGCTCCCCGTGCTCGACCTCGCCTACCGCGGCGACCCGGGCGCGCCCCGCTCCGCGGACGGCCTCGCCCACCTGGGCGAGACGGAGTGGCGCGACCTGGACGCCGCCATCCGCTACGCCGTGCGCCACGGCGCCCGCGACGTCGTCCTGCACGGCTGGTCCACCGGCGCCGCGATGTGCCTGCACGCCGCCGCCCACTCGGCGCTGCGCGAGAGGATCAGCGGTCTCGTCCTCGACTCCCCGGTACTCAACTGGGAGACCACCCTGCGCGCCCTCGCCGCGGCCCGCCGCACCCCAGGGCCGCTCCTTCCGCTTGCGGTCCGTGCGGCCCAGGGCCGCACGGGTCTGCGCGGCGACCGCACCCTGGCGGCCGCGGACCCCGCGACGCTCAAGGTCCCGACGCTCGTCCTGCACGGCCCCGACGACGCCATCGCCCCCTGGGCCCTCTCCCGTCAACTGGCCGGACACCGCCCTGACCTGGTCTCCTTGCGCACCGTCCCCGGCGCGCCGCACGGCGCCATGTGGAACGCCGACCCGGCGGGCTACGAAGAGGCGATGCGGCGCTTCCTCACCCCTCTGATGTGACCGTCCGCACCCTCTCCCGCATGGCCGCCGCGTCCCCTCGGCACGGCGGCCGCGAGGCCACCGACGCCCTTCCGTTTGGGTTTTCGGACCGTCAACAGGAAGACTGCTCCCGTGACGTCCCGTACCCCGCGCGACTCCAGGCTCCGACTCGTCCGCGCGCCCTACCCGAGGGCCGAGAAGCGAGGGGAGTCCCAGCGCGACCCAGCGCGACCCCTCTCCGCCGCCCCCGGCGCGGTGAGCAACCGCCGCACGCGCCGTCCCGCGCCCCGTCCACCCGAGGGCACACCGGCGCCCTCGGAACTGGCCCGCGGCGCGCGTGCCGGCCTCGCCGACGCCGTGCGGGTCGCCCGCTGGGCCGACGCCGCCCTGCGCCCGGGCCCCGGCCGCACCGGCGCGACGCCCGACGGCAGGGGCACCCTCTCCGGCGCCACCGCCGAACGGGCCGCCGCCGAGCTGGGGCTGACCCCCGGTCAGGTCCGCGCCGACTGGGACACCGCGCGCCTCGCCGGCCTCATCGAGGTGCACGGCGACAGCGCACGCCCCGGCTGGCGCCTGCGCGCCTGGGACCGCGACGACACCGCCGTGCTGCGCGGCTGGGTCGCGCTCTTCGACGCCTGGTCCCTGGCCCACCCGGCCCCGGACGGCCTCGGCGCCGCCGCGGTCGCCGAGGTCGTCGAAGCCATGCCGCAGGTCCTCTCCTTCCTCCAACTCTCAGCGGGCCCCGTCCCCGTACCGCAACTGCTCGACCTCCTGGACCAACGCGTCACGGAACTCCGCACCGAGCGCTGCGAGATCCCCTACAACCCCGAGCCCGAAGCCACCACCGGCGCCACCCCGGGGACCGAGCCCGAGGCCGCCGTCGGGACCGCGCCCGAGGCCGCCGCCGAGAGCGTCCCGGAGACCGCCGTCGGGGCCGCGTCAGAGGCGACCACCGGGACTGCGTCTGAGGCCGCCGGGACCGCCGTCGGGGCCGCGTCCGAGGCCGCCGGCGGGGCCACCCCGGGGACCGCCGTCGGGGCCGAGCCCGAGGCCGTCGCCGAAGGCACCCCGGCCGACTGTGCCGAAGAAGCCGCCCCGCTGCCCGCCCTTCTCGACTGGGCGTTGCACGGCCTCGCCGCCGTTGGGGCGCTCACCTATGCCGACGGCCAGGCCACGCTCACCCCGCTCGGCAGCTGGGCGGTCTGGGTCAAGCTGGAGCAGATCTGCGTCGCCGCGCAGAGCCCCGCGGGGCATATCGAGCAGTCCGCCGAGGACATGCTGCGCGGCTGCGCCCGCCTGCGTCCCAACGCGGCCCGCGCCGAATACCGCGCCTGGCTCGCCGCCCGCCCCGTCGGCAGCGCCGTCACCGACCTGCTCACCGCCGCCCGAGGCGAGGACGCCCTGCTGCGCGGCCTCGCGTTCGAGGCGCTGCGCGTGGTCGGCGCCCCGGCCGAGGCGGAGGTCAGGGCCGTCGTCGACGAGGCATCCCTGCGCCCCTACGCCCTGCTGTGGCTCGCCGAGCAGGAGGGCGCCGACCCCGAGGACGTCCACCTCGTGCTGACCCGCGAGGAGTCCACCTGGCTGTGGATCGACACGGCGGCGGCCGTCGCCGACCACGGGGAGGCCCAACTCCTCGTCCGGCACCTGGAGTCGGCGGTACAGCCCACCGTGCCCGCCCTCCTCGACGAGGTGCGCCGCGCGGGACACCCCCGCACCGTCCAGGTCCTGGTCGCGCTCGCCGCGGCCCACCCCGACCCGGCGCTCGCCAAGGCCGTGCGCCGCGCCGCCTTCCAGGTGCACACCGGCGGGGAGTGAGGCAGGGGCGACCTCGGGAACCTCGGGGTCCTCAGGTGCTTGTCCCGCCTCAGGTCCGTATCTCGGGGGCGTACGTACCAAAGCTCCATACGTTGCCCTCGGCGTCCCGGGCCATGTAGTCCCGCGAGCCGTAGTCCTGGTCCGTCGGGGGCATCAGGATCTCCGCCCCGTGCTCCTTGGCCCGCTGGTGGTGGGCGTCGACGTCGTCCACGACGATGTACACCCCGCTGGGCCCCGCGTCCTTCATCGCCCGGTCGAAGACGCCGCCCGTGCCCCTGGAGCCGAGCATCACCGCGCCGTTCCCCTGGGCCAGCTCGGCGTGCATGATGCCGCCGTCCTCACCCTCGTACACACTCACCTCGGTGAAGCCGAAGGCCTCCGTCAGCTGCTTGACCGCGGCCTTCGCGTCCGCGTACAGCAGTGTCGGGAACACGCTCGGCCGTCCGCCGTCGTCGCCTGCCATGCCGATCACTCCGATCAGATCCATGACGCGGAGTGTGATCCACCCCACATCTGCTCACAGTCTCGCACCGGGCACTGACAACGCCCTCCCGAGCCTGCGGGGCCGCTCAGCGGAAGGTCAGCGGAAGGTGTCGCACCGCCCCATGTCGCCCGTGCGATAGCCCTGGTAGAACCACCGCTGGCGCTGCTCGGCGGAGCCGTGTGTCCAGGATTCGGGGGTGACCCGGCCCTGGAACTTCTCCTGGATCCGGTCGTCGCCCACCGCCGCCGCCGCGTCCATGCCGTCCCGGATGTCCGCGTCGTCGAGGCTGGTGATCAGCGGCCTGCCCGTGCGGTCGTCCGGACTGCGGGTCGCGTGCCGCGCCCAGACCCCGGCGTAGCAGTCGGCCTGCAACTCGACCCTGACCGCGTTGCTGTCGCGGCCCGTACGCCCGTCCTGGGCGCGCCGCAGGATCCCCGCCAGGTTCTGCACGTGGTGCCCGTACTCGTGGGCAACGACGTACGCCTGCGCGAAGGGACCGCCGGTGGAGCCGAACCTCGTGCGCAGCTCGTCGAAGAACCCGAGATCCAGATAGACCTTCCGGTCGCCGGGGCAGTAGAACGGGCCGACCGCCGAGGTCGCCGTGCCGCAGGCGGTGCCGACGCGGCCGGTGAACAGGACGGTCCGCGCGGGGGAGTACGTGGCCTGCCTGCGCTGGAACTCCGGCCGCCAGTAGTCCTGGAGGCTGTTGACCACCGCCACGATGCGGCAGTCCTCCTTGGTGTTCGCGTCCCGCCCCGTGCGGCAGCTCTGCTGCACCTGCGCGAGCGACGAGGACGAAACCTCGGGCTCCTCCTCACCGGAGGAGAGGCCCAGCTGATCCGGACCCACTCCGAAGAAGAGGCCGAGCACCAGCGCGATGAGTCCGGCGATGCCGCCGCCGACGGTCGCCCGGCCGCCGGGGATCCGGCTGCCGCGCACGTCCTGCACCTCGGAGGAGTCCAGGCCGGCGTCGTCGTCGAACTGCATGGCGCACCCCTCTGTGTCGCACCCGGACCGGCACCGGCACCGGCACCCATCGCCCGCACCGAGACCTCCGGCCGTCCAGTCCATCCTGATACACCCACTGCCGCGAGGCCCCGGACGAAGGCCCGAACGGGGGACGCGAACCACTCCCCGCGCCGTGTCGCACCACCGCCACCCCCCACCACCGGCACCCCCACCGCTACGCTCTGCGCCTGATCCGCAGGCAGTGGTACCGAAGGGGGGCCGACATGCCCACTCCGCCACCCACCACGCCAACGACGCCCCCCGCGCCCCCCGCGCCTGCCGTGCCCACCGCGTCCCCCGAGCCGGCCGCACCCGCCGCGCCCCCCGCGCCTGCCGTGCCCACCGCGTC
>NZ_JBSFTT010000092.1:0-8028 GCF_053591415.1 Streptomyces sp. NPDC003032 | reverse complement strand
ACGCGCCGATGGCGCGGTGCTCGCTCTCGCTGTCGTCGCCGAGTTCGAGCATTTCGCCGAGGACGGCGACGCGGCGCCCGCCCTCGATTGCTGCCAGCGCGTCCAGGGCGGCGCGGGTCGAGTCGGGGTTGGCGTTGTAGGAGTCGTTGAGCAGCATCGCGCCGCCGGCGAGGTCGCGCAGCTCCATGCGCCACTTCGACAGCGAGACTGTGCCCAATGCCGCCGCGGCCACCTTGAGGGGTATGCCGGCCGCCAGCCCCGCCGCCGCGGCAGCCGACGCGTTGAGTGCCTGGTGCGCGCCCACCAGCGGCAGCTCGACGCGAGCCGAGTCGTCGGCGGTCCGCAGCGTGAAGGACGGCCGGCCGAGCCGGTCCAGCGCCAGGTCGAGCACCCGTACGTCGGAGTGCTCGGCCCGCCCGAAGGTCACCACCGGACCGTCGGTGAGCGCGCGCATCGCGAGCCCCCGGGGATCGTCGGCGTTGAGGACGGCGGTACCGCCGGGCGCCAGCCCCTCCACCAGCTCCCCCTTGGCCTTGGCGATGGCCCCGCGCGACCCGAACTCAGCGAGGTGGGCCTGGCCGACGTTGAGGACGACGGCGATGTCAGGCGCGGCCAGGCCCGCGAGCGCGGCGATGTCGCCGATGTGGCGAGCCCCCATCTCAAGGACGAGGAACTGGGTGCCCATGTCGGCGCGCAGCATGGTGAGCGGTACACCGAGCTCGTTGTTGAGCGAGCCGATGGTGGCGACCGTCGGCCCCGCGTGCGAAAGCACGGCAGCCAACAGGTCCTTGGTGCTGGTTTTCCCCTGGGAGCCGGTCAGCCCCACCACGGTCAGCCCGTTGCGCAGCCGGGCCACGACGTGGGTGGCCAGCGCCTGCAGTGCCGCCTGGACATCCTCGACGACGACGGTGGGCAGCGCAGTGGGCTGGGAGCCGAGCACAGCCACCGCCCCGGCCTCGCCGGCCTGGCCGGCGTAGTCGTGGCCGTCATCACGCTTTCCGGCGATGGCGACGAAGAGGCCGCCCGGCTCGGCCAGCCGGCCGTCGAGCACGGCCGGCGCGGTCACCGTCACTGCGTCGTCGCCCGCGACCCTCCCGCCGACGACCGCGGCGATCTCGCCGAGGCTGAGTGGGACTATGCCCGCGCGGCGCGGGAGCCGGCGAGCAGGAGCGAGGCCGGCGAGCGGGAGGTGCGAAGAGGCTGGTTCGCTGTAGGTCACGCCTCAAGTCAAGGCGGCATGGTGTTGTTGGCGCGTATGCGGTTTTCGATACGCTGACGATATGCTACCGGCGAGTAGCATATCGTGGACATATCGAAAACCCCATACGTTCCGGCAACACCATGCCGCCTTGGCTGTAGGTATGACCTACAGCGAACCAGCACACACGGCGGCCGGCCGCACCCAATCGCTGACGTCGTCGCATCCCACAGCCGTCGCACCCACGGGAGTCACGGTTTATGGATGTGAAAAGGACGAGGCCGCCTTGTTCCGAGAGATGGCGCCCCGCGCCGGCGCCATTCCCACCATCACCGAGGAAGCGGTATCCGAAGCCAACGTTGATTTGGCAAAAGGAAACCGGTGCATCAGCGTCAGCCATAAAACTGGCATCACAAATTCCACACTTCTTGCACTCAGCCGGGCAGGTGTGGCTTATATCTCCACAAGAAGCGTGGGATATAACCACATCGATGTGGGATACGCGGCGAGCGTCGGCATCTCCGTGGAAAACGTCGCCTATTCTCCCGACAGTGTGGCCGACTACACATTGATGCTGATGCTGATGTCGGCGCGACATGCAAAATCCATCATCCGTCACGCAGATGTTCACGATTACCGGTTGAACGACGTCCGCGGAAAAGAGCTTCGCGATCTGACCGTCGGAGTCGTGGGAACGGGGCGCATTGGTGTAGCGGTCCTGGACAGGCTGCGGGGTTTCGGGTGCCGGACACTGGCCCACGACAGCCGCCCCACGGCCGAGGCCGATTACGTGCCTATCGATACCTTGCTGCAGCTGAGCGACATCGTCACGCTCCACACGCCGCTCACTGCCGATACTCACCACCTCCTGAATCACCACCGCATCGAGCAGATGAAGCACGGCTCATACGTTGTCAATACTGGACGCGGTTCACTTGTCGACACCGAAGCTCTTGTTTCCGCATTGGAAAACGGCCGCCTGGGCGGTGCCGCGCTGGACGTCCTCGAAGGAGAGGAAGGAATCTTCTACAACGATTGCCGAAACAAGCCCATTGACAGCAAGGCGTTGTTGCGGCTGCAAGAGCTGCCGAATGTGATCATTAGTCCGCACACCGCCTACTACACAGACCACGCCCTGAGCGACACGGTCGCAAACTCCATCACCAATTGCCTGGAATTCGAAAGCAGGAACCAGCATGGATAAGCTGAACGTCGGCATTATATTCGGAGGCTGCTCCGAAGAGCACCCCATCTCCATCAAATCTGCGCAAGAGGTCGCAAGAAGTATCGATCTCGACAAGTACGAGCCCTTCTACATCGGGATCACGCAGAGCGGTGCCTGGAAACTCTGTGACGGCCCCGGCCCGGACTGGGAGAGCGGAAACTGTCGTCCGGCACTGCTGTCACCGGACAGAAGCGTACGCGGATTGCTCGTCCTGGAGCAGGGGCGCTACAGCACGATCGGTCTGGACGTCGTGTTGCCCATCCTGCACGGCAAACTCGGCGAAGACGGCGCGATGCAAGGCCTGTTGGAGCTCACCGGCATCCCCTACGCGGGCTGTGACGTACAGAGTTCCGCTCTGTGCATGGACAAGTCCCTTGCGTACCGCATCGCCAGGAGCGCCCATATCGCCACCCCGAAGTTCTGGACCGTTGCGGCGAACGACAATATTGATCCCGAGCAGCTGACGTATCCCGTCTTTGCGAAGCCGGCCCGTTCGGGGTCATCCTTCGGCGTCAGCAAGGTGTCGCAAAAAGAAGAACTGCTGCCTGCGGTGGAACTCGCGCGACAGTACGACTCCAAGGTACTGATCGAAGAGGCTGTCGTCGGCAGCGAAGTCGGATGCGCCATCCTGGGGAACGAACTGGATTTGATCGCAGGCGAGGTGGATCGAATCGCGCTGTCGCACGGGTTCTTCAAGATCCATCAGGAGAAGGATCCGGAGAGCGGATCCGAGAACTCAACGTTCATCGTTCCTGCCGACATTTCAGCGGAGTCGCGCTCGCTCATTCAGGAGACGGCGAAGACTGTCTACCGCGCCCTGGGCTGCAGCGGCCTGGCACGGGTGGACATGTTCCTCAAGGAGGATGGAAGTGTAGTCCTCAACGAGGTCAACACATTGCCCGGCCTGACCTCCTACAGCCGTTATCCGAGGATGATGGCGGCCGCGGGGATGACACTGACCGAAGTGATCGACCGGATGGTGACGCTGGCACTGACGGGGAAGATACGGTGAATGACAACTTTGCCTTCCTGGACGAATGTGCACCCGGAATACGCTGGGATGCCAAGTACGCCACCTGGGACAACTTTACCGGCAAACCCGTGGACGGCTACCTGGCCAATCGAATCGTCGGTACCAGGCCTTTGTTCGCGGCCCTGGAAAGAGCGCGAGAAAAGGCCCGCTCCCAAGGCTTCGGCCTGCTCATCTGGGACGGATACCGCCCCCAACGCGCCGTAGACTGCTTTGTGCGCTGGTCGAAGCTGCCGGAGGATGGTCGCACGAAGCAGCGACACCATCCGAATATCGACAGAGCCGATATGTTCGAGATGGGATATGTTGCCGAAAAGTCCGGCCACAGCCGGGGCAGCACCGTCGACTTGACGCTCTACCACTTGGCCACCGGAGAACTTGCCGCCATGGGTGGTGGCCACGACCTGATGGATCCGATCTCGCATCACGGAGCACACGGGGTCACACCATCCGAGGCGAAAAACCGACAACACCTCCGCTCCATCATGGAGTCCTGCGGTTTCAGCCCGTACGAGTGCGAATGGTGGCATTACACCCTGAAAGATGAACCTTACCCGGACACCTACTTTGACTTTCCCATCACGTAAGGGAATGTCACGTCAGGGCGCCATTCCAACTGGTGCCTCCGGTGTGGGCACAACCATCGCCCGTGGGCACAACCATCGCCGCGGCCCGGCGGGGAATCCGGGCGGGGCGGTCCCGCTGTTCGAGCAGACCCTGTCCCGACACCGCACGCGTACTCGGCAAGACTCACCCGCTGACACAAGCGGTCCGCTGCGCTCACGTCGCGGCTTGCGCCCAGAGGACCGGACCGTCGACGACCTCAAGATCATTTAAGCACCCACTCCGGCCCCTCAAGGCTGCCGCCTACTGACCTTCTCGGGATGTTGTCGGAGGGTGGGTCAGCTCAAGTGCGGTGCCGGTGAGGCAGCCGTCGATCAGGTCGGGGCGGTGAAGGCGACGTTGGCCAGCGGTCCGCGCCGCGGTAGCGGCCAGATGCCTTTCACGGGGTTCAGGTCCGGTGCGTAGGGCGGCAGGTGGACGATGGGTGAGCCAGTCGTGTTCGGCGGCGTACTGGCGCATTCCGGCGGCCCGGTGAGTGTTGAGGTTGTTCCCGGATGAGGACGATGGGGGCCTTGAGCTGGAGGCGCCCGGCCGGTAGCAGCACAGGGCGGCGATCGAGTAGCGGCGCCAGGACCGGCCGCGCACCCGCACCACCGGCGTATCTCCGCGCCATCCCCAGGTGCGGGCCCCGTGGCGGGGTCATCCCGAACCCCGCCTCGTCCTCGAAGACGAGGAAGTCCCCGAGCGCCGCCGCGGTCATTCCGCCTGCGGCCACAGGTCCTTCTTCCACAACTCGACGGCGTGCTCGTCGCGTTCCAGGGCCCGGCGGGCGGGCGACTGCCAGGACCAGCCGTGTCTGTGCAGCAGCCGCCAGACCGCCGCCGGCGAGACGTCCAGTGCGAACTTCCACAAGATCAGTGCCCGGATCCTCGCCAGGGTCGAGCGCTGGTCCTGCCGGCCGTGCGCGGCCGGGCCGCCAACCAGCTCCTCCTCCAGCTCGGCGAACCGGTCGTCGGTCAGCTTGGGCGATTTCGGCGGTCCGGCCGAGGCGAGGGCGGTCGTGCCGCCTTCGCGCCAGGCCCGCCGCCATCGCTCCACCGACCGCTCACTCACCCGCGGATCCTTCGCGATCACCGCGTTTCCCTCGCCCCGCGCGAACCGCTCACCTGCCTCGAACCGGATCTGTTCCCGCAACTGCCGTCGCTCGGCGGACAACGCCGCCGCCGAAAGGTCAACGCGAGCTTTATAAGAGAGACCCTCCAGGGCCGAACGGGCGCTGACCGAAGCCGCATAAGATGTGTTCAGGATTTGGGGGCAAGTACCGTATGGCGTCGCGCACGCGTGCCCCATCCGTTCCGGTCACTACGGCCCCGAAAGCGCGTACCAGAGCACCGCGTTTCGCGGCGAACCGGGGCGTGGGACACCTCACACGGGAGCCCCGTGTTCATGCGGTGACCGACTGTTAAGCTCCCGTGGTTGCCGATCATGGACATGCGGTCAACGGCAGCGCAACAAACGGGAGGACATAAGTGAATCGGAAGTTGGCAGTCGGCGCGCTTACCGCTGGGCTCTTCTTCGCCGGGACAGGGGCCGCATTCGCGGGGGCGAGTGGTGATGTCGAGGCGGCCGCGTCGTGGCACAAGATCTCGACACGCAAGAGTGGCGGCGTCTCGTTCCACTCGGGCAAGTACAAGTGGGAGCCCGCCGGGCCCAGGACGCACGGCGCCTTCCACTTCAAGGGCTGGCTCAAGGACACCAGTGCCGGTGACGGCCACAACGTCTACGTCCAGGTGAAGGCGGAAGGCCACGACTGGAACCGTTTCAACGGCAAGCAGCGGAAGTCGAAGTGGCAGGACTATCTCGTGTGGGCCCCGGCCGACCGATACACGGACGACGCCCGGATACGCGCATGCCGTGACCGAGGCTCGTTCCACCCGGACAACTGCTCGCCGACCAAGCGGTACCGGCGATAAGCGCTGCCGGCGACAGTCGCACCACCATGTGGGCCCCGGTCCTTCGACCGGGGCCCATCCGGCCCATTGGGGGAAACAGTGAGTACGTCGGAAGTCCTGGTTGCCGAAGGAGTTGACCTCTCCTACGGCTCCACCGCCGCCGTGCGCGACGCGCATCTGAGCCTCGCCCGCGGCGAGGTCGTGGCGATCACCGGGGCCAGCGGGTCCGGCAAGTCGTCGCTTCTGTACTGCTTGGCGGGGGTACTGCCGGTGGCCCGGGGGCAGGTGCGCTTCGAGGGACGGGCATTCGGAGACCTCGGCGACGAGGAGATCAGCACGCTGCGGCGTGAGCGATTCGGATTTGTGTTCCAGTACGGCGAGTTGCTGCCCGAGCTGACCATCGAGGAGAACACGGCGCTGCCCCTGCGGCTGGCGGGCGTTCGCAAGCGTCCCGCGCTGAAGGCCGCCGCCGAGGTCCTTGACCGCCTCGGCATCGCCGAACTGCGCGAGCGGCGCCCGTCGCAGGTGTCCGGCGGGCAGAGCCAGCGCGTGGCCGTCGCCCGTGCGCTGGTGCACCGGCCTGCCGTCGTGTTCGCGGACGAGCCCACCGGCTCGCTCGACAGCGCGAACGCGGACGCCGTGCTGAAGGAGTTCTTGTCCCTGGCCCGCTCCCAGGGCACCGCTGTGCTCCTGGTGACGCATGACCAGACGGTTGCCGCGCAGGCGGACCGCCGCTGCACAATGGCCGACGGTGTCCTCGCCCTCAAGGGGGCCTCGGAGTGAAGGAGTTCCTGCTCGGGCTGCGGCTGCTCCTCGGCTCCGGGCGCGGCACACGGGTGCGCTTTCTGCTGATGACCCTGGGTGGGTCGCTCGGCGTGTGCTGCCTCGCGCTCGTCCTGACGATCCCGGCGATCCTCGACGCGCGGGACGGCCGGGCCGCCGACCGCGCCACCGTCGTCTTCCCTGGCAAGCCCGAGCGTGACCGGACCCTGGTACTGGAGCGGTCCGACCCGCACGGCTCGAAGCCCTTTCACCGTGTCTTCCTCGCCCGCGGCACCAACGACACTCCGAAGCCGCCGCCGGGTCTGAGTGAACTCCCCTCGCCGGGCGAGGTGTTCGTCTCCCCGGCTCTGCGCGACCAGCTCAAGCGTGAGCCCACCTTGAAGGGGCTGCTGCCCGGCCGGCAGAAGAGGACCATCTCCCCGGCGGGACTCACTGACCCCAACGAGCTGTACGCGTACGTCGGCACCGACCGCTCCAAGCTCACCGGGTTCGGTGCGACCCGCGCCCTCAAGAGCTTCGGTACCGGCTACGCGCCTGTGCCCGCCATCGAGCCTTCCACCCTCGACATTCTGCGCTTCACGCTGGGCACGCTGGTTCTCCTGCCGCTCGCGGTCTTCCTTTCCGTATGCGCCAAGCTCTCCGCCGCCAGCCGTAACCGCCGTCTCGCCGCGCTGCGCCTGCTCGGCCTGAGCGCCAAGGGCACCCAGCGAGTCAACGCCGCGGAGACCGTCGCCGCCGCATTGCTCGGCGCGCTCCTCGGCCTCGGCGAGTTCTGGTTGCTGAACCAGGTCATGGCCAGGACCGGTCTGCCCGGTCTCAAGTGGTACCCGGCCGATGGCGCGCTGTCCGCCTCCACCCTCGCCGTCTGCCTGCTCGGCTGCCCGGCCCTGGCCTGGTTCGTCGGCCGCGCGAGCGCCCGCGCGGCTGCCGCAAGCCCGCTCAGCACGCGCCGCACGGCGGCCCCGCGCGCGCCCCGCGTCTGGGGCGGCCTCCTGCTCGTCACCGGCCTCGGCATCGTCACCGGCTACTGCCTGACCGGCCTCACCGACCGTCCGGCTCAGACGACGGGCATCAACACACTGCTGGTCCCGCTCGGCGTGCTCCTCACCGGCCTCGGCCTCGTCCTTACGATGCCGCTCCTGTCGTACCTCCTCGCCAAGCGTCTGGCCCGCTCTTCCTCCCTCACCCTGAATCTGGCCATGCGCCGCAACGAGGTCGAGCCCGGCAGCGCCATGCGCGTCGTCACCGGGCTGGTCCTCCTGGTCTTCTCCGCATC
>NZ_JBSFTT010000091.1:0-8341 GCF_053591415.1 Streptomyces sp. NPDC003032 | reverse complement strand
GGACCTGGCCGGCGGATCCGGGCGGTGGCCGATCGAAGCAGGCTTCAGCCCGCTCAGGTCCTGGCGCAGCTCGCCGAACGGGTCGTGGTGAGCGAGGACGGTGCGGTGTCCGTCTCGCCCTTCGCACCGTCCCGGTAATTCCTTAAATGGGCAGCAAACGAGCTATAGGAGGATCAGGAAATGCCGGGTATTCAGCTCCGGGAACATCAGCTCGATCAGAAAGCGAGTTTCCGTAAGTGGGTGGGATTCCCTGCAAGGTCATCTGTGCCCCCTCAGGGGGCGCGAGGCACGATCGTGTCCGCGACCGGATCGGGGAAGACTTTCACGGCCGCTGCGTGTGCCCTGGAGTGCTTCCCCGAGGGCCGGATCCTCGTGACCGTGCCGACCCTGGACCTGCTCGTGCAGACCGCCCAGGCGTGGCGGGCGGTGGGTCACCGCTCCCCCATGGTGGCGGTGTGCTCGCTGGAGAACGACCCGGTGCTGAACGAGCTGGGAGTGCGCACCACCACCAACCCGATCCAACTCGCCCTGTGGGCCGGGCACGGGCCGGTCATCGTGTTCGCCACATACGCCTCCCTGGTGGACCGCGAGGACTTCGACGACCCGACGGGCCAGCGGAAGGTCCGCGGGCCGCTGGAAGCCGCTCTCGCGGGCGGAGAGCGCCTGTATGGACAGCAAATGGACGGTTTTTCACTCGCCATCATCGACGAAGCCCACTCAACCGCAGGTGATCTTGGCAGGCCATGGGCGGCAATCCACGACAACGCCCGCATCCCCGCCGACTTCCGGCTCTACCTCACGGCGACCCCCCGCATCATCGCCGCGCCCCTGCCACAAAAGGGCGCGGCCGGCCAGGAGCTGGAGCTCGCATCGATGGGCCAGGACTCGGAAACCTACGGCCCGTGGCTTGCCGAGCTCGGGCTGAGCGAGAGCATCGAGCGGGGCATCCTCGCGGGCTTCGAGATCGACGTCCTGGAGATCCGCGACCCCTCGCCAGTCCTCGGGGAGTCCGAGGAGGCGCAGCGGGGCCGGCGCCTGGCCCTGCTGCAGACCGCACTTTTGGAGCACGCGGCGGCGTACAACCTGCGCACCGTCATGACATTCCACCAGAGGGTGGAGGAAGCGGCGGCATTCGCGGAGAAGCTGCCCAAGACGGCTGCGGAGCTGTACGTGAACGACGCCTCCGACGACGACCGCGCGGCTGCGGACCGACTGCCGAAGTCGTCCATCGACGCGGAGTTCTACGAGCTGGAGACCGGACGCCACGTACCCCCGGACCGGGTCTGGTCGGCGTGGCTGTGCGGCGACCACCTCGTCGCCGAACGACGCGAGGTGCTGCGGCAGTTCGCCAACGGAATCGACGCCTCGGGCCGGCGGGTGCACCGGGCCTTCGTCGCGAGCTGTCGCGTGCTCGGGGAAGGCGTCGACATCACCGGCGAACGCGGAGTGGAAGCCATCTGCTTCGCCGACACCCGCGGCTCCCAGGTCGAGATCGTCCAGAACATCGGCCGCGCGCTCCGGCTGAACCGCGACGGCAGCACCAAGGTGGCCAGGATCATCGTGCCCATCTTCCTTCAACCCGGCGAAGACCCGACCGACATGGTCGCCTCCGCCAGCTTCCGCCCCCTTGTAGCCGTCCTTCAGGGCCTGCGCTCACACGATGAACGACTCGTCGAGCAGCTCGCCTCCCGCGCCCTCACCAGCGGAAAGCGCAAGGTACACATCCGGCGCGACGAGGACGGGCAGATCGTCGAGGCCGGCGGCGAGGTTGGCGAGGACCAGGAGCAGGACGACACCGACGGTGCGGTCGAGTCAGCCCTGCTCCACTTCTCCAGCCCCCGCGACGCCGCGACCATCGCAGCCTTCCTGCGCACCCGGGTCTACCGGCCGGAATCCCTGGTGTGGCTCGAGGGTTACCAAGCCCTCCTCCGCTGGCGGAAGGAGAACCACATCACCGGCCTCTACGCCGTCCCCTATGACGTAGAGGCCGAAGTGGGGGTGACGAAGGATTTTCCCCTTGGACGATGGGTCCACCAGCAGAGGAAGGCCCTGCGGGCAGGTGAGTTGGAGGAGCGGCGCAAAACCCTGCTCGATCTGCCGGAGGCCGGGATGGTATGGGAGCCCGGCGAAGAGGCGTGGGAGTCCAAGCTCGCCGCGCTCCGGTCCTTCCGGCGGGCCACCGGCCACCTCGCGCCCCGGCAGGACGCCGTGTGGGGCGAGAGCGAGGCCGAGGGCCTCGTGCCCATCGGGCAGCACATGACCAACCTCCGCCGGAAGGGCGGCCTCGGAAAGGACCCAGAGCGCGCCGCGGTACGGGCCGCGCAGCTGACCTCCGTCGATGAGGACTGGCACTGCCCCTGGCCACTGGACTGGCAACGCCACTACCGCATCCTCGCCGACCTCGTCGACGCCGACGGCCACTTGCCCGACATCGCACCCGGCGTGACCTTCGACGGAGACGACATCGGACGCTGGCTCCAGCGGCAGACCCAGCCGACCGCCTGGGCGCAGCTGTCGAGCGAGCAGCAGGAGCGGCTGTCCAAGCTGGGCTTGAAGCCCGTTGAGGCGCCGTCTCCGGCCCCGACGGCCAAGCGCTCGGCGAAGGGTCCGAGCAAGGCGCAGCAGGCATTCCAGCGCGGCCTGACCGCCCTCGCGCAGTGGGTCGAGAGGGAGGGCCAGCGGTCGGTCCCTCGCGGCCACAGCGAAGAGATCGCGGTCGACGGCGAGACAGAACCGGTGATCGTCAAGCTGGGCGTGTGGGTCTCCAACACCAAGTCGAGGCGGGACAAGCTCACCCAGAACCAGCTCGACGCACTGCGGATGCTGGGCATCGACTGGATCTGACGGTCGTCGGCAAGGTCCCTCTCGTTGGCAATGATCCGAGGCTGGGTCAGGGGCGCGGGGGCGGGGTGGTGAGGTACGGAGCGAGTTGGGCTTCGAGGTCGGCGATGCGTTTGTCCATGAAGCGGTTGTTCTGGCGGGCGCTGGTCAGTCGTTCTTGGATCTGCTGGTTGTCCTGGGTGAGTTGTCGTACGCGCTGCTTCAGCTTGGTGTTCTCCGTGACGATGCGCTGATGTGAGCCTTCGGGTAGATCGTGTTCGAGGTCGCGGATCTTGCCGAGGAGTTCTGCGATGCGGGTGCGCTGGGTGCGGATTTCGCGCTGGGCTTGGGTGAGTGCGTCTTCGGCGTTGAGTGCACGTTCCTTCCAGGCGTGCTGTGCGCGGCTGCCGCTGTTGGAGACTCCGGGATGGGGTCTGCTTGTGCGGGAGGCCTGTTCGATCAGGGCTCTGGCCTGCTGGTTTTGATAGAGGAAGGTGCGTGAGACGCGGGCGGTACGGGCGAGGGCTGCGACGGTGACAGGCGTATGGTCGCGTGCTGCGGCCGCCAGGGCGGTCTGGAGGCGTTCGAGCATCTCTTGAGTGCCTTGGCGGCGGGCTTGGACGGCCGCTTCAGTGCGGGAAGTGCTCATGGCTGTCCTGTGGCGTCGTCGGGGGCCTGCAGTGCGGAGAGGTCTCGGGCGCGGAAGGCGGTGCTCCAGGTGCGGTGGAAGTAGTCCTGGGGGCGCCGCAGGTCCAGGGTGAGGGCTTCGTCGAGGATGCCGAGGGCGGCCAGGGCCTGCTCGAGTCCTTTGATGGCCTTGGCGGTGGGTTCGAAGACGGTGTGGAGGTAGTCGGCGGTGGCGTCGTCGGGGGCGTTCTCGGCGATGGAGCGCCATTGTTCGGCTTTGCGTCGCCAGTAGAGGAGGTCTGCGCCGGAGAGGACGAAGTTGTCGCAGTTCTCGCAGTCGAGTTTCCAGGGGCAGGATCCGCCGTCGACGACGGGTTGGTAGGTGCAGAATCCCCCATCGGCGGGGGTGCTGTGGCGGGAGAGGTCCAGGGCCAGAGCGAGGGCTGTCTCGCGGTCTATGGGGGTGGTGTCGCCGGAGAGGAGTTCGCCTGGGTTGGGGGCGCCGGGGCCTGCCACCCAGACGGTGTTCAGGACGTCTTCGAGGTCACTGTTGGTGATCTTCACGTAGTGCTCGGCCATGCGTTCGGAGAGCTGGCCGAGGTAGCGGCGGATGTGGGTGAGTGTGGCGCCGGCGCGCAGCAGGTTGGTGGCCAGGGTGTGGCGGGCCTGGTGAGCGACGTAGGCGCCGCCGAGGTCGAGGTCGGCGATCCAGGTCTTAAAGCGCTGGTTGAAGTGGCCGTAGGAGATCGGCTGTCGGCCGTTGGGGTTGCGGATGCGGGAGGGGAATAGGGCCAGGCCGGCGCGTTCGGCGGCTGCCGGGGTGCGGCCGTAACGCTTCTCGAAGAGTTGGAGTGTCTTGGTGCGGCGGGTATCGAGGCGTTGGTAGATGGGCTCGGGGATGCGGATGCCCTCGTTGTAGTTGCCGACCTTGGTCTGGTCGTGCCACAGCATGGCCAGGCCACGGTAGCGGCCGATGCAGTCCAGGCGTAGTCCGACGACCTCACTGCAGCGGCTTCGATCACGTTCAGCAGCAGCGTTTGTCGATGAGTTTCAGGCTCTGGCACAGATCTTGGGGAGCCGTCGCGGAGCGTCACCTGAGGCAGCCAATATTCCGAGACCTCTCGCGAGAGGTGCTGGCATTGTGTGAACCATGGCAGCAATAGGAAATACATCCGAACCCTCCAGCCCTGAATACGGCGTCCATCCACCCCTGGAAGAGGCAGCATGGCTGTATCAGGCGAATCTGGTGCGTCCGGAAGACCTGCCGATGACCGCTGCCCAGGCACTCGCAGCCGGGGTGGACACTCCCGCCCTGTGTGAGCTCGCCGGTCTACCCCGCCATGCCGACCCCCGAGACATCCGGGACACATTTGAGCAGGCTCTCGCAGAGTGGGGGATCGCGTTGCCCGAGCGTTCCTTGGCCCAACGGTTCGCGTTGCGCAGGCTGGCCACGCGGTTCGCCGCCGGGGAGGCGGGGCTCGCTGAGTTGGCATCGGATGAGTGGTTGGAGACAGAGGTTGAGGCCGCTGAGGAGCAAGCATTCGTGGCGCTCCTCCCGCCGTGCACGTGCTGCATCGAGTACACGCTGGGGCTCGACGAGGTGGCATGGGAAGCGCAACTGCGGGATGCGGCCCTTGCGTTGATTTCGCACCCCACGGTCGGGCCGGACGTCTGACCAGTGGCAACGGGCAGCGGGTGTTGACCCAAAACGTCTGGAGGGGTGGTCACGGCGGGTCACTGCAGCAGGATCATCTTGCGGAGCAATTCGAAGCCCGCACGGCCGTAGAGCTGCCTCTTGATCTTCTTGATACGGTTCACGGCGCCTTCGGTACCGCCGGAGCTCCAGTGCAGGGTGAGGCCCGCGGTCACCGCATCGAGGTCTCGGAGCAGATGGAGGGCGAAGTTCGTGAGGCCGGGCAGCTGACTGGTGTCGACGGCGTCGATCCATGCGGGGAGCGTGGGACCCAACCGGTGAGCCAGAATCTCGCCGAAGCCGCGGACATGTTCGGCCGCGATATCCAGTTCAGGACAGCGAGCCAGGACATCCTTCAACGCGGCGCGCTCGTCTTCGCTCAGGGTTGAGGGGTGACGGGTGAGCCAGCTGGTGACCCGCCTCACGGTCGGCGGCGGGGGCGGCGCCTGCGGCGGCGCGGCGCGCAGGGTGGCAATGTAGCCGCGGACCATCTGGTAGGTGACGGGCGCGTTTCCAGCAATCAGTTCGCCATGCAGGCGGGTGACATTCGTGCATCCTGCAGCGAACCGCCGCTCCAGATAGGGCTTGTAGGAGTCCAGACGACTGGGCCGGGGACGGTTCTCCCGAAGAGTGTCCTGCCAGGTGGCAGCACGTGCGTAGCGCAGCACGGTATTGAGCCCCCAACCCAGATGCCGGGCGATCGCCCGGCGGGAGTGGCCCTGGGCGAGCAGCTCGTGGACCAGGGCGTGCGCGGCCTTCTTACGTTGCGCTCGCCGGCCATGAGGGTCCGGCCTGCCGCGCACCGAGTCGTGGGGCGACGCCGCAACGTCCGCTCTCATTGGCGTTTTGGGTCCGTTCAGACATTCGCGGTGGGCGGCGACGCAGGTCTCCACGGCTCGGCCGATGCCCTGCCACAAGTGGAACCGGTCAGCGACCTGTATCGCGGCGGGAGCACCGAGTCGCGCGCCCTCGGCATAGGCGCCCGCCCGGTCCCGGCAGATGATTTCCACGCCCGGGTGGGTTGCCAGCCACGCGGCCAGCGGTCCCGATTCGCGCGTCGGGAGCACGTCCACCACGCGATGGGTCTCTCCGCAGGTCAACACCGTGGAGTAGGACTGCCCACGGCGATTGGCGAAGTCGTCCACCCCCAGCACACGCGGCGTGCTGAGCTGCGGGTCAGGCAGCGCCATGACCTTGCGCAGCAAGGTCATCCGACCCACCTGCACGCGCAGTTGGGCGGTCAGCCGGGCACCTGCCCGACCGGCGAGGGCGAGCCCGACGCGCTCCAGCACGTGGCACAGCCGTGTGGTGAAGCGTGCGTACGGGGCGGTCAACTGAGCGAACGGCTCGGCGAACGTACGACGTGGGCAGGTGTCCGTACTGCAGATGAAGCGCCGGACCGTCAGGTGGATCACGACGCTCTGTTCAGCCAGCGGCAGATCCCTCAGCCTGCGCTGGTAGCAGTCGTGCACTCGGTTCGAGGAGCAGCCGCAGTCCGGACATACCGCTCCGGCTGCCCGGCCTCTGGCCGTGACGTCGACCGTGCCGAAGGCGGCGGTCACCGCTTGGACGTCCACGTCGTCGATTCCGTCGAACACGAGCGAGTCCCAGAACGTTGCGTCGGCCTGCATGGCTAGCACCGTCGCCGCTCGTTGCCGTCACCAGAGAGGTCAAGCACAGAGCTGATGGGGCGTCACCCCCTGCCGCAAGGCAGAAGGCGTACGCGGTCTCACGCGAATCTGGGGCCCTGCAGTCGAACGCCGCAGTGACGCTCCGCGACGGCTCCCCAAGATCTGTGCCAGAGCCCAAAACTCGTGAACATCACCCGACCGTGGATCTGGGTGGCCTCCCAAACCCGTGAACAACTGACGGCACTACTCGTGATTAAAGCCACACTGGGCTCGTCGTCGCCGTCGGCCGACCGCTGCCCGGCAACCGCAACGACTGCAAGGCGTGGGAGCTCTCCGGCGCGAAGGCCGCCGTCGGCCGCACCACGGTAATCGCCGACGGCGGCTACAGGGGCACCGGCCTGGTCATCCCGCACCGCCGCGCACCCGGCCAGGCTGGCCTTCCGGCTTGGAAAGAGGAGCACAACCGCTCACACCGCAAGGTCCGCGCCCGCATCGAGCACGCTTTCGCCCGCATGAAGACGTGGAAGATCCTCCGCGACTGCCGTCTCAAAGGTGACGGCGTCCACCACGCCATGCTCGCCATCGCCCGCCTCCACAACCTCACCCTCGCCGGGTGACCGGGGAACGGCGCTGGTCAATCAGCATGCCGTAGATCATTTCCGGGACAACACTTAGTTTGGCGGCAGCCTGCTCGTGGACGGTGGGCATGTGCCCGGCCGCGCAGAGCTGGCTCTGGTTGGCTACGTAAGTCACCCGCTCGTGCGCTCACGGCGGCGGCCCTACTTTCGTCGCGCAAACCAGAGCTGTGGCCATAGCAGGCCCAGAATTGCGCCGGTTGCAGCGCCTATCAGGGCCGACAGCAGGATAGTCCAGTCGACCGCAGAGCTGCCTGCCCGCGTTATCGCGGCAGTCACAGCGCCTACAGTGGCAGTGACGGCGGCGCTGCGTCGGCGGGCGCTCCAGTTCGAGGGCTCCTTCATACTCGGTGAGCTCCTTGCCGGTGTGTGAAGCTGTGCGGCGGACAACCGAGGTTGCCCACCGCACAGTGCACGTCAGGTCAGGTGGTGATTCGTGGCTTCGGTCTAGAAGGGCAGAATGCCACCGAGGACGCCTCCCAGAAAGGCATCTTTACGGTCGGAGGGGCTTCCACCGCCGAGAGCCGATCCGATGGCCGCTCCGGAGCCGGAACCCAAACCAGCCATCACTGCGCCGCCGGCAACGCAAGCAGGGGTTACTGCGGTGCACACCGCAGCGGTGGCAGCTACTCCAAGAGCACCTCCGATAGCGGAGCCGACGGTTTCTGTGATGTCCGAGATGCCGAACAGTCCGGTCGGGTCGATGCGGTTAACAGGGTCGCCCTCGGCGTACAAGTACGGGTTCTTCTCCTGTCCTGACGGGTCAGGCTGGGTGAAGCGGCCGATGTTCGGGTCGTAGTAGCGAGCCGAGAAGTGGTAGAGGCCTGTCGGGTCCTGATAGCCGCCAGCGAACTGATAGGGCTGAGGGATCTTCTCGCTGCTCGTGGAGCGGGTGACGCCGCGGGGGCTGTAGGAGTAGGTGTTGACCTTCTCGC
>NZ_JBSFTT010000090.1:0-8845 GCF_053591415.1 Streptomyces sp. NPDC003032 | reverse complement strand
GGCGCGCGGCAGCCGGTGCCGGTGCGTGGGTTCGAGCGTGAGCCGGGCTGCCTCCGCGCTGTCGCGATACCACTGGACGAGGCGGAGCACGGCCGCAGTGCGCTGTTCCTCGCTGTCCTCCGCCCGGGTCCGTTCGTGGGCGTACAGCCGCAGCAGGGCGTGGTGGCGGTAGCGACCGCGGCTGTGCTGTTCCAGCAGACGTTCGTCCAGTAACGCCTCCAGAGCGTCCTCGGCTGTGGGCTGGTGTCGAGCAGCGCGGCGGCGGACTGGGGCGTGCAGTCCTCACTGGGGTGCAGGGCAAGGAGCCGGAAGGCAGCTCCCGCGGCCGGGTCTCCCTTGCCGCACTGGCCTGTTACCAGCCCGGCCGGTCCACAGGCTGATCTACCGGCCCCGCGTCCAGGGCGCAGGCCGGGGCTTCACCTGGAAGGACTACCGCGATCTGCTCGTGCGGGCCCATATCCAGCCCGGCGGCCCCGTCGTGTTGATCTGGGACAACTGTGAGGATGTTCAGGTGCCGCTTCGGGCAGTGGCCTGACTCGCGATACGACTGGCCTTGTTGCCTTGAGTTTGATCTGTCGGCCATTGCTCGGGGCGGTACTCGCTGCCGCCGGCAGGGGACGTGTCCCGATAGGGGCCTTCGCGACAGGCACCGTCACAGTCTTGACCGCCCCCGGCCCGGCGACGGCCACCGGTTCCCGAGGCGATCAGGAGACAGGCGACCTTGACCAGCATCACGCAGTCCACCGCCTCATGTCACGTCTCGGCCGACGCGGAGGACGTCCTGCTCGGACACTCACAAGGACGTCCACGCCGCAGCCGTCATCACCGTGCTCGGCTCCGCCCTGGACGGTCGTAGCTTCCCCGCGACCGCCGACGGCTATCGACAACTCCTTGACTGGGCCCGATCCTTCGGCGTGCTGCGGCGGGCTGGCGTCGAGTGCACCGGCTCATACGGAGCCGCCCTGACCCGTCACCTGCGCGCCGAGGGCATCGAGGTGACCGAGGTCAACCAGCCCGACAAAGCCGCCCGACGCCGTCACGGAAAGACCGACGCCATTGACGCCGAGGCCGCCGCCCGCGCCGTGCTGACCGGACGCGCCACCGCCGCGGCGAAGACCGGCGACGGTCCAGTCGAGATGCTCCGGCTCTTCAAGCTGGCGAAGGGCTCCGCGATCAAATCCAGGACCCCGGCGATCAACCAGCTCAAGAGCGTCCTGGTCTCAGCTGACTCCGCCCTCCGCGAGTCGCTGGCCGGCCTGAGTAACCCACAACTGTTCAGGGGGTGCGCCGAGCTCGACCCTCAGCACGCGAGAGGGCCGGCTGGGGCCGCCCGTCACACCTTGAGGCTGCTGGCCCGCCGCATCCGGCATCTGACCGAGGAGATCGACGATCTCAACAAGCAGATAGCCGGGGCCGTCGAAGACAGCACGCCTGGCCTGCTGGAAGTTCGCGGCGTCGGCCCGGACAGTGCCGCTGCCCTGCTCATCTCGGCCGGCGACAACCCTGAGCGCCTCGTCAGCGAGGCCTCCTTTGCGGCCTTATGCGGCACCAGCCCGGTCGAGGCGTCCTCCGGAAAGACACAGCGGCGCCGACTGAACCGCGGGGGCGATCGTCAGGCGAACGCCGCCCTCTACCGCATCGTCCTCAGCCGACTGCGCTGGGACGACCGCACCCGCGACTACCGGCAACGACGTCTGACCGAGGGCAAGACACGGCACGAGATCATCCGCTGCCTCAAACGCTACGTCGCGCGTGAGATCTACCGACTCATCGGCCCGGCAAACCCTCCGACTGGCCGGACCGGAGCCGTTGGGCCCCTCGGTTGACATCCATAGGGGCATCAAGTCGCCCGAGAGCTACCTCGCCGGCCTCCACCTCCGTGCCTCGATGCTCTGGATCAACGACCTCCTGAAGGCAACTGGCTGATCACAACGTCACGGACGGAACGAAAGGTGGACCCCGACCCCGGCCGTGCAGGACCTGGACGATCGGCATCATCATCACCAGGCTGACCGGCCCCCGGCCCGAGGTAGCCGTTGGTGTCGGTGGTGAACTCGATCGCCGCGTGCCCGAGCCTGTTGATGTCGGCGACCGACTCCGCCGTGGGTGGAACTGTAGGGAAAACGGAAGAACGGCAGCAGCTCGGTCCCCGGCGCGGCCCGGATCGCCGTGTCGGCGCGCCGCACCTACCGCTCCCGTTGCCCAGTGCTCAAGTCGTCGAAGCACGAGTGGCTGTAAGAACGGTTGCCCGCCCGTGCTCGGCACCCATGGCCCCGACAGCCCTGGGACGGTCCCTCGCGAACTGGCCGGTCGTGAAGAACGTCGCCTTGAGCCGGCGGCGCCGTAGCTCGGTCAGGACGGTGTCGACACCGCTGTCGTCCCACGCGGCGTTGAAAGTGAGCGCCAGCACCTTGTGCGAGGTGGATAGCCAGCGGATCTCATGCCCCAGCAGCCCCGCCACAAGGACCGCGCCGCAGCCCTGCGCGATCCACCACCAGGCGCCGCACCCCTGCCATCGGTGAGACGGGATCGTGCTGGACGCCCAGGCGCTGCCCCCGATCTTCGACGCGGTGCGGGCGGGAGGCTACGGCGTCGTCGACCTGCGCGCATTCCTGGCACCGGACAAGCGGGGCTGCTCGCCTCGGTTAGCGGCGTAGCGGCGTAGCGCCGTGGCCCCGGGCGAGAAGCCCGGTGCCGTCGTCCGTACTGGCAAGGGATGCTGCACGCGTGATAGAGCGAGAAGCGGCGGTCCGGATGGTGGAAGAAGAGCTGGAACGCACCTATCAGCGGGGGCTGTCCGCAGGACTGGATCCGATGCGGATGGCCGTGGCGGATGTGGAGCGGCACGAAGTGGTGTGGATCGTCTCCTGGACGTCCGAGGAGTACCTGCGCACCAGGAATCCGGAGTTCATGCTGATCGGCAATGAACCGTACCTGGTTGATCCTCTCGACGGGAGCCAGCACGAGATCGGTGTCGTCTCACCGGTGACCGGCGAGTGGGAGGCGGGCTACCGCGTCCGTATTCGCGGACAGGTCATACGGACCGCTGTGGACGATCTGCACGATGACATCCGGGCGGTGGCGGACTCGCGTGGAAAAATCCATGCCATGCGCGTCCTGCGCCAACGGGTTCCCGCGCTCTCGCACGCCCAGGTCAACGAGTACGTGACTGCCCTGGGAGACGGCGACGGCGACGTTCCGGCGCATCTCGTCGACGTCGCCACCGCGCAACTGGTCCCGCCTGTCGGTCCGGTTCTGTCGGTGCGGACCATCCGCTGAGTCGGGCACCACCGGGTGCGTGGTCAGCCCCAGTCGCCGTTGATCCACGCGAGCAGGCGGGCGCGCTTCTTGTAGGAGCAAGTCGCGTAGGCGGCGTCGGACGTGGCGCCCGTGTCGGGCCCGCCCCGCAGGTCGTGCCCGTAGTCGCTGGGGCCGTATTCGCCGTCGCGGTAGCCGTCCATGTCGTCGGCCCAGTCGAGGAGACCGAAGCCGAAGTCGAGGTACTCGAAGTACCGGGTGGGGTCGGCCGGTTCCACCGGTGCGGTACGAACGCCTGCCCCGGCGGTGGAACGGTCTTCGAGGCAACCGTCGGAGCGCACGGGCTGGCCTAGCCACCATCCGGCCAGGAAGACGGCGTACAGAGTGGTGACGACGCCGAGGCGCCGCGGGGTTATCCAGGCAGGCATCCGGGGAGTGTCGCACGACACGAGGCCTACGCCCGCGTCGGCGGACATACCAGGTCACGCCGCACCACGTCGCTACCGCCAGTGGCCCTCGAACCAGGCTTGCAGGCGGGGGCGTTCGCTCGTGCCGTTGGTGCAGGCGGCGGCGTAAACGGTGAGCGTCTGGGTCAGTGTGTCGTGGGCGCCGCGACGTGGGTCGTAGGACGGGTCCGATGTCGGGTCGAGCGGGAGGGAGGGCTTCGCGCTTGACGCAGACGGATACGCCGTCGGCGTCGGCATAAGGGTGGGGGACGGTTCGGGTTCGTACTTCTCGGCGAACCGGTCGAGGGCGGCTCGGTCGACGCGGCATTCGGGAGTGACGGGCTGACCCAGGTACCAGCCCGCGACGAACACGCCGTAGACCGCGGCGGCGGCGCCGAGGCGGCGCGGAGTGACCCGGCGGGGGGTGTTCACCGGCGACCCCGTTCCAGCACACGGGCGGCGTCCCGCAGCGCCCGGACAGCGGCTTCGCTGTCCTTGGCCCGGCTGTCGCGGATGAACTGGCAGGCGGTCGAGAGCGCCTCCTCCCGCATGACGGTCTCGTTCCCCATGGCCGCGGAGTAGCCGGTGCACACGCTGGGCAGCGGGTCCCCGGTCATGGACTGGTTCCCGGTGCCGTGGCGAGGACCGACCGAGTGCTCTACGACGATGTTGTCCGGGCCCTCGCCGCCGCTCCGGTCGGCGGCGAGGGTGAACCCGGCGCCGAACGCGGCGGCGGTGAAGGCCGCCGCGGTCCCGAGGGCGGCGCGGAGGTTGACCCGGCGTATCCCGGGCGGTGTTGTGCGCATGTCGAAAGACCCTACTCGCAGGTGCGTGGAGTGCAGGCGGTGCTTGAGACAGCCGAGGGAGACCAAGGCTCGGGAGTCGTTGATGTGATCGATGTGTCATCCCCGCACGCGTCAACTCCCGGGTGCCGCCAGGTGGCGCGTCCTGCGGGGCCGGTGCCCATGGACCAGGTCAGTTCGTAGATGCCGGGGAACCCGCTGAGGTGCTTGACGCGGAGGCCGGCGCGGAAGCGTTCATCGGCGCGCAGGTCGTGGACGAAGGCGGTGACGGCTCGGTGGAACCGCCGGCGCTGTTCGGGGGTGAGGCGGTCCAGGTCGGCGGCGAAGCGCGGCAGGGTCTCGTACGTGGGCACGGCGAACTCCTCCAGGACGCACGAAGCCCCCGGGTCGGCGCTCTGTGGCTGGACACCCCAAGGGCCGCCATGACGGCCCCGACCAGGAGACCGTCCCGCTCGTGCCGGTGCTCTACAAGGCGAACCTCGGTGGGTTCCTCACCGAGGAGCTCGACGTCGACTTCATCCCCGCTGCGCGAGCAGCACCTCACCGCCGGCGGCCTCGGCCAAGCCGCCTGACTGCCGTCAGCGTATGAACGCGAGACGTGCAGTCGAAAGGGGTACCCGAGGCCACCTCCTGCGCCTTCGGGTACCCTCCTGCAAGCACTCCCTCGTCAAGAGGACCCGCGCTCTAGGCCGACACCTTGGGTGTGCGGGCGGGGCCGCCGCCGGAGTGACTACAAGTCGCCATGCCGCCACGCGTCCAGCCCACTCCGCAGTCGGGGGATCTGCGGGTCATCAAGCTCTAACGGGCCCTCCCGTGCCCGGAACAACCCTCCAGCTACTCCCGAGGGAAGTGCAGTAGGCGTACGTCCAGCGGTTGTCGTTCGTCTGGACCCCCCTCGCGATCTTCGTGCTGCTGCCATTCGTGCAGGTGACCTTCGCGTAGTAGGCGAAGCCCACGTCACAACGAACGCCGTACGTCCTGCCGTCCACATCCCACGGCTCACCGTTGGTGCACCACGACGGAAGGGCCAGCGCGCCTTGCGGCGCTGCCTCAACGGACGGTGCGGGAACGGCCTGTGCGGGAACGGCTACGGCACCGAGAGCAAGGAAGGCTCCCCCGAGTCCGACACCAAGAGCGGAACGAATACGCACGGTGTACTCCTTCTCAGCCACTTACGGATGCAACTGGGGAGATCCCCAACTGACGGCCTTAAGGATGGTGGGGACAGAGAAGAAGGCGAGTAGAGAAAGCTGTCCCGGACAGGGCATGGGCTGTCTTTCCTGGCCAGAGCCCTGTCCGAGAAGTGTCCGGGACAAAGTGCCGACGCTCGGCGTCTGCCCGGAGACCGGCCGAGCCCGGCATCCCCGCCTGGGACGCACCCGCAGCAACAGAGCCACACCTGACGGCCGGAGTTCAAAGGGAGTCAGTGGTGGGTGTGCCAGAAGATGGTGAGGGTGATCAGACCGCTGCCGCTGCCGAAGCAGTTGCCGCGCAGCAGCTGGCCGAGGGCGGTGGGGCGGCGGGCGAGCACTCAGTCACGGATGGGCCGGCTACGCCGGGTAGGAGCGTGGCGGTTGTCGGCCGCGGTGGTGCGGATGCGGTGTACAACGCGGCGCCAGGTAAACGGAGCCATGGAATGAGCAGCGCCTCGGTTGGGGTCTTCGAGCCCGTATGGGAGGCCAACCTGGCGTGGGAGGGCAGCGAGTTGTACGCCGACCTCGGTCGGGCGCAGGTCCTCGCGGCCCACGCCTACGTGCGTGAGATGTCCGAGCTCCTGGACGAGGACGACGAAGGGCCCGGCGGACTCGTCTGGACTCCGTGTGAGGGCAGGTGGGATCTGAGCGACGGTGGCGAGACGACTCCGGTGTCGATCTGCCCGCGCACCGTCCAGGGCGCCTCGCAGATCTCGCCGGGACTGATGGAGGTGCATGACCTGACGCTGGGCATGCTGGTCGCGGGGCTGATGCATCTGGGCGGCTCGGTCGGCCTTCCCACCGACGCGTTCACGCCGGACGCGCTGGGCACCGCCGACGGCCCCCTGCATGCCGCGGCGTTCCAACCGCTCGACTACGGAACGCTGCGCCTGCACGTCGTGCCGCGGCCGGCCGGCCGACCACGACGGCGGCATCGTCTTCCCTGACGACGCGGGAGAGGAGTGAGCCACGCGAGCGCCGCCTCTAGCGGGGGTCCGAACCACAGGACACCAACTTCACGATCGAGAGAAAGCCCGTCGCTATGAACATCCGTCTCCAGAGCGTCGATCCTCGGGCCCTCCGTCTCGCCCAGCACCGGCAGGCCTCGTGCACGAGGCCTGCAAATCCACCGCGAACTGGAACAGTCTGAAGTCAGATGAGTACCAAGCCTGGTCGAAGAGGTCGGCACCTGGCTGTGCACCGTCGTTGAGGGCGGCCTCTTGGTACGCCCAGGCGCCGGCGTCGACGCTGGCGCCGCATGTGATCACCGTGGACGGCATGGGCGTGGACCGATACCTCCGACGCAGTCTTGCGACGAGCCGGTCTTCTCCGGAGTGATGTGAGTCACGTACCCACGGTTTTTTGCCGGTACGGGTCCGGGCCGGGCCCGAAGGGTGAGACTGACACCGCTGCTGGAAGGACCCCGCCGTGACCATCATCATCGGTAAGACCCCTGCGCCCCCGCGGAGCGCGGGCGAGCCGCCCTCGTGGCCTACGCAGATGATCCTCACTTCCAATGCGGGCGGCACGTTGCCGGAGATCGCTGATTTCCGCAGCGTCGTGCAGGTACGGCTCTCGCTGGCACTCGGAGACCCTGACTTCACCGCGGGCGTCGACTGGTGTGCTCACCACGTCCTTGGTCTCCGCACCGGAAACCTGTGGCGCGAAGCGGTGTCGACCGTACTGCTGGGCGACTGGGCCGAGCACAGGGGCACCGAGGTATACGTGCACTGCAGCATCGCCGACCTGCGCGCGCAGGCCCGGGTGATTCACCAGCAGCTGAGGCCCCTGTGGCGGCGCCGGGCCAACGGCTCGCGGGTGCTGTCGCTGGACACGCCCTTGGGTAACAACCTGACGCTGTACGACCTGGTGGCGGGCAGCCCAACCCCGCCGGAGCTGGCCCTCGGTGCGCTGCCCGACGACCCTCGCCTGATCGTCGTCCTCAACGCGCTCACCCCAGCTGAGCGCCGGGTGGCCCTGGCCTGGGCCCAACCGGCAGTGGCCACATGGACCGAGGCCGCGCTCGCGGCAGGCGCGGCGGACCCGGTCAAGGTCGGCGAACGAGTGCGCCGCAAGCTCAAGCGCCTCGGTGCCCAGCACGCCGAACGCCATCAGGCTGCTGCTGCCACGCGGGCAGGCGCCCGTTGAGCCAGGGCCAGGGACGCGTGGTTCTGGTCCGGGCGCCCAGCGCGTCCACCACCACCGCCGTCTTCACCACCGGTTCCACCACCGCCCTGCTCGCCAGCGGTACCGTCCCCGCTGGTTTCCCCCTCGTGTGGCCGCTCGTTGTTCTGTCTCTCGGGGCGATGGCCTACGACCTCGGCGTCCGAGCCCTTCACCGGACAAGCAAGTGAAAGGCAGCGAGCAGAGACGTAAACGGTCAGGCCGAGGGCGCCCGGCTTCATGAGGAGCGGGCGCCCTCCCGCGTACCGTTCGGGTCTCTTGGACGGCACCGGGAAGGGGCCCTTGGTGAACGGGCAGGCTCTGGCGTACGTACGCCGCCTCAGCATCAACGACGAAGGGGGCGGCGAGTGTTCTTGCTGATGGCGGAGCGTATCCATGCTCCGGGTGGCCGGGACCGGCCGCCCAGTCGGGCAGCGGTTCACGTTGCGAGGTGACTGTCCGGAAAACGACGGTTCAGCATGGTTGGCGGCTGGTCAGGACGTAACGAACATACATTCTAGACTCGGGAGTCAACTGTGTTACACCGAAGATTCTTGGTCGTCCCTGCGGTTATTGCAGCCTGTGTCATCGTTGCCCCTGCCGCCATGGCCAGTCCCGGCCCCATCAAGGACGGCACTGGCGCGGCTAAAATCGTAGACACCAGCTTCTACACGTCGCCGGCTCCTGGCGGGGAGGACCCCATCCTGCGCGCGGGAAACTCGAAGTTCGGGCGCGCCCATATCAAGCAAGCGGCACCACCACAAGCCCAGCCATCCGTACACCCGGGCTGCCAAGAAGAGGTGGCAGGGCGCCTTCAACAACGGGATCTGCAAGCAGCTCACCCGGTACTACACGCTGTACTGCTACCCGTACAGGAGCAGCACGAGTTACTGGCTCTAACAAAAGCTGTTGATCAAGTGACTATCGGCTTGGTGGCTCGTTGGTCAGGTCATGGCGAAGCGTCAGTCGCGGCCGTGGATCG
>NZ_JBSFTT010000089.1:0-8964 GCF_053591415.1 Streptomyces sp. NPDC003032 | reverse complement strand
CCGAATCGGCGGGAGCGCTGTCGGATCCGGGCGGGGAGGTGCGCAGGGTGTCCACTTGGAAGGCCAGGCCCTGCCATCCGGGCCTACCGGGAGCTCCAGCAGCAGTACCTGTGAGACGGCCGCAGCGGCACTTCCCTTGGGGAGGGAAGGGCTGTCGCTTCCCCGGCAGCCGGTACCGGGGCATCGCGGTCCGGCCTCGGTAGGACAAGGACACGTGGTTCTTGGGTCGGCCGGTGCCCGCGCGGCCGCCATGAACTGACGGAACGAGAAACTGACTGTAAATGACCTGCTGCAGAGGGTAATTGGTGTGGAAGTGTCAGCAGCCTTGATCGCTCCTCTTCCTCGATGGGATGGTCCATGGCCTCTGACTTCGCAGTGCCTCGCGATGAACGTCTGAAGCGGTTGCGCGCACGCCTGCAGGGTGGGGCCCCGGCACGGGATTTCGAGGGGCGGGCGGAGTCCTCCCGGAGCGCCCGGCTGCTGTACGGGGTGATGCTGCACGGCGCTGCGCGTCTGCATGCGGGCCTGGAGCTGACGGATCTGGAGGCACGGCTGGTCGGGCCGCTGCTGCGGCTGCTGTCGCAGGAGGAGGTGGGTGACTTCGGCCGGATCTACCAGGAGGAGTCGGCCACACGCGCCAAGATCTTCCCGGACGCTCTCGCCTCCCGCCCTCTCGAGCAGGGATACGCGGTCAAGGACCTCATCGAGGATCTGCCTGCCCTCGGCGAGGAGATCGCGGCCCAGGCGAACGTCAGCATCGTCGACCTGGACACCCCCGCGGGCGGTGAAGACGGTTCGTGGGATTCCAAGGAGTTCTGCCAGGGCATGGGCGCCTACGGGTACGGGGCGACAGTGGTGACCGCTTCGGGGCACCAGGCACCGTCTGCGGACAAGCCGGCGTTGCAGGTCGACATGACGCATCCCCGGTTCAAGTGCGACAGGGAGTCCCATGAGTTCAGCGGATCGAACGAGGTCTACTGGGCACTGTCCGCCGGCGCTGACAACGGGGACAAGCAGGCCGGCATCACTCGCACCTACGGCGACGTGGACAGCGGTGAGACCCACGACATGGACGCCAACACCGTCCTGTTCCGGGGCGCGGTCGACAAGGTCCTGCTCTGCCACATCGAACTGTGGGAGCAGGACTCAGGCGTCGACCCCGAGCTGGGGCGCACGATCCAGGAGATCGCCACCACGCTGCAGGACACCGCCGAGGTCATGAGTGCGATCCCGGCCGGCGGGCCCTGGCAGTACATGCACCAGTTCATCGCCATGGTGGGCAGCGTCGGCCAGCTCATCGGTGAAATCGTCGAGTGGCTGGCCGACGATCTGCTGCACCACCGCACCATCGCCTTCGACCGCGCCGCGATGGAAGTCCTGTCCGACCCCACCCTCCCCAATCCCGATACCACCTGGTGGTTCCAGAACCCCAGCGGCGCTGGGGCGGAGGGCCGGTTCTCCCTCGACATCCGGGGTCGCTATGCCCAGGCCAGCAGCAACGGCGTCGGGCTCCTGACCCTGACCGGCTCCCAGTGGGCCGGCCCGGCCCGGCCCTGGCCGACTTCCCGTACGCAGGACACACCCGCGTTTGCCACGCACAACGGAATCCTCCACTGTGCGGTCCGCGGCCTCGACAACGCGGTCTACATCAGCCAGCGCCAGAACAACCAATGGGGCACCTTCCGCAAGATCCCCGGGACCAGCACCCTGCACGCCCCGACCCTCGCGTCGACCGGCGGACGGCTCTATCTGGGCTTCACCGTGTCAAGCGGCGACACCACCAACAACAGCGGCCACTGCCGCTACTCCACGGACGGGGTCGACTGGCCGACCACCGACCTCACGGGCCCGGGCAGCGCCCACCGGCGGGGTTTCACCCTCGCCTCCCACTCCGGGCGCCTGTGGTTCGCGGCATTCTCCGGCGGCAGTATCGACGAATACCGCGAGTTCCGGGTCACCAGCTACGACACGATCCGATGGGTCGACTGGGGCCTACATCACCAGCACAAGTCCATGTACTCACCGGCCCTTGCCACCTTCCAGGGCAAGCTCTACATGGCGTACACGAACCTCGGCGGCAGGGTCTGCGTCACGCCGCGCAATGACGGCGCCTGGCCCGCCCCGGTTCAGCTGCCCGGAACCTCCACGGCCTCCCCGGCTCTGACCGTGCTCGGCACCACCCTGTACTGCGCTATCCGGGGCACCGACGACCGCATCTACGTCAGCAGCAGCACCAACGGCTCCAGTTGGAGCAGCTTCTCGCCGATCACCAGGTCCGGCGCGACGAGCCTGTCCGGGCCCGGCCTGACCGCCGACGGCACCACCCTCCTTCTCGCGTTCCGAACGCTGGTGTAGCCCTTCCCGGGCTTCTGAAATGAGCGTCGTAGTTGGCCAGCGTGGCCGACTACGACGCTCGACCACGCAAACGGGCGGTTGGCCGATGCGGCCGGCCGTCCGGTTCGAGTACGAGTGCCTGGCCGGTCCGCGTGACCCGGCCGCGGCGCTGCGGCACAAGGCCGCGACATCGTCCCGCAGAGTTGCCACTGCCCAGGTTCAATGAGCGATTTCCGACTTCAGGTTGAGGCGTGGTGGAGGACCAGGGCGGCCTTCACAATGTCGGTGATGCGGTTGGTGCTGCATCGGAGCTTCCGGAGCAGGGGCCAGCCCTTCAGGGTGGCCATGGCCTGCTCGCCGAGGCAGCGGTTCTTGGCGTGACTGCTGTTGTGCCGGCGCTTCCACCGCTTGAGTCGGCGTGAGCTGGGTGCTCGCCGTCGTGTGGACGAGCTGAGGGAAGAGGCCGACCGTATCCAGGCCGAGTTGGCCGTGGCCGAGCTGGAATGGCAGGAGTGGGTGATCGCCCGCAGGCGGTAGGCAAGCCATCGACGGGCGCGGGCAAGCGCGCTACGCAAAAGGGGGGAAATGATCTGGGGTGTTGGGCGAGAGTGCTGCTATGGAGAGCCGGACCAGCTTGTGGTGGCGGGGGTTGGCGGTGGTTGGCGGTGGTTGGCGCCACCACGGCGCTCGGGTTGCTGGTGTGGGTATCGGCTGCAGATCTGGAGCGGTCGAATCAGATCATGGGAGTGGCCGGCTCGGTGGCCGGTATCGCCGCGCTGGGGGTTGCGCTATGGCAGCTCAGGACGTTGAGCGGGGCTGCAGCATTGTCGTCCGAGCGGGTGCGCGCGGCGCGCGGGTCGCTTGCGGCGCGCGGGAGCATCCGCAACTCCACGGCACGGGACGCGGGGCCGGAATCCGGCACATCGGCAGGCAACTCGGATATACCAGCAAGCGGTGGATCAATTGCGGCCGGTGGCGACATTGATGGATCGCGCGCGCAGCACGGCCAGTGACAGGGCGTTCGGGGGATGGGCAAGCACCAAGACACCAAGGGGCCCGGCGTACCGGAACCGCCTCAACAGGCACTGGCTCGGCAGGGCTCCATCGCCGCACTGGGCGGCGTAAAGGGCAGTGTGGCCATGAATATCGAGAACGCGACAGTGATGCCGTCTGAGGCGTACCAGCCGATTCCGGATGACGCGGTGCAGGGCGAGGTATCGAACATTCCGCGCAGGAGCCTGTTCGTCGGCCGCACCCGGGAGCTGGAGGAACTGGACGCGGCGTTCGCCTCCCCCGGCGGGGTGGTGTTGCGGGTCGTGAGCGGGCTGGGCGGGGTCGGCAAGTCCGCGCTCGCCGCCTGGTGGGCTGTTGAGCGGGCCGGGGTACGTGTGCGGTGGTGGATGGCCGCCGACACCGAAGCAGCGGTCACTGCAGGCCTTGCGGACCTTGCCCGGGCCCTGCAGCCGGGGCTGGCAGCGGTGCCGGCGGAGGTGCAGGTGGAACGGGCGCTGGCGTGGCTCGCCCGCCGCGATGACTGGCTGGTGGTGCTGGACAACGTCAATGAGTCCGACCACATCAGCAAGCTGCTCGATCGGGCGGCGACCGGAGGCGGCCGGGTCTTGATCACCACACGCCGGGCAACGAACTGGTACCAGTTCACCGCCACCATCCATCTGGACGTGCTCTTCCCGACGGGGGCGAGCTGTTCACCCGCATCACTGGCTGCGACCCACACCAAAGCGACGGCACCATGGAGGTATGTACCGACGAACTCGGGCAGGTCAGTAACGGAGTCCTAGAAGGATCTCCCGCTGCCTGCGTGATCCTTCACCCGTCGGCATGTTGCCGGAGGCCCCCGACTGGCTTCCGGTTGTCCGCGGGACGACTCGGAGCCCGCCGGCCGGCGGGCCGAGCGCAAGAAGGCAGCACATGCCCTGGTTCACAAGATGCTTGCCCAAGGCCATTCGCGCCGGGTGATTGCCCGGCACCTGGGCTGGGGTCTCAACACCGCGCTCCGGTACGCGAATGCCGCACGTTGGCAGGACACCATCCGCGAGAACCGGCCCCGGCCCAGCAGGCTGGACCCCTACAAGCCCTACCTGGAGCGACGCTTCGCCGAGGGATGCACCAGCGTCACCCGCCTCTACAGTGAACTCGTTGCCGACAACGCGCCTGTCACCTACCAGATGGTCAGCAGCCACATCGCCGACCTCCGTGGGGCTCCGGCTGGCGCGCCGCCGCGGCCGCCGACAGTGCGGCAGGTGACCGGCTGGCTCACCCGTCACCCCGCGGCCCTGACCACCGATCGCCTCGGCTCCACGCTCCCCATCTGGATCGAGGCAGTCGACGCCAGCTGGCTACCGGGCCTCACCGGCTTCGCACTCCACCTCCTCCGAGACCTCGACGCCGTGGCAGCCGGGCTCACTCTCGACTGGAGTTCCGGAAGCATCGAGGGCGCCGTGAACCGCATCAAGAAGATCAAGAGGCAGCTCTACGGCCGAGCTGGACTTGAATTACTCCGCGAGATGATCCCGCTCCAGTAGCACTCCGAGCCCGCCGAAGACCTGCGCCAGAACCGAGAACTGACAGCAGCCAGAGAGGTCGGCTGGGGCGTGTCGGTGCCGACGGACATAATTCGTGCTGTGGACCTGAGACCGGAGTTGTTGCCGCCGCCCGTGAGCCGGCAACAGATGGACGAGCTGTGCGCCGAGGTAGAGCGGATCGCTGAGCTACTGGTGGCCCGCCCGGAGGCGGCAGGTGAGGCGATCACGGCCTTCAACGCGATGACCGGTCACGACTACGTGCCCCTCGACTTCGCCGAGTACGACCGAAGCAGGAGCCTGGAGAAGTTCGCGAGGGAGGCGGCCCGGCCGGCTCGCCCCGTGGTTGCGGACATCACCCGGGACGAGCTCGTTGAGATCGTTCGCAGACTCCTGACTGCCTCTGCGGAGAGCGACTACTATCTGCGGCTCCTGAAGGCGAACGTGTCGCATCCCCGGGTGAGTGACCTGGTCTTCCATCCCTCGGACGACCTTCAGGACGCGTCTGCGGAGCAGATCGTCGATCAGGCCCTGAAGTACCGGCCGATCGCGCTCTGAGCTGCGGGGGAAGTCAGCTGGCAGTGGTTTGTTGTTCGGCGCGGGCACGGGTGCTGGCGAGGTGGCAGGAGCCAGTGCCCGTTTCGGCGAAGGCCGCCCCTTTCAAATCGAACACCACCGTAACCCTCAGCGACCGTTCCCCAAGATCTGTGCCAGAACCGAGTTTCAACAGCAGTTGGCGATCAATGCGCTCGCAGATGTTCACGGGAAATGACGGTGCTGCCGTCAGTGAGGGCGTTCGTGCCGATCACGGGGATGACCGGCACCTCGGGGGAAGCAGGCACGGTAATCTCGGGTCATGCCCGAGACATCGGTGGCGCACTTCTACGACGAACTGGCTGATGACTACCACCTGATCTATCCAGACTGGGACGCGAGCGTCCGTCGGCAGGGGGGCGCCCTGGACGCCCTGATCGGCCAAGAGCGCGCGGCGGTCCTCGACTGTTCCTGCGGCATCGGCACGCAGGCCATCGGCCTGGCGCTGCGCGGGCACCGGGTCACCGGGACCGACCTCAGCCCCCGCGCCGCCGCCCGCGCTGCCCGTGAGGCCACCTGCCGGAACCTGAGCCTGCGCACGGCCGCTGCCGATATGAGATGCCTCCCGTTTCCTCATGGCCGGTTCGACACGGTCGTCTGCGCCGACAACTCACTGCCTCACCTGCTGACTGAGGAGGATGTGCACGCAGCCCTGGCCGAGATGCGCCGCGTGCTGCGTCCCGACGGCCTGCTGCTGGTCAGCACACGCCACTACGACGACCTGCTGCGCGACCGCCCGGCTTCGACGCCTCCACAAGTCCACAGGAACGTCGACTGCGCCGACGGTGAAGAACGAACCGTCAGCTTCCAGCTCTGGCACTGGCACGACGACGGCGAGCACTACGACCTGGAGCACTTCCAGCTCCTTCCGGCAGGCGGAGAATGGCGCGTCCGGGTCCGCCGTACTACTTATTGGGCACTCGGCCGGGACCGGCTGACTGGCCTCGCAAACGGGGCCGGGTTCGTCGACCCCGAGTGGCGGATGCCGCAAGAGACGGGCTTCTTCCAGCCGCTACTCGTGGCCCGCGCCGGTGAGTAGGTGACTCCATCTCTCCGCGTGGGAGGGCAGGTGTCAGCCAGCCTTGGCGGGTTCCTCAGTGCGTGCTCGGGTGGTGGCGAGGCGGTATGAGTCGGTGCCGGTCTCGATGATGTTGCCGCCGAACGTCAGTCGGTCCACGATGGCCGCGCAGAGCCTTGGATCTGTAAAGGTTTCGGCCCGGCCGCCAAAGGATTCGCTGGAGGCGATCGCCACAGGCTCTGAAAGCGGCGCAGTGCCGCAGCAGGCGACATTCGTCCCATCTGCCAGACTGCTCTGATGATCGTCAGACTCGCGCGAGTGCAGGATCTTCCCGATCTTCTCGGGTTGGCAGGCCAGGTTGAGCACTGGTTCGGCCCGATGATTGAAAGCCCTGATTTCCATAGCGCCTTGGGCAAACACATCCGCCGGTCCACGGCGCTCGTCGCCGTCTCCTCGGAATCGGAGCTCCTCGGCGGCCTGCTCTTTGGCGCCAAGCCCCCGACTTATCACGTCCACTGGCTCGTCGTCTCGGAGAAACAACGCGGGAAGGGCGTGGGCCGGGCCCTGCTAGCTGACGCAACACGCAGGTTCGTGTTAGGGCCGGGCAGCGTTGATGTGGTCACCTTCGGTGCCGACCACCCAGGCGCCGTTGCCAGCGGTGCACGGGTCTTCTACGAACGTCTCGGTTTCACCCCAGCTGAGGCTGCCGACCCTGGCCCGGAAGGCGGCTCACGGCAGATCTATCGCCTAGCCGTTGTCTGATTCAGGCGACGTTGCCCCTTGTCCTGCCTGGCACTCCATCGCCCTACTGAGGTTCAAACATGGGTTCTGAGTGGGTATTTAGGTATGTCTTGCGGTGTTACGTCGCCCCTGTGGCATGGTTTCTCTGAGGTGATTCGCGCCCTACATGCAGATTCGCGGCCTTCCGAACTTCGGCCTCGGTGTCCATTTGCTCCGTGTCTCGCACCCAGATTCGGTCTGGTCTATGGACATCACAGACCCGCCCAGCTCGTCAAGTAACGCTGTCGGTGGCGCAGTTCGTGTAAGAGCCCTTTCGTGAACCAGCGGAAGCCGTACCCCAGCGACCTGTCCGACGCCCGATGGGCGTTGATCGAACCGACCTTATCCGCCTGGAGGAAAGCCCGACTCGACCGCAGACCCACCGGCCAGCCGGCCCAGGTCAAACTGCGCGATGTCTTCAACGCAATCCTGTACATCAACCGCACGGGAATCCCGTGGAAATACCTCCCGCACGACTTCCCCAACCACGGCACCGTCTACGCCTACTACGCCGCCTGGCGAGACGAAGGAATCCTCGCCCAGCTCAACTACGACCTGACCGGCCTCGCCCGCGTGAAAGAGGGGCGCAAGCCCGAACCGACCGCCTCCGTGATCGACACCCAGAGCGTGAAGACCTCCACGAACATGCCCCTGACCAGCCAGGGAACCGACGCCGCCAAGAAGATCGTAGGCCGGAAGCGAGGCATCATCACCGACACACTCGGCCTGCTCCTCGCCGTAACCGTCACCGCCGCAAGCCTGTCGGAAAACGCCGTAGGAATACACCTCCTCGACCAGGCCAAGAAGACCTACCCGACCATCTCCAAGAGCTGGGTCGACACCGGCTTCAAGAACGCCGTCATCGAGCACGGAGCGAAGCTCGGAATCGACGTCGAGGTCGTCAACAGAAACCCTGAAATCCGCGGCTTTCATGTCGTCAAAAGGCGCTGGTCGTAGAACGGAGTATCGGATGGATCATGATGCATCGTCGTCTCGCACGCGACTACGAGACCCTGACCTCCAGCTCTGAAGCCATGATCCACGTCGCCTCGATCGACAACCTCACCAAGCGCATAACGGACGAGACCACACCCACGTGGCGAGGAACCTACTAGGAAATAAACCGCAATTCGCCTACATCAAACGCCCACTGAGCACCGGGAGCGGTGGCTCGGGGCTGCCTGCGGGGAGGATCCGCGCGTAGATCGACCGGGCCCGCTCCGCTTCGGTGTGGGCGGCTTCCGGGCGGTGTGCGGCGTCCAGCAGTGCCGCCAGATCGTTGCGGGTTTCGGCCTCACCGTGCAGGTCGTGGATGCGCAGGCGTAATGCGAGTGCGGCGCGTAGGTGCTGCTCGGCCTGTTCGTGGCGGGCCAGGTGGGTGTATCCGTAGCCGATGCCGTTGAGTGCCATGGCTTCGGTGTGGGGTTCGCCGATCTGCCGGGCGAGGCCGGTGGCCCTGCGGTGCCATTCCGTGCCCTGCGCGTGCGCTCCCGCGTAGCAGTGGGAGAGACCCAGCGCGGTCATCGCCCAGGCCTGGGTGTGCGGATTGCCGATCTCCTGGGCCAGCGTGAGCACCTGCTGAGCCGTTCGGCCGGAGGCAGCAGTATCGCCGAGCTCCAGTCGGACCAGGGCGGTGCCGAGCAGGGCACTGGCCTCCGAGTGGCGGTCACCGATGCCCCGGGAGAGCCCCAGTGCCTC
>NZ_JBSFTT010000088.1:0-9020 GCF_053591415.1 Streptomyces sp. NPDC003032 | reverse complement strand
GCCTGTGAACGTCTCCACCCACACCGGCTCAGCCCGCAACACCCCGCCCATACACGGGAAATGCCCAACACCGAGCCTTCTGCAACACCCTTTAGGCGCCGCTGTCCGCGTCACCACCCATCACGGCACCCCCGCAGTGACCGAACCTGAGTTGTTCCACCGCTGGGAATGGCACTGGCCCGACGACCTCCGCGCCCTTGGGGGCAGTGGTCACCGGTCTAGATCGCGGAGGTGCGGGTGTTTGTGTGCGTCGCGGCCGTGCGACCACATGTACCACCATCACCAGATCACCGAGACGGACACTTCGTCTGGTCGATGAAACCCCTGCGCAATGCGCACCATGGATGTCCAACACGACGCCAACCCCGTTCACGCCTGCTGCCGCGATCAACTCCTGATGATCACTGATCATGAAGGCAGTGGGCAGGAAGCGTCACTCCCCGTCCCAGCCGACGAGTTCCGCGACGGATACGGTAGCCATTTTGATCTCGTTACGAACGGGTCCGCAGGAGCCGCGAAGATCATCCAGGAATGCTCTCGTGAGCCCGGCTTCTACCTGGTCACCGTTCAAGCTCCGGACGGAGGCCACAAAGGATTTCTGGGCATCCCGCTCCAGCTGCTGGAGTCGTCCGACTCCTTCTTCCTCTCCTGCCTCAATCATGGCGATTCTGCTTCCGCCGAGCTTGAAGTCGAAGCTGCCGAGGATCGTTTCAAGGGTCTGGCCGGACATCTCGGCCCGCGAAGGAGTCGGATTCATGAAGACGGCGATCGCGTTGGCTGCGAGCATCGCAGACTGGAGGATGGAGAACTCCTTGGTTCCCGGATCATCAGCCTCGAACGATTCCCCCCTCGCCTCGAACTCCTCCAGGATTTCCAGTAGCTCATCCTCTTCCACTTCGCCGAGCGGCGCCTTCCAGGCACTTTCCAGGACGTAGGAGAACCATTCGGCATCCGATTCATCGGCAAGGGTGGAGAAAACTCCACTCCCACGCTCCGCGCAGGAAAGGCAGAACCCTGCAAGGAAAATACGCGGAATCACATGAAGTGCGGAGTAGGTCTCCACGTTGCGAGTCAACTCAGTCTCTCTTGCTCCAGAACAGTGTGTAAGGGAAATTCTGCGGCATATGGCCGCGCATTCCCTGGCCCCCCAGCCGCTGGGCGATCCGCTGCCGCACCGGTACCGGAGCATACGGCGACTGGTTTACGAACTGCCGCAGGGCCTGCATGTTGCCGTCCGGCAACCGCTTCGCCATCGGCTGGATCGACTTGCGACGGCCGTCCGGCATCAGACCCCGCAGATAACACTCGCCCCACCGCCGCTGATCCCGTCGCGGTACCGACCCGAACACATCGGCAACGAACTCCGACAACTCACCTTGAGGCCGTTCCACCTCCCCCAGTCTCATGCCAGGAAGACGCCCACCACCAGGCGAGATCACCGACGTAACGAAGCACTACTAAAGCGTGTCCTGTCGATCTGACTGGCTGAGTAAATCCAGGCGCGGCCGGTCGCCGCGATGATGTGAGATGCGGGACATGACGATCGTTCTGAACGAGCCCGGCGTCGACGGGTTGACCGGGGCCGTGAACGCCCTCCGTGTATGGCAGGACGACCGCACGCCGCTGCAACTCCATCCAGGTGACCTCGGCTGGGCCTGGGCGCTGGGCGCGGAGAGGCTGGCCGCGGCCGTCCGCACCTGGAGCGTGGAGGGACGGATCATTGCCGTCGGATACCTGGACGACCCTGATGTGCTGCGCCTGACGACCGCGCCGGACCTGCGACAGGACGGTGATCTGGCGCGCCGACTGCTGGCGGACCTCAATGATCCGGAGCGCGGGATCCTGCCGCCCGGGAAGGTCGGCCTCGAAATCCCCGACGGCGCCCTGCTCCGCGAGGTCCTCTTGGAGGCGGGCTGGAATCTGGACGAGCCGTGGACGCCGCTGCGCCGCGACCTCGCCGAGCCGGTGAAGGACTGCGGCCTGCGGATCGAGGTAGCCGGTCCGGAGACGGCGGGAGTGCGGACCGCGGTGCACCGCTCGGCGTTCGGCAGCGCGGGGTTCACCGAGGAGATCTGGCACGTCCTCGCGGCCGGGCCGGTCTACGCCGACGCTCGCTGCCTGATCGGCTACGACGACCAGGACAACGCGGTGGCCGCGGCGACGGTCTGGTCGGCCGGGCCCGGCAGGCCCGGCCTGCTGGAGCCGGTGGGCGTGCACGCCGACCATCGCGGTCGCGGCTACGGGACGGCGATCAGCGTCGCCGCTGCGGCGGCGCTGCGTGAACTGGGTGCAGCAAGCGCACTCGTCAGCACCCCGAGCTCGAACGCTGCCGCCGTCGCCGCCTACAGGGCCGCTGGGTACGAGCCGTCGTCAGAACGGCTGGACGTCAGCCGAGCCGCCTGAAAATGATCAGGCGGCGGTATCGGGCAGGCCGCGTCGCTGCCCCTGGCTGGGACCGAACGCCCTCTGTTGCCGCGCTCCAACGGGCGTCGTGGCCGGTGGCGGGATGACCTGGGATCGGGTCCCCACGCAGGTCCAGGTGCACGATGAAGCCTTCGGGCTTGCTTGAGCCGTGATGCGTGGAAACAGGCACGTCCGGTTCTAAGGGGGCCGGGTCACGGCGACGTGACCCGGCTACCCGACCAATGGCGCGGCCTGGCCACCCGATACGCCAAGCGCGCCGCGATCTGGGCTTACCACCGGGGTCGGCTCCGCCGCTCTCGGACAGTCTCCCCTCACCGCTGTCGCTTCCGGCGGGGCTGTCGTGCCGTTCGTCTTCTCTGCCGGCATGACCGCGGTCGCGTACGTGAAGCGGCAGGCGCAGTAGGCGACTTCGTGGGGTGGCTTCTTCAGGCCACCCCACGCCTCTTCCACGGTGAGCCCCGATTCCTTCTTGTAGTCAGCGATGGCGAGGACAGCCGCGGACTGCTCCTCCTGCTCAGACTCGTGAGAAGTCGGTCTGGCCGGACTCCTTCCACGAGATCCGCCACACCCACCGGCTCGTCTCCTCCGGCGGTCTCGACCCCGGCCGCACGCTCAGAACAGTGCCAGGCCCTCGCCGCTGGTGTCCGTGATGACTGGCCGGGGCCGGTCGGGTAGGCCTTCGAGGCTGTCGGGGCCGGCCGCGGCGGCCACGGCAGGGGCCGTCTCGGCCAGCCAGATACCGAACCGCTCGGCGGCTTCGCGGTAGGGGACTCGCGCCAGGATGCGGTGCTCGCCGGAGGGGCAGAGGTCGACGGCGACAGTGAACAGGCAGGAACGGGGCGCCTTCTGGTTGCCCGCCCAGGACACGCGCAGGATGCCGCAGGGCTTGCGTCCACGGGGGGCTTGGTGGGTCGGGCGCAGTGACCGGCAGCTATGCGGGCGGTCCATGCGGCGAGGTGCGGCAGGGGCAGGGTGGTGCGTGCACGGCAGCCGGGGCAGCGGTGCCAGTGGCGGAGCCAGTCGTCGGTGTCGGTGTCGAAGAGGCGTGCGTAGCGGTTCGCCACGCGGATGTCGTTGCTGTACAGGTGGTCGGGGCGTTCTTGTGTGTTGCAGGACTGGCAGACAGGGGCTTCTCCGAACTACCGGTTCGGCACGAGGGTGCGCGTTGAGTCAGGAGCGTCCCGGCTCCCGGTTGCGTTCGTGGTAGGCGCGGAAGTCGAAGAAGCGCAGACCGTCGATCACTGCTCCGGACTGGATTTCCTGCACGGTCCAGGGGTGGGCGGAGTAGTCATCGATCGCCACGCCTCCATGTTCGAGTAGCAGCGCGATCAGCTGGTGAACTTCTGCGGTGCCGTCGATCCGACCGGAGATGTCGATCTGCACTGCCCAGGTGGGGTGGAATCCGACGGCCCCGTCGAGGACCGCCACGTCGTCGGGCTCCCAGTCAGAGAAGAGGCAGCCGTTCCGCTCTTCGTCGATGTCGATGTAGAGGTTGCCGTCCAGGGTCCAGGGGTGGCGCTGCTGGTTCAGGTGTCGAGCAAGTGCGGCGATGGTCTCAGCTCGCTCACCTGCGGGGAACACGAACACTGTGCGCATGGCTTGGAGCCTAGGCGGTCCGTCTTCGAGGCGGCTACGAGTATTCAAGGCTGGTCCGGGGCCGGTGGGGAGGTGCGTCCGGCGATGTTGGCGAAAGTAGGCAGGCCCAGGTGCGTGACCGTCGGCTTGAGAGCGGCGTCGAGCTGAGACAGTTTGTCTTCGGCGCCGGCGAGGCTGATCTCGAGGCCTTCGACTTCGCCGAGCCAACCCTCTCGCTGGGCCTCGGCGATCCTGTCGATCAGGTTGTCGCGGATCTCGATCAGTCGGTCTCGCTGGGAGGGTTCGGGGCGGAGGAGCGAGCATCGGACGCAAGCTTCTCTGAACCAACGAGAGTGTGCCCTGTGATCAGGTGACGGGACGATCAGTCCTGAAGGGGAGGTCCGGTGTGGGGCCGGAGAACGGGTGCGAACGGCGCGGGTGTTAGTTTCCTTCCCGTGTTAAAACACCAGGACGAGACCAGGGCGGCCTACGACGGGGTCGTCGAGCTGTACGCGTCGATGTTCGCTAATCGGTTGGAGACGCAACCGTTCGCGCGGAACATGATCGGCACCTTCGCCGAGCTCGTGCGTGGCACGGGGAACCTGCGGGCAGCCGACGTCGGGTGCGGACCCGGGCATCTGACAGCCATGCTGCACGACTTGGGGCTGGACTCCTTCGGGCTCGACCTCTCCCCGGCTATGGTCGCCCACGCCCGGCGGGCCCATCCGACGCTGCGGTTCGACGAAGCGCGAATGGAGGCCCTGCCGATCGAGGACGGCGCGCTCGGCGGAGTGCTGGCCCACTACTCGATGATCCATACCCCACCTGGACAATTGCCCGCGCTGCTCGCCGAACAGGTGCGTGTCCTGACGCCAGGGGGCCTGCTCCTGGTGTCCTTCTTCGGGACCGAGGGACCGGAGCCGGTCCGCTTCGACCACAAGGTGGCGCCCGCCTATAGCTGGCCGGTGGAGCAGTTTGCCGAGTTGCTGACCGGGGCCGGACTCGTCACGGTTGCTCGGTTGCTCCACGACCCAGCGTCCGAGCGGGGCTTCCTCGACACCCATTTGCTGGCCCGCCGCCCGTAGAGCGTGGCCCGTGGCCTGGGTCGGGGTGGTGTAGATCATCCGCGTGGATGAGGCTCGGCTAACTTGAAGGTCCTCTTGCCGTACTGATTCGTGTCACGATCTGGCTGAAGCGGGGCATGCCCAGATCAATCACTTGGCGTTGACGGACTTGCTCTGCATCGAGCTGGGCGAGCTTCTCCTCTGCGCTGGCGAGGCTGACTTGGAGTCCTTCGATCTCACCGAGCCATCCCTCCTGTTCAGCTTCGGTGATTCGGGCGATCAAGTTGTCGCGGATCTCGGCAAGCCGTGCCCGTTGGGCCGGGTCAGGTCGGAGGAGTGAGCATCTGACACAAGCGTGCTCATGGATGCAGGGCGATCCGAAGGCGCGTGCACAGGTGCCGATGGACACCTTCCGCTTCTCGAAGTGGGCGAGGAAGGCGTCCCACTCCTCCTCCGTCGGGATCCGGTACTCCTCGCCGGGGCGGGAGGCCCGCCGACGGGCGATGAACGCCCGGTGGGCCTCAATCGTCTCGGCAGGGTAGACCGCTAATGGTGGAGTCGGGTATTGGAACTCTCGGAATGCCTGGCCGTAGGGGCCCTCCAGTCGTCCCATTGCTATACGTTTTTTCGATCTTGATAGCTCGTCTTGAGTAGGTCCCGTCGGCGCTGGCCGAGGTACCAATTGGCGGACTCGTCAAGGTCGATCGTGGTTCTGATTACGGTGGACTCGCCAGAGTTCGCCTCGGCGAGGACCTCTCCTCTCGGTGAGATGACCATGCTGGGGCAGTGCTGGTGAGGATCTGCCACGTTGGCTGCCAGGACGAACCGTTGGTTCTCCGCTGCGCGGCTGATGAGGTGGCTCCGCCAGACCCCTGCGGGCTCGGAGGGGTTGGCTGCATGGGTGAGGTAGATGAAAGCCTGTGCTCCGCGGTCGGCTAGATGCTGCCATTGCTCGGGGAAACGGATCTCCCGGCAAATCTGGACGCCGAGCGTGATGGGCCCGCTCGCCAGGTGGATCGTGAGCGTCGAGAGCTCAGAGCCTGCATCGAGTTGGCCTCGCTCGTTAATCGCCAGGTTTATCTTCCGGTAGGTCCAGCGGCTGCCGTCCGGAGAGAAGTAGAGGGCGGCATTGCTCCAAGCACCACGTTCGAATAGCAAAGTGCCGCAGAACAGGTGGATGGCTCTGCGCTGAGCTAGCTCTGCGAGGCGGTCCATGGCATGCGCGAGGGCCGAGGGCGGTAGGCGTTCGAGGGCCGAGAGGTCGGCGCCGTAGCCGGACAGCGCACCTTCGGGGAGTACGACGATCTCGTCTGGCTGAACGTCTGCCAGGAGCGAGGTGATGGCCGCGAGATTTTGCTCGATGTCCCAGGTGATGGAACATTGCGCGATTGCTATGGAGGCTTTCATCAGTCCTTCTTTCGGCGGCTGATCTCGTCTGCGTAAGCGGCCCAGTCACCGCCGGATGCTTTCTGCCACTGGACCGCGACTTGGATGTGGACTCCGAGCATCCGGGCGAGGAGGGCGGCGGGGAGCTCGGCGGCGAGAGTGAACAGGGCGGTAGATCGGTCCTGCTGGGGCCGAACGCCGATCTTGTGCAGCCTCAGACCGACCTGGCTATCGCTGAGCGGACGGCCGGGCTGGCCTCCGGGGAAGAGCCAGGGGGTATCGTTCGGCGTGCCGATCTTGGCCTTGCCGCGTCGGGTTGCGACGAGCTCGCGGACCAGAGTGCCCAGCGGCATCGGAAGGACGACGGGCGAGGTTCCGAAGGCGATCGCGACGGTCTCGCCGGTGATGTCGATGTCATCGATGGTGAGTTGGCTGATGGTGGCGATCTTCTGTGCGTAGAGGATCAGCAGCAGTCCAGCGACTCGGTCCGCGGTGGGCAGCTCATTGTCGTTGAGGAGGCGGCGGGCGTCGGCCCAGCGTTTTTCGCTGTCGATGGTGCCCTGTGGGCCGGTCCAGCGGATGGCGCCGCAGGTGAGGTCGTGGGCATGGCGGTGCCGTACGGACCAGCGGACGAAGTGGCCGGTCTCGTCGCGGTAGCGGAAGGCGGGATTGGTCATCCAGCGTTCGAGGTCGGCTTGTGTGCAGGTGCCCAGGGTGAGACCTTTGCCGGCGAGCCAGGTGAGGTAGTTGCCGGCGGCGTTGACGTGGCAGCGCACGTTCATGTCCTGCAGTTGAGTGGTGTGCTGGTGGCTGACGCGGCGGCGGAGCCGGCGCAGGTGGTGCCAGACCGCGTAGCCGTGCAGGATCCGGCGTTCGGCAAGGTCCGTGCGAGCCTGGACGGTTGTGGTGATCCATTTCTCCAGGGCGACGAGCCGTTCGTCGCGCGGTGGCAGAGCGCCCGTCGCGACGAGGACGCTGCGAAGGTGGGCCAGCACCTTGCCCGGCGGAAGTTCGTCGAGGAGGTCGTGGGTGACGGGACGCTCGTCGCGGCCTAAGCGTTCCAGCAGGTCCCGGGCTTTTGCCCGGGTGATCCAGGCCAGAGCGACGTCCGGGCGCTCGGCGTCCGTCAATGCCGTATGGAAGGCGGCGAGTTCGGGCGCGACGATGCCGGTGTCGTCACCGAGGAGGTCGCGGATCTTCTGGTCGAGGACGCATCGCTGGCAGGGGCGAGGGCTGAGCTGCCAGGTGGTCGTGCAGACGGGGCAGCGTCCCCAGAAGTCGGGGTCGGGGTTGGTGCACTTCGCGCACAACGGTTCCTCCCAGGTGCCGCCGCGGGCTTGGGCGACGGTGCCACAGTCGCTGCAGGTCGCCCATCGTTGCTGGCAGCGTTCGCACCAGGGCTGCCCGGTGGCGCGGGAAATCTCGCAAGGGGAGGTGCGGCCGCAGTGCCCGCACTCTCTGATCTCCTTCGGCCTGCAGTTGTTGCAGCGGACGCCGTCAATGAGCCGGACCGCGACCGGCTGACGACGTCCGCAGCCGACGCAGACTTCCAGGTTGACCGGGTCGCGGATCAGGCAGTTGGGACACAGCGGCTGACCGGCGGCGTCCCGGGTGGCGGGTTCACGGACGGCACCGCAGCGTGCGCAGGGGACGGCCGCATGCTTGGCGAAGCAGGCCCGGCAGATCCGCTTGCCGTCCAGGAGCTTCGACAGCGACTTCACTCCGTGACAGCGCGGGCAGGCCGGCTTGACGACAGTGGTGGCGCCGGCGGCGACGAGTTCGCCGATGAACCGCAACGCGGCCGGAGTGGGGGCTTCGTGTCCGGCGCCGGTCAGCAGCTCGGGACGGTCGATCACGGCCCAGGCCAGTCGACGCTGCCCGGCCGGACGCTTCGTGGACCGCTCCAGAGCGGCCCGGACGGTGTCCGCCTCGAGCGCGGGGTCGAGCTCAGTGATCATCTGGGCGAGTTCCCGGACCGGATCGCCGTCGGTGTCGGGGCACTTGGCGCATCGGGGCTGCCCGTGGCGGTCGCGGCTGACGACTCGCCGTTGCTGGTGGCAGCCCGCGCAGACGGCAGGTGTGTCGAAGCAGGGCGAGCATCCCCACCGTCCGCCCGAGCGGCTGCCGACGTAGGGGCGCGGGCGTCCGCACTCGCCGCAGCGGGGAAGAGCAGTGTCCTGGGCGCCCGCTTCGTGCAGGGCCATCAGCAGCTTGGCGACGCGGAATGGAGCGGGTGGCTTGCCTGTCCGCAGCAGCGACGGGTTGTCGTGCAGGGCCTGGGCGAGGTTGCGGCGGCCAGCTCGTGAGCGTACGAGCGTGCAGACGATGTCCCGGATGCGGTCGGCGTCCAGGCGCTTCTCGACGTTGCCGATCAGTCGCACGACCAGGCCGACCGGATCGGCGAGAACTTCCTCGGCGAGCGCAGGTGTCGTCACCGCTCAACTCTTGTGATCCGGGCTCGCCTTGGCCGCAGTCTGCCGACACCTTCAGAAGTGGTGGCCCCGCCTGCGGCGGCCTTCTTGGGCTTCTTCGCCGCCCCGGCCGTGGCGATCGGTTCGATGAGCTCGTCCA
>NZ_JBSFTT010000087.1:0-9153 GCF_053591415.1 Streptomyces sp. NPDC003032 | reverse complement strand
GGAACGACGCGACGACATCCATGAAGCCTTCCTCGGCCTCGCCGTCTGCCTGATCACCCACCGCCACGTCCAACGGCTTTGTTAGCACCTTTAAGCGAACGATGTGCGTGTACGTCGACTACGCCGACTGGAAGTTCCACGGACGGGACATGGGCCAGAAGGGCATCGTCACCGCCTACTGGACCAAGGGGCAACGGGGCCCGAAGGGATGCGACCTATGTCTGGCACAGAGCGGCTGACACCTTCCTCCACTCCTCGGCGCTTCACGCCGGGGGACCAGGTGACGCCACGCGAGGCGACCGACCACCCCGAAGACCCGGTCGGCACGGTCATAGCGCGTATCTCCACCGGCGAACTCCTCGTGGACTTCCCCGAGGCCGGCGGTGAGATGTACCTGGATGAGGAACTCGAACTGATTGAGCTGGCACCACCAGGCTGGACGCCGCCTCCCCCCATCCCGCCCACCAACCCTCAGGAGCCGGGCGAGAAGTAGCCGCTCGGGAGTGGCTTGAGCGGTGCAGGCTCGGAAAACGCCGACAATCCGTTCCGCCGGATCGGTGCACGACGATCAGCGCACACGGCTCCCAGCGTGCCCTTTCCGAGGCTGTGAGGGAGTCAGCCAGGGCGGTCACGGTGTGCCGCCAGTCCAGTCCTAGGCACTGTCTGACAAACGATCTTGGGTGGGTTCGCGGAGCCAGAGGATGAGTGCCGCGAGGTGGAGTCCGGCCTTGTAGCGGGTGGCCAGCTTGTCGAAGCGGGTGGCGATCGCGCGGAACTGCTTGAGGCGGTTGAAGCACCGTTCGACCACGTTGCGGGCCTTGTAAAGCTCTCGGTCGAAGGCCGGCCGCCGGCCTGACCGCGCCGCACACGGTTGGCCTTCTGATCCGCCCGCTCCGGGATCACCGCCCGGATACCCCTGCGCCGCAGGGACTGGCGGATCGCCCGGGACGAGTACGCCTTGTCCGCGATGACCGCGTCGGGCCTGCGGCGGGGCCGTCCGGCGCCGGTCCGGGGCACCCTCACGCCGTCCATGACCTCGTCAGATACGGTGGAATCGTTGACGTTGCCGGGCGTGACGACGACGGCCAGGGGCAGGCCACGGCCGTCGCAGGCGAGATGGACCTTGGTGGTCAGCCCACCGCGGGACCGGCCGAGCGCCTGGCCAGCCGTCGCGCATGCCGGATCTTCCAGTTCGTCCCCTGACGCCGCCCCTTTTTGCGGGCTCCGGCGGCGTGCTGGTGGGCTCGGTTGGTCGTGGAGTCGACCGAAACCGTCCATTTCACGGTTCCGACGGGATCGTCCCGGACCTGGACCTGCTCCAGCAGGCGGACCCAGGTGCCGCCCGCCTCCCAGCGGGAGAACCGCTCATAGACCGTCTGCCATGGCCCATAGCGTTCCGGCAGGTCACGCCATGGCACACCGGTCCGTAACGCCACAACACCCCGTTGATCACCTGCCGGTGATCCAGCCACGGACGCCCTCGCCCGTCAACACCGGGCAGCAGCGGCGCTATCCGCTCCCATGCCGCATCCGTCAGCTCACCACGACCCACCACGAGATCAATTATCAGACAGGCCCTAGTCGGAGCGTTCGGACGGAGCATGTCGACACCCATGCAGAAGAGCGGGTTTCTGATGCGCCGCAGCAGAAGTCCTACCCGGCCAATCGGTAACCGGGACATACCCGATGCGCTGGTAGAGGGCGTTGCTGGCCCGGTTGGCAGGGTCCGCGAAGCGCGAACAGCACGACATTCGTCGCTCCTGCGGCCAGCGCGGCTCGACTCGGCTCACTGGTCTACGACGGCGCCGACGGGGAACCGCCCGACTTCAGAGACAAATACTCCGGAATATCGCGCATGAGGAATGACGCCCCCCGCCACTCGGCGCCAGCGCGTGGAGCGCGAAGCGCCGCCAGGCCTACGCGAACGACCTTGGTGCGGAAAGGTCCGGTGGTGTAGGTGCAGCGGGCGTCCGCGAGCGGCGGCTGCCACTAGGCCGGATCCCGGTCTGCCTTCTCCCGGTTGCTGCGAGCGGTGACGGCGACCAGGGGTGCGGCCAGGAGACGGTGGAATACGAACCCGCCGGCTGAGCCCCTCGTCTCCGCCCTGACTGCTGCGTGCCGGGGCGGAGGCGTTCAGCAGGACCGCCATGCGGACCGGGCGTCCTATTGACGGCCGAGCCCCCGGTTCCACGGCGTCCCAGTGCATCCGGTCGACCGAGCCGCCTCGCATCGGCTTCGTCGGCGAACACCAGAGTGTCTTCGTTGAGCCGCCCGCCCCGGCGGCATCGGCGACGGATCGCTGAGCCGTCCCCGTTTTCGCCACATGATCGGTGACAGCGGTGACGGTGCAGGTCAGCGGTACGTTCGTGACTTCATGCATGGCCCGCCGGATGCCTTGGGCGGCCTCTGACCTGCGCTGTCACCGTTCTTCAGATCTTGTTGCTCATTGATCGTCCTGTTCGGGGCCTTGACCTGCACTGTCACCGCTGTCACCGATGTAGCCGTTGTTTCGGATGGTTCTCTAGAGGGGCTGTGCCTCGTCCGGCACACGAGGACCCAGGTGTATGCAACGGTCGGCTGTGTACCGTCGGCGGCAAGATCTCGACGACCAGGCCAGGTCCGGTGGTGATGCAGGGATCGCCCGCGTCGGTGTGGGTCAGCCGTCCCGGACCGGTGTTCCGGGCTGCCGACAGGGTCTGGGACAGGCGGCGGTGTGCGTCGAGCAGCCGCACCGCCAGGGCGCGTGGCCTCGTCGGCGGTCCGGTGTGGCCGAGCACCTCGGTGTCGAGGGTCTCGGCGTGTCACTGGTGAAGCGTCAATACCCGAGGTCTGCGGTAGCCGCCAGCTGACGGGACGAGTTTGCTGATTTTTTGTATGACATTGTCGTGAAGTGGCTATCGTCACTGTGACGCTGCCATGGCATGTGCGGTGCTCTTCGCTGGGGGGTGGGATAGACGGTGGAGCGACTGCTGGTGGATTTGCGGTCCGACGGGCGGGTGCAGGTGTCGTCGTGGCCTGCGGGAGAGCAGTTTCCGCGGCCAGTGGGTGATCCGGTGGAGCTGGTCTGGCCGCTGTCAGACGAGGACCTGGCGGATCTGAGGTGGTATCTGGAGCGGTATCTGCCTTTGCCGACCGCGGTGTACGGCGAGCGCGGTGCGCGGGTGGCTGCGGCGTTGCGTCAATGGGGTGAGCAGATCTTCACGGCGGTGTTCGGATCGGGTCCGGCTCGGGATGCGTATGTGGCGGCGCGGGTGCGGGGCGGTCCTGTGGAGATCGTGTTGTTGTCGAAGTCGGCGCAGCAGTTGGGGCATCCCTGGGAGATGATGTCGGATCCGGGTCGCGGTGTGCCGGTGGTCCTGGACGGCGTGGCAGTCTCGCGCGGTCTGCAGAACCCGGGCATGGCGGAGGTCATTGCCGTTGCTGGCGAACGGCTGAGGGTGCTGATGGTGATCTCCCGCCCAGAGGGGACTGAGGATGTCGACTACCAGATGATCGCTCGTCCGTTGCTTCAGCAGTTGGAGGCAGTGCGCGGCAGCGTGGACCTGGTGGTGCTGCGGCCTCCGACGCTGGAGCATCTGGGAAAGGCGCTGGCGGAGGCGCGGGCGGCCGGGGAGCCGTTCCAGGTGGTGCACTTCGACGGTCACGGTGTCTTCGGGCAGGTGCCGGTTCTCGGTGCCGGGGACGGGTGGGGCTCGGCAATGTACGAAACGCCCGGGCCGCTTGGAATGCTGGCGTTCGAGAAGCCCGGCGGCGGCAGTGACATGGTGGAGGCAGGGCGGGTGGCGCGCGTCCTGGTGGGGGCTCGTGTACCGGTGGTGATTTTGAACGCCTGCCAGTCCGCGCAGCTCGGGTCACAGGTGGAGGCGGCGGTAGCCACTCGGCTGCTGGCGGAGGGCTGCGCAAGCGTGGTGGCGATGGCGTACAGCGTCTATGCCGTGGCTGCGGCGGAATTCATGACCACCTTCTACTCACGGCTGTTCGCTGGTGACCGGATGACCGACGCAGTCACCGCCGGACGCGAGCAGCTTGCGCTCAACGACAAGCGGCCGTCGCTGAAAGGCATGCTGCCGTTGGCGGACTGGATGGTTCCGGTGCTGTACACCCGCAGTGAGCCGCGCTTTCCGGAACTGCGCATTGCCCGCAGTTCTGACGAGGCGATCAGGGAGCGGATCCGCGACGAGCCCCGGACCAGCCTGGAAAGTGGCCAGATCCGGGACCTGGCCTCGGCCGACGGATTCGTGGGCCGTCACGCGGACTTCTACACCCTGGAGGTTGCGGCCCGTCTCCAACACGTCGTCGTCGTACACGGGGCCGGCGGGACCGGAAAAACTGCGCTGGCCAGGGCCTTTGGCCAATGGTGGCGTGACACCGGCGGCGTCGCACACCCGGACGAGGTGTTCTGGCACTCCTTCGAGCCCGGCGTCGGATCCTTCGGCCTGGACGGCGTCATCAACAAGATCGGAGGACAGGTCTTCGGCACTGAGTTCGAGCAATGAAACGCCGACCGCCGCCAGACCGCCGTCGAAGAACTCCTCCGCGCCCGTCGCATGCTGCTCATCTGGGACAACTTCGAGTCTGTCCGCGAGATGCCCGACCCGGGCCGAGCCACCCCACCCCTTCCGCAACACGAACAGGACCGGATCAGCACCTTCCTGACCCGCATAGTCGGCGACGGCACAAGCGCAGTGGTGATCACCAGCCGCTCCCCGGAGAAGTGGCTCGGACGCGGCATACGCCGCGTCAACTCGGCGGCCTGAACAGCAAGGACGCCGCTCTCTACGCAGAGCAGCTGCTGGCCCCTTATCCCGCAGCACGCCTGCGCCGGCAGACTCCCGCCTTCGCCGACCTCATGCAGTGGCTTGAGGGACATCCGCTGAGCATGAACCTGACCCTGCCCCACCTCGACACCACTTCCGCACAGCACCTATTGGAGGGACTGCAGGGTGTTTCTGCCCTCCCCACGGACGACGTCAACGGTGATCACCATGCCTCACTGGCGGCGAGCATCGCCTACTCCTTTCAGCACCTCAGCTCTGCAGACCAGCAGGCCCTCACTGTCCTGAGCCTGTTCCACGGCGTGGCCTTCACCCTCGTGCTCGGCCTATTTATCAACGAGTCGGAGACACCCGAGCGTTTCCGTGACCGCACTGCAGGGCAGTTGGCGGAGCTACTGGAAGGGGCCGCGAACCTGGGTCTGCTAACAGCACTCGGCGATGGCATGTTCCGCCTGCATCCGGCTCTGCCCGCCCACCTGGCCGCCCAATGGCGCACCTGCAGCCCCGATACCCACGCAGCTGAGCGGGCCGCCGCCCTCGACGCCCTAATCTCTGCCCACGCCACCCTCAGCACCTGGCTGAACGAACACATCCACAGTGGCAACGCAAAGCTGGCGTTGACCCTGATCGGAGTTCAGCAGCAGATGTTGGGTGCCATGCTCGGACACGCTCTGGCACGCCACCGGTGGGCCGACGCCCAGACATTACTCCAGCCGCTGGACACATACTGGAGCGCTCGCGGTTCGGTGGCCGAGGCACGCTCCTGGCTGGACCGGGTACGTCTCGCCATCGAAACACCTGACGGTGTCCCACCCGCCCTGGACAGCCCCGCAGGCTCCCTCTGGCTGTCTGTCGTCATGACCCAGGCCGAACAAGTGCTGGCCAGCGGGCAGCTAGACCGCGCGGAAAGCACCTATCGCTCGATCCTCCGCACCCATCTGCAGCATCCTGCCAGCCCCCAGGAGCGCAGGCGCGTCGCCGACATTAACCACCAACTTGGCACCACCACCTACCTCAGAGGGCAGTTGGAGGAGGCCGAGGAGTGGTACGGCCGAGCCCTCACCACCAGAGAGGAGCTCGGCAACCGCCCCGGCATGGCCAGCTCCTACCACCAGCTGGGCATGGTCGCCCAGGACCGGGGACGGTTGGAAGAGGCCGAGGAGTGGTACCGCCAGGCCCTCACCATCAACGAGGACCTCGGCAACCGCCCCGACATGGCCAGCACTTACGGGCAGTTGCGGCTGCTCGCGGAAGCGCAGGCGGACACCGCGCAGGCCCTGGCATGGACAGTCAGGTGCGTCTCCCTCTTTGACGAGATTCACCATCCCAGTGCAGGACCCGGTTACTTCCATCTGCGTCGCCTGACGGCACAGCTGGGTGTACATGCTCTTGAACGCGCCTGGCAGGACGTCCTCAGCGAGCCGCTGCCCGCCAACGTGCGTAACTACGTTCTCACCGACCCTGCTGACAACGACTGATCTCAAGGGAGAGCACCGCCATGAACAACGCCATCAAGCAAGGTGCCCGGACTGCGGCCCGGCGCCTGACCACACCGGCACACCCAGTACTGGCCGAGGACGTGGAAGCTGCTTTGCACACCCGCCAGACAGCACAGGAGCCGGACCAGTACACCGACCCCGTGGCGCTCAGCGGCCTCATCGTGAGCATCGCCACCCTAGCCTGGACTATTTACAACGACATTCGTGGCCGGAGCGCCGCTGGCCCCAACGCAGACGCCGTATCACGCCGTATCCGCCTGCAACTTGACGACGCCGATACCCCCGCACCCCAGCTAGACCCCACCGAACGCGACCGCATCATCGACATCACCGTCGAAGAAACCCTCAACGCCGCCCAGCACCGCAACTCCGAGCGCTCATAGAGCATTCCGTTCATACCAAGCTGCCAGTCCGGGTCAGGCAACAGCTGGCCCCCGCCGGTCGGCATCCGTTCAACGGGCCGTCCGTCGGGGCCAGCTGTCCGGGTGTAGCCAGCGGAGCAATACCGCTCCCTCATGCTCGGCTGGCGGCGTCCCAGCAGTCCCGGAGCGGTCCCCGGACGCTCGGCGTCTAGCGGTGGTTTGTTACTGATCTGTTCGGGATGTTGTCGGGAAGGGTGACGGCTGGTGATCCCGGCGGTAGGCCGGTGGTATGCGGTACGCACAGGGCGGCGGGCTGACCACCGGGGGACGGAGCTTCAGGGAGCAGATCCGGTTCGAGGCCGGCAAACGGTTCGCGCGGGGTGGGAAGAACGCGGCGATCGCGAAGGAACTGCGGGTGGGTGAGCGGTCGGTGGAGTGCCGGCGGCGGGCCTGGCGTCAGGGCGGCACGGCCGCCCTGGCCTCCGCGGGGCCGCCGAAACCGCCCAGACTGACCGATGAGCGGTTCGCCGCACTGGAACAGGAACTGGCCCGGGGGCCGGCAGTGCCCGGTTGGGAAGACCAGCGCTGGACCCTGGCCCGCATCCGGGCACTGATCCTGTGGAAGTTCGCTCTGGACGTTTCACCGGCGGCGGTATGGCGGCTGCTGCACCGGCACGGCTGGCCCTGGCAGTCGCCCGCCCACCGGGCCGTAGAACGCGACGAGCACGCAGTGGAGCCGTGGAAGAGGAATGTGTGGCCGCAGGCGGAATGAGCGCGGCGGCGCTGGGAGCCTTCATTGCCTTCGAGGACGAGGCGGGCTTTGGCATGACTGCGTCGCGGGCCCGCACGTGGGGTCGGCGCGGGCAGACGCCGGTGGTGCGGGTGCGCGGCCGGTCCTGGCGCCGCTACTCCATCGCCGCCCTGTGCTGCTACCGGCCGGGCGAGCCCTCCCGGCTGATCTACCGGCCCCGCCGCCACCACAAACACCGCGGCACGGGCCGTAACAGTCTCGCCTGGACCGACCACCGCGACCTCATCGTCCGCGCCCACATCCAGCTCAAGGCCCCCATCGTCCTCATCCGGGACAACCCCAACACCCACCGAACCGCCGGAATGCGCCAGTACGCAGACGGGCATGACTGGCTCACCATCGTGCAGTCGCCCTCCTACGCACCGGACCTCAACCCGGTGGGAGGCCTCTGGTCGCTCCTGCGGCGCAACCCGCTGGCGAACATCGCCTTCACCGACGACGACCACCTCGAACAAACCCTCCGCCGCGGCCTGCGGCACATCCGGCACCGCCCCGACCTGATCGACGGCTGCCTCGCCGGCACCGGACTCCAACCGACCCACCATCCGACAACACCCCGAAAGGATCAGTAGAGCGGCTGGAGGCAACGGTCTGGTGGAGGTTGTTGGTGAAGGCGGGGGATGCGGTCCGCGCCGCCTGCCTTGTTGACGCAGGGCGTTTTGAAGTTCTGTTAAAGGGCCCATACGGGTCATCAGAGTCATCGAGGTGTTCCCTGGCAGGCCTCTGGGCTGCTCTGGGGCAGCGTGGTTGGGGGCGTGTCTGCGCTGCTGTGTGGCGATCAGGGGAGAGGGTATTGGCGGTTCAGGGGCCTGGTCTGACGAAGAATTTCTGTTGGTCTGGGCCAGGGTGGTTGTGCTGAAGGGCTGGGGTGGCGTGGGTCCTCACGTTGGGTGATCACTCTGCAGGGGGGTTCTTGGGGGTGGCCAGTTCTGGTTGGTACAAACCATGTGTCGAGGGTGCTGCTCCGGTGGCTCTGCACCCGGGAACGGCCAGCAAAACCGGTGAATTCCGCACGCGCCCCACTGTGCGAGATCCCTTGTTCGATCGACCGCCAGGGTTGGCGATTTTTGCGTGGTCCACACTTCCAGCTGGTTACGGCGAGTGGCACTCACCCTTCACCGCCTACGGGGTGCAAGTCGGTCGCCTACGGCTATTTTGCCTGCTCGCAGCCGTGCCGGGACCGAGTATTGTGTTCTAGTTCACATTGACCCTGGGAACTGCAGGGCGTTGACTCACACGGTCTGTGAAGGACTCGTGACTCTGGGGTGGGGACTGTGGGGCTGGAGCGGGGGCACCGTGATGCCGGTGCACGAAGACGAACACGTGCTGTGATCGGGACGGTGACAGCGGCGATGCTGCTGTCGTTGCTGCCTTCCGTGGCGCATGGGGCCGCTGGCCCTGCGCTTGCGAAAGCCCCGGTCGGCGGGCTGAGTGAACAGTCCGCGTCCGAGCGGGCGGTGGCGTCGGGGGAGCCGGTCGAGGTGTCCTCGGAGCGCACCGAGTACACGACGACGCTGGCGAATCCGGATGGCACGTTCGTCATTACCCAGGCCACCGAGCCCCAGCGTGCCCGGACCGCGGAGGGCGGCTGGCGGGGCATCGACGTCACGCTGGAGAAGCGCTCCGATGGGAGGGTCGGGCCGAAGGCGGCCGTGGTGGACCTTTCCTTCTCCGGCGGCGGCAGTGGTGCACAGATGCTGCGGCTG
>NZ_JBSFTT010000086.1:3706-9327 GCF_053591415.1 Streptomyces sp. NPDC003032 | reverse complement strand
CTCGGCCTCGATCCCGTAGCTGAAGGCCGCGATCGCCGAGCTGCAGGGCCAGGGCTACGCGCTCCCCGACTACCCGGACGACCCGAAGACTCAGGTGATCACCTGGACTCCCCCCACTGCTGTGGCGGCGCGGCCGCCGGGTCACGCGCCCATCATGTGGGCCCCGCCGTCGACGTGGACGATCTCGCCCGTCGTGCGCGGGAAGAGGTCCGAGAGCAGCGCGACGATGCCGCGGGCCGCCGGGTCCGGGTCGGTGAGGTCCCAGCCGGCCGGGGCGCGGGTGTGCCAGTCGTCCGCCAGCTCGGAGAAGCCCGGGATGGACTTGGCGGCCATGGAGCGCAGCGGGCCCGCGGCGACGAGGTTGCACCGGATGCCGCGGGGCCCCAGGTCGCGGGCGAGATAGCGGCTGGTCGACTCCAGGGCGGCCTTCGCGACGCCCATCCAGTCGTACTTGGGCCAGGCGACCGTCGCGTCGAAGGTGACGCCCACCACCGAGCCGCCGCGCGGTTCGAGGAGCGGCAGGCAGGCGGTGGTCAGGGACTTCAGGGAGTACGCGGAGACGTGCACGGCGCTCGACACGTCCTGCCAGGTGCCGTCCAGGAAGTGGAAGGCGCCCGGCGGCCCGTACGCGATGGAGTGCACGACGCCGTCGAGACCGTCGACGTGCTCCCCGAGGCGGTCCGCGAGGCCGTCCAGGTGCGCCTGGTCGGTGACGTCCAGTTCGACGACCGGGGCGGGCTTCGGCAGCAGAGCCGCGGTCCGCTCGATCAAGGACATCCGCCCGAAGCCGGTCAGCACGACGTCGGCGCCCTCCAGTTGGGCGATGCGCGCCGCGTGGAAGGCGATGGACGCCTCGGTGAGGACGCCCGTCACCAGGACGCGCTTGCCCGCGAGCAGCCCGCTCATGACGCGACCACCGCCCGCGGCAGCGAGGCGACCAGGGCGGAGTCGTGCGGCAGCGCGCCGAGCGCGGCGGCGCCGCCGGGCGAGCCGATCGCGTCGAAGAAGGCGACGTTGGACCCGCGGTGGTCGCCCCAGTCGGCGGGCACGTCGTCCTCGAAGTAGATGGCCTCCACGGGGCAGACGGGCTCACAGGCGCCGCAGTCCACACACTCATCGGGGTGGATGTAGAGGGCGCGGCCGCCTTCGTAGATGCAGTCCACGGGGCATTCGTCGATGCAGGACTTGTCCTTCACATCGGCGCAGGGCTGAGCGATGACATAGGCCATGCGGGGTTCCTCATTCAGTGCGTCGTCGGGTCTCTTCGGTGGGCGGGGTCAGTCGGTGAGCGCGCGGTCGACGGAGGCGCCGGTGGTGCGCTCGCCCAGGGTCAGGACGGTCACGGCGAGCGCGGTCATCACGGCGGCGATGACGCCGAACAGCGCCCCTGGCCCGTACGACTGGAGGACCGGGAGCAGCGCGAACGGCAGCGCGGCGGCGCTGAGTTTGGACAGCGAGTACGCGGCGCCGGACGCGGCCGCGCGGATGGCGGTCGGGTACTGCTCGGCGAGATAGACGTGCGAGACGTTGGAGAAGAGGTTGCTGAACACGGTGTAGACGAAGCCGAACACCATGATGAGCGTCGGCGATCCCGCGTACGAGAATCCGAGCCCGGCCACCACCATCGCGGCCGCCGAGGCGACCACCAGGGTCTTGCGCTCGACGCGGTCGATGATCGGCAGCGCGAGCGCGGAGCCCACGGGGTAGCCGAGGAAGCAGACCGCGGTGAAGCCGAGGCCGGCGACGATGCCGTACCCCTTGGCGGCGAGGATCTGCGGCGCGAGCGTGCCGAAGCCGTAGTAGCCGACCGTCGACAGCGAGCAGAAGATCCAGAGCATCGTGGTGCGGCGCCGCAGGTGGGGCTGGAAGATGTCCCGCAGGCGGGTCGCGGGGGCGGCCGTCTCCTTGGCGGTGGACCCGGCGTCGACCACGGGCAGCGCCTGGGCGCCGCCGGGGACCTCCGCCTCCATGCGGGAGACCAGCGCGTCCGCCTCGTCCTCGCGGCCGACCGTCGCCAGCCAGCGCGGGGACTCGATCAGCCGCCTGCGCAGCACCCACACCACGGCGGAGCCAAGGGCGCCGATCACGAAGAGCCAGCGCCAGCCGTCGATGCCGAGCGGCGTCAGCGGTACGAGCCACAGGGCGGCGAAGCCCACGGCGGGCACGCCGCAGAAGGCCAGGGTGTAGGCCCAGGCGATGAACCGGCCGCGCTTCTTCGCGGGCAGCACGTCGGACAGATAGCAGTCGGAGAGGGACTGTTCGGCACCGATGCCGATGCCGGCCAGGAACCGGGTCGCGATCAGCCAGGCCGCGTTCGGCGAGAAGGCGCCGAGCAGCGAGAAGCCCGAGTAGATCGCGAGGTTGATCAGGAACGCCCGGCGCCGCCCGTACCGGTCGGCGATCTTGCCGAGCAGCAGTGAGCCGATGAACTGGCCGATGAAGGCGGACGCGAGGACCAGCTTGAGCTCGGTGGCACCGAACGCGAAGTCGTTCTGGAGGACCTTCGCGATGGTGCCGGAGAGGTTGTTCTCGAACGTGTCGAAGAGCAGCCCGACGCCGATGACCGCGGTGATGCTGCGGTGGGTCGGGGTGATCGGCATCCGGTCGAGCCGGGCGCCGATCGAGGCGCTCGTGACGGCTGTGCCGGCCGTGGCGGCCGTGGCGGTGGCGGCCGCCGGTTTGGTGACCGTGTCGACCATCAGGCGGCCCGTTCGATGTGCGCGTCGACCTCACCACGGCGGACCGGCGCGCTGACCTCGTGCAGATAGGAGGCCACCTCGCGGTAGGAGGCCCAGAAGCCGACCTCGTGGTAGGGCACCCCGCGCTCGGCGCAGTACTCGCGGGTGAGTTCACGGGCCCGCCCCAGGTTCTTCTGCGGCATGGCGGGGAACAGGTGGTGCTCGACCTGGTAGTTGAGACCGCCGTACAGGAAGTCGATGAACCAGGAGGGGCGGATGTTGCGGGAGGTGAGGACCTGCCGCTCCAGCCAGTCCAGCGTCTCCTCGTCGCCGTCGCGCACGTCCATGCCCTTGTGGTTCGGCGCGAAGATCATGCCGAAGTAGACGCCGAGGGTGGCCTGCTGCACAAGGATGAAGGTGACCGCGAGGACCGGCGACAGGACGGTGAAGACACAGGTCAGATAGATCGCGGCGCGCAGCAGGAGCAGCGTGGACTCCAGGACGGGGCGCTTGGTGAGACCCTGCGCGATCGACTTCACGGCCGTCTTGTGCATCTTGAACGACTCAAGGACGAGCAGCACGAAGAAGAGCACGCTCTGGTAGCGCACGATGAAGCGCTGCGTGCTGGTGCGGGTCGCGTACTGCTTGATGTCGAAGATCGCGGTGCGCCGCCCGATGTCCGGGTCCATGTCCAGGTGGTTGGGGTTGCTGTGGTGGCGGTTGTGGTGGTTGACCCACCAGCCGAAGCTCACCCCGTTGACGAAGTTGGCGTGGAAGTAGCCGACCGCGGACGCGGCCCGCTTGTCGCGGAACATCGCCTTGTGGCCCGCGTCGTGCCACATGAAGGAGGACTGGCCGCCGCAGAGGCCCATCCACACCGCCACGGCGAGCTGCCACCAGGAGTCGCCGAGCAGGAAGAACGCGGTGAGCCCGGCCACCAGCAGTGTGGTGTTCCGGGTCAGCCGCCCTATGTAGTACCGGGGGTCGAGGTCGAGCAGACCCTCCGCCTTGACGCGTTTGAGGAGTTCGGAGAACGTGGCGGACGCCCCGGTGCGCGGCGGGACTCCGGTGTGCTGCGGGGCGACGGCGACACCGGTCTCTTGGACGTGCGGACGCTGCATACGAAGCTCTCCTCGGAAGAAGTGCCCGAACCGGGCGGCGGCGCCCGCCCGGCCGGCCGGTGGGGTACCGACGCCGGGCGAACGTGTGTGCAGCGTTCCGTGCAGTGCTGATGTGGCGCTGACTCTGGACTGATCGGCCAGGTCGTACGGCGCTGACGCCGACCGTCCCGCGCGTCGCGGCTCAGGCCGCCGGGCCGGGCTCGGCTTGCGGCGGGGTGTCCGGCTCGGCGCGCAGCAGGGCGTCCAGCTCCTGGACGACGGCGTCCGCCGCGTGGGCGATGTCCTCGTCGTCGGGGGCGCCGATGATGCCCATCAGCTGTTCCACCATGGCGTGCTTGAGCGCGTCGGTGGTCTTCGTGTTGCCACTCATGGTCATCCACTCCTGTCGTTCGATTGAGGTTGTTCTGTGCCCGTCCGCACGTCAGAAGGCGTTGCACGCACGGAAGATGTGCGCGAAGGAGGCAAGCGAGGCCGGGCCGTCGAAGGCGACGTACTCCGGGATGGTCGCGTCGGGCGCCCACTTGTGCTTGTACGAGAGCTGCGTCTGGGCGGGGTAGAGCGCGGCGCCCTCGGCCCACAGGGCGTGCATCAGCCACTGGAAGGCCGGGCTGTGGCCGCCCAGTTCGTGCTCGGCGTCCAGTCCCGTGAAGGGCGTGAAGCCGAAGTGCAGCCACTGGACGCCCTCGCCGCGGAACACCTCGATGGCGTGCGCGTTGATGGCCTCCATGAGACCCGGTGACCCGTCCGGCACGCGCCGGCTCAGGTCGTGCATCCAGCCCGCGCGACTGCCGAAGACCGGGGAGTACGAGATGTACGCGACCGGCGCCCCGGCGATCGTGCCGACGAACAGCCGCCGCCGCTCCTGCGCCTCGCCGCCGATCTCACCGACGAGGAACTCCAGGGGGCGGGCCGCGCCCTTGCTGGACAGCCAGGCGCCGTCGATCGTCTCCAGGGCGTCCTGGTGGGCGTCGGCCTTGACCTCCTGGATCTGGAGGCCGTTGCGGTAGGCACGGGAGATCTTGTTGCGCAGCTGCATGAAGCGGGTGCCGCGCAGGGTGAACTCCGCCAGGCTCACCGCCCATGAGGCGCCGATCTGGTTGACGGTGAAGCCCAGACGCGCGTACCGCTCCGCGTCGTCGCGCTGCAGCTGGACGCCGACGTGGGTCAGCCCCTGCTCCTTCACGTGGTGCCGGAACCCGTCGAGGAGGGCGTCGTACTCCTCGGGGGCGGCGAAGGGCCCGCCGAACTGGACGGCGAACCGGCCGGTCCTGCGGTAGACGACGACGCCGTCCGCCCCCGGCAGCGTGAACGTGCTGTTGCCGCTGTTGAGCGCGAGGAACGCGCTGGGATTCTCGGCCCGCGTATAGGTGCTCACAGCCTTGAGAATCGGATTTTCCACTACGGTCACGGTCATGATCCGTATCCCTTTCGGAAGCCGTTGCGGTCGATGAGAGTAGAGCACCGCCGCCCCTTTCATGGGAAGGGTGGAAAGCTCACGGCGCAGCTGTGTGGCGCCATGTCAGAGAGGCGTCAGCATCCCGTCAGAAGCGCCTGCCAATGTTGTTCTCGTGAACGACCCGGGGAACCGGGTCGGGAACACGGAGAGGTGCCCGGAGTGGCTTATCGGGGACTTCGAGTCTCGACTCAAGGTCGGGTCCTTCGGGGCCCACGCAGGTTCGAATCCTGCCCTCTCCGCAGGCACGGAATCACGTGCCCGTACGGCCTGGAGAGGTGCCCGGAGTGGCTTATCGGGGACTTCGAGTCTCGACTCAAGGTCGGGTCCTTCGGGGCCCACGCAGGTTCGAATCCTGCCCTCTCCGCC
>NZ_JBSFTT010000086.1:0-3609 GCF_053591415.1 Streptomyces sp. NPDC003032 | reverse complement strand
GCCAACGGAACAATGACCTCCACATCCACTTCGCCGGGCCTCCCCCGCCTCGGTGAAGCGACCGCCCCGGCGCCCCGCGAGAGCGGCTGGCATGCCGGGGCGGGCTTGCGTCCGCCGGGCGCGGCTCTTTTTTGCTCAACGAACCCGCAGGTCAGACCCGTTTTCAACCACCCGACCCGGCTCGTTCAAAAAAATACCTTCCCAAAGGAATGATATCGTGAGAGGGTCTTCGCTGGAAGGGAGTCAGAGGCTGAGCCCCTGTCTCCCCCCGGTCGGGGACACCCAGAGATCGCCACGCCGACCTCCACCCGCGGTCCCCCACACCGCAGCACCGATGGCCCTGGCGACCCGGACGGTGAACCGCCCCGACGTTGCAGCGACGAAAGCCAAGGGGGAAACGGCATGCTGAGCTTTTCAATTCTCGGAGCACTGCAGATACGCACCACGTCAGGTTTCGCGGAGATCTCCGGAGATCTACAGCGGAATCTCATCCAGACGCTGCTCGTCAGCGAGGGCCGCCCGATCTCGGGCGAGAGCCTCGTGGAGGAAATGTGGGGCGATTCCGTCCCGGACAAGCAGGCCAACGCACTGCAGGCGCACATCAGCCGGCTCCGCCGCAAACTGAAGAGCCTGGAGCCGGGTCTCCCTGTCTCCCGTGTGACCATTCACCCTTCCGGCTACCGACTCACGATCCACGAAGGCGAATTCGACGCCGCGGAATTCACCAAGACGGTCCGGCAGGCCGAGACGGCGGGCGCCGCCGACGCCGCGGCCACGGCGGAATTGCTCGGCCGGGCGCTCGCGATGTGGCGCGGCCCCGTCTTCGGAGATTTCCCCGGCGGTACGATATGCCAGCTGGCCTGCGCCCGTTACGAGGAATATCGTATGCGGGCCATGGAACTGCGCTTCGAGGCGGAGCTGCGCCTGGGCCACCATGCCGCGATGCTCGCGGAACTCCACGAGGCGCACAGCAACCATCCGCTGCGGGAACGCTTCTGCGAGCAGCTGATGGTCGCCCTCTACCGCTCCGGCCGCCAGGCCGACGCCCTCAACGTCTACCGCGCCATGCGCCAGCACCTCTCGGACGAACTGGGCATCGACCCGTCCCCCGCCCTGCGCGACGTGGAGCACGCGATCCTCGCCCACGATCCGGCGCTCACCGGGGGTGCGCGCACTCTGCTTCAGCCGGCCTGAGGGGGCGGCGGGGGCGGCGTACGGGGGTTCCCGCCGGGCGGGCGGGGGCGACGCGGATCGACGCCGGTCGACGCCGGTCGACGCCGGTCGACGCCAGTCGACGCCAGTCGACGCCCGCGCCTGGGCACGATAGCGACCGGTCAGCACAGGCCAACATCCCGCGCCCGGGACATCAGCAACCGACCAACACGGGCCGACGCCAGCGCGCCCGCGAACGAGGCACCAGCACCCGACCAACACCCCCGCACGTAGCCACGCCAGCACCCGGCCAGCGCAGGCCAACACCCCGCACCCGGGGCGTCAGCGACCGGCCAACACGGGCTGGCACCGGCACGTCCGCGCCCGGGGCGCCAGCACCCGACCAGCGCCGACCGACGTCCCGCCACCCGAGGCGTCAGCGCCCGGTCAGCACCGGTCAACGCCCCCGCGCACAGCCGAGCCAGCATCCGGTCGTCGCCGACCGACTCCCCGCACCGGCGGCATCAGCACCCGGTCAGCACCGACCAACACCCCGCCCAACAGCCACCCCAGCACCCGACCAGCACCGTCAGCACACCACACCCGGAACCCGGAACCCGCACCCCGCACCCCGCACCCCGCACCCGGAACTCCCCACCCGGCACGTCAGCGCCCGGTCAGCGCCGATTGTCACCATCGGAATGGAAAGCGAGCCCCCGCCCTCCGCGGGGGAGCCCCCGTACGCGTCCCGCGCGGCGCGCATGGACCCCCGACCCATGAACGCCCGACCACCGTATCCATCAGGAGTCTTCATGACCACGAGCCAGACCTCCGCACGCCTTGGAACCGCGGCCACGAACTCGTCCGCCGCGCGCCCCCTGCGTCTGTTCCTCGGTCTCGACGCCGCCGTCACCGCCGGCAACGGCCTGATCTACCTGATCGCCGCCGGCCCCGTCGGCGACCTCCTCGACATGAACGCCGGGCTCCTGCGCGGGATCGGCGTCTTCCTCACCGTCTACGGCGTGCTCGTCGGCCTCCTCGCCGCCCAGCAGATCCCGTCCGCCGCGGCCACCAAGATCGTCATCGAGGCCAACCTCCTCTGGGCCGTCGCCAGCGTCGCCACCGCGGCGTTCGGCTGGTTCGACCCCAACACGATCGGCACGGTGTGGATCCTCATGCAGGCCGCCGTCGTCGGCGGATTCGCCGTGCTGCAGATCAACGGCCTGCGCAAGCTCACCAACTGAACCGCACCCGGCGTCCCCGGTGACGGCAACCGGTAAGGGGAGAGATGAGACTCCAAGTCGCGGAGCTGGCGGCGATACGGGAGCGGGTCCTCGCGGGGCCCGGCGAACCGGCCACCGCCGCTCAGAAGGCCAAGGGCAAACTCACCGTACGCGAGCGGATCGAACTGCTCCTGGACGAGGGTTCGTTCCGCGAAGTCGAACCCTTGCGCCGGCACCGGGCGACCGGTTTCGGCCTGGAGGCGAAGAAGCCGTACACCGACGGCGTCGTCACCGGGTGGGGCACGGTCGAGGGCCGTACGGTCTTCGTCTACGCGCACGACTTCCGGATCTTCGGCGGCGCCCTGGGCGAAGCCCACGCCACCAAGATCCACAAGATCATGGACATGGCTATAGCGGCCGGTGCCCCGCTGGTCTCCCTGAACGACGGCGCGGGCGCCCGCATCCAGGAGGGCGTCACCGCGCTCGCCGGATACGGCGGCATCTTCCAGCGCAACACCAAAGCCTCCGGCGTCATCCCGCAGATCAGCGTGATGCTCGGCCCGTGCGCGGGCGGCGCCGCCTACAGCCCCGCGCTCACCGACTTCGTCTTCATGGTGCGCGAGACCTCGCAGATGTTCATCACGGGACCGGACGTGGTCCGCGCGGTGACCGGCGAGGAGATCACCCAGAACGGCCTGGGCGGCGCCGACGTGCACGCCGAGACGTCGGGCGTCGCGCACTTCGCGTACGACGACGAGGAGACCTGCCTCGAAGAAGTGCGCTACCTGCTGTCGATGCTGCCGTCGAACAACCGCGAGAACCCCCCGGCGCACGACTCCGAAGACCCCCGGGACCGCACATGTGAGGCACTCCTCGACCTGGTCCCCGTAGACGGCAACCGCCCCTACGACATGCACAAGGTCATCGAGGAGCTCGTCGACGAGGGCGACTACCTGGAGGTCCACGAGCGATGGGCGCGGAACATCATCTGCGCCCTGGCCCGCCTGGACGGCAAGGTCATAGGCATAGTCGCCAACCAGCCCCAGTCCCTGGCAGGCGTCCTGGACATCGAGGCCTCGGAAAAAGCAGCTCGCTTCGTCCAGATGTGCGACGCCTTCAACATCCCGATCGTCACCCTTCTGGACGTTCCCGGCTTCCTCCCGGGCGTCGACCAGGAGCACGGTGGAATCATCCGCCACGGCGCGAAGCTCCTCTACGCCTACTGCAACGCGAC
>NZ_JBSFTT010000085.1:0-9753 GCF_053591415.1 Streptomyces sp. NPDC003032 | reverse complement strand
GGCCGTCGCGGGCTGCCGCGGCAGACCGCGCCGACGGCCAGACGCCCTGCTGGCCGACCGCGGCTACGACCACGACATCTATCGTCGCCTGCTCTGGCAGCGCGGGATCCGGCCCGTGATCGCGAAGCGGGGCGAGCCGCACGGCACCGGCCTGGGCATCTTCCGCTACGTCGTCGAGCGCACGATCTCCTGGCTCCACGGCTTTCGCCGTCTACGTATCCGCTGGGAGAGACGCGACGACATCCACGAAGCATTCCTCGGCCTCGCTGTCTGTCTGATCACCCACCGCCACGTCCAACGGCTTTGTTAGGGCCAGTAAGGCGGACAGCCCACAGCGGCCAGATGATGGCGGGGATCTTCCGGGCCCGGCCGGTCAGCTGCGCGGGCGTGGTGGTGGGCAGCGACGGGGTCGGCAGTGCGGTGCGGTAACGCAGGGCGGAGTTGGGCCACATCGTCGGCGCGATGCTCTTCAGGTGGACCGCCTCGAGCAGAGGGCTGTTGTGGCGGCCCCAGTTCCTGGTCACCGTGGGGCTGGTCCAGTGGCCGCGGTCCACGATGGCGCCGTGGAGTTCCCGCATGAAGGGGGCGGCGCGGCGGCAGTCGGCTTGTCCGAGGATGCGCCAGGCGGCGATCGCTCCCGCGGCGGCGGTCGCCGCGTAGGCCGGGGCCGCCCGGCCGGGATCCAGGGGCGCCCGGCGCTGGGCATCCGTCAAAGAGCTGTTGTGCTCCCGTGCACGGAAGTGGGCTGCCACCAGCTCCTCGGGAACCAGGCGCTCCATGCGCGGCGCGGGCATGTGGATCAGGACTCGACGTGCGATCCCTTTCATGTCGGCGAGTACGGCCACGGCGGGTTGCGGATCGTGGGCGTAGACGCCGAAAGCGCCGACACCAGTGGCAATCATGTCCAGCAGGGTCTGCTGGGTCAGGAGCGCGGGGTGCCCGGCATCGAAGCGCATCGTCTCGGTGTCGGCCAGCGGGTGGAGACACCGAGTCCGCGAAGCCGACGCGGTCGGCCGGCTGATGTGATCGCAGTGACCGGGTTGGGGGATGAGGTGGCTGGGGTGTGGGCGTTTACGGTGCCGTGAGGAGCACTTGGGGCAGAAGTCCGCGAGAAGCCGACGATGGGTGATGCAGGCAAAGGACCAGCCGAGCCGCCAGGCCAGGGGCCAGCGGCCTTCGTTGTCACGCAGGCAGTCCGGGCAAAACCGTGATCCGCTGCCACCGCCGCGCGGCGCCCACATGAACGATCCGCTGATCTGGTGCCGGTCTCGGTCTCGGTAGACGATGAGGGCCCGCTGATCGAAGTGCTGCAGCGTCATGGAGTGCAAGATGTCCGGTGGGACGCCGGTGGTGAAGGAGATGCGCTCGGCCTGATGCGGCTTCCGCTGCGTTACCCAGGGCGCCCAGCCCGACGGGGGTTGATACTCCTGACGCAGGCCCAGCGCCACCAGCAACTCGCCCGTGGGCATCCTGAGCCGGGCCGAGGTCGCCTCCACCCAGGAGTCCAACGCCTCCCCGACGATCGGCGCCAGCCGCAACGGCAGGGTACGGGGCCCTCTCACTCGTCCGTCTTCGTGGGCTTCGCCTTGCGGGGGCGGGGCTTGGTCGTCATCGTCCCGCGGGCGAACTTCTCCGCGAGGGCCTTGCGTGCCTTTTCCGCCGCCACGTCCAGTTTGACGTGGTCGAGGAGCTTCTGGTCGAGGACTTCGGTGCCCAGGCGGGCAGCGCGCTGGCAGCCTCGGTTGATGAGCGTCATCAGGGAGCCGATGTGTCCGCTGCTGCGGATGTAGAGGTAGTCGGACAGGTCGTCGGCGAGCATGCCGGGGTATGCCTGGCACAGCACGATCCGCTGTTCCAGCCCCAGCAGCAGCTTGCGCCACTCGAAGCGGTGCTTGTTGTTACTGACGGTGAAGGGTTCCATCGTCAGGGGCGTCGTGCGGCGTGCCGTCTGGGCGAGGGTGATGTTGCCGCGGGTGTGGGCCTCGGAGTACAGGCCGCGGTTGGCCAGGTCGACGCCGATGAAGATCAGGGTGACCGGGAACTCGTTCGCGATGTACTTGAAGTGATTGCTGACCTCGGTGCCGGTTTTGTCCTGCCATTTGAGGAAGTGCAGGTCGTCGATGATCAAGACCCTCGTCTCACACTCCAAAACGCAGTCCAGGGCGCGCTGCGCGAAGAGCGCGGCGGTGCCGGTCTTGCGGCCGGGGTGCGCGTAGTACTCCAGCAAGGACCGGTTGAATTCCTTCATGCCGATGTTGCTGGTCAGCCCGACCCGGCAAACCGGCCACCGCTCGTGCCCGGCGGCGGTGAACGCCCCCTCCCGCGCGATCACCTGCCGGTGGTACTTCAGCGCGAAGTTCAGGACCGCGGTGGTCTTGCCGAGCCCTGGATGGGCGTCCACGGCTACGGCGCCCTTGGCCTTGTCGCCGTCCTGCTGATTACTCGTGATGATGTCCCACAAGTCCTCCTGCAGAGCTTCGAGTTGAGGCGTGGCGAGCGGTCCGATGTTGGCGTGCCACACGGACCGCTCGTGTTCGTACTCCAGCAGCGCCGCCTCGCCGAGGTCCGCCTTCTGCTTGAGGGTGAGCAGCTCCGGCCGCTTCCGGGGCGGCGCCGTGGCCATCGCTCCCAAGCCCTCCTTCCGCGAGAGCGTGAGGTTGTCCAAGTGAGCGTTCTCGGGCGTCTCGGGCGGCATTATGCGTCCTCCATGGCGTCGTCGTAGAAGTCCTCAGCGGTGTCTGGGCCATCGAGCTCGTCGTCCTCGTCGTCATCCCCGGCTGCCGGGCCCTCGTACGGCTCGGGCTCGTACGCCGCCGGCTCCGCCAGCCCGTCCTCGTCCTGGTCGTCGGTGGCGGTGAGGATCCGGGCGACCGTCGGCAGCGCGCGCACGTCGTCCTCGGCGGTGTCCGGCAGGTCGAAGGCGGACTGTTCACGGGCCTGGCGCAGGGCCAGGCGCCGCTCGGCCATGGTCAGCCCGAGGCCCAGGTGCCAACGTTCGAGGAGTTCCGCGACCGCAGTCTCGTCGTCGGGATAGGGGTACTTCTCGCCCGCGACCTTCCGGGCGATCTCGATGGCGCCCTCGCTGATCGGGAACTTCTGGGCCGGGGCGTGTTCCCATTCCAGGGTGTGCCAGCTACGGGAGTCCGGACGGCGGAAATAGATGTAGTTGATGTTGTCGGGGTCGACCTGGACGGGCCACATCCCCTTGGCCTTGGGGCCGGTGTACGGGCTGGTCTCGCCCCGATAGCCGTCCAGGCCGGGGCCGTTGTAGCGGCACTTGCGGATCTCAACGCCGTAGTGGTGGGTCGGCTTCCACTCGGTCTTCAGGAACTCGAAGCCGAGCGCCGGATCACGCGGCACCTCGATATAGCCGGCGCGGGCGATGCCGTGCTCGAACATCTTCGCCGGAGACAGGCGCACCCCCGGCGCGTACGCATCCACGAGCCCCCTGTGCGGCCTGTGGTGATACACGCAGGCCACCCATTCCCGGATGATCGCCTCCAACTCGTGGAGGAAGAAGAACGCCTGGTCCTCCGGGTTCTCGCCCCGCGAGAACAGATCCGGGCCCTTGTAGCCGGGCAGCACCTCAAGCGGTCCCTCGCGCAGGGTCTTGAAAAAGCGTTCGATCGGTCCCTTGTCCCGGCCCGTTCGTAGCCGGGCCGGTTGGATCGACACGCCGAGCCGCTGGCAGACGGACGTGATGTGCTCGGAGATGTAGGGCTTGCCGTGGTCGACCACGATGGTCTCCGGCACCAGCGCCGGGCTCGCCACGCCGCGCCTCTTGACCTTCTTCGCCTTCCCTCCCTCCTCCTCTTCGGGTTCGAGGGCCTCGCGCTCGACGAACACGGTGCGGGGAATGCCGTGGTCGGGCCACACTGCGAACCCGGGCCAGTCCTTGCCGGCCGGACGGGGCCGGTAGGTCTGGAACATCACCGCCGCGACGTCGATCGACGACGTGGACACCGGCGTCACCCGGATCCCGCAGACACACCTGTCGTACCAGTCCATCGCGACCGTGAGTTCAGCCTGGACCCACTTCAGCGTGATCGGGTCCATCGCGAAGACGTCGAGGCGCGTGGTGTCCATCAGTAGGTACTCGCCCGGCCTCGTGGGCCGCAGCTTCCCGTACGCACCCGGCGGCCGGCCGGCGATGTCCCGGCGGCGCAGCCTTCGACTGCACCGGACAGTGCACATCCGGGCTCGGCCACGCGCTCCGGAGGTGAGGTGCCCGGACTGTGGGGTCTGCTCGGCATCGGTCCACAGTCGGTATGAGCGCCAAGTTGCTGACGTTCCGATCAGGCGCACCAGCCTGTGCGTACGCCGCTTCTTCTGCCGCAACGGCGCATGTCCGCGCCGGGCCTTCGCTGAACAGGTGGAAGGACTGGTCGGGCGCCGTCGACGTCGCAGTACCCGGCTCTGCCAGGAGTTGACCTCGATAGGTCTGGCGCTGGCGGGGCGGGCGGCGCCAGGCTGGCCGAGAAGTTATCGATTACGGTGAGCCGTATGACGCTGCTCCGTCCGGTCCGGGCCATCCCCGGCCATCAGCCCGTGATCGCGGAGGTCGTGGGCATCGACGACTTCGCTCTACGCAAGGGTGCCGTTTCCGGCACTGTGGTGATCAACATGGAGACGCACCGTCCCATCGACGTGTTCGCGGAGCGCGACGCGGACACCGTCGCCGCCTGGTTACAGGCTCATCCCGGCATCCGGGTGATCTGCCGGGACCGTGCCGGCGCGTACGCTGATGGCTGCCGCTTGGGCGCGCCGGGCGCCACCGAGGTTGCGGACTGGCGGCATCTGTGAAGAACCTCGGCGAGGCCGTGGAGAAGACCGTCGTCGCACACCGCGACTGCCTGCACGACCTCTTGACGAACCGGCCGGAGTGCAGACCACGGGTGACCCCGTGGAAGGCGGTGTGGCAGGGACCGTGCCTGCGGAGCATCCGCTCCCGGATGCGACGTCGGTGCCAGAAGAGCTGGAGGTCACTTTCCTAGCGGCGATCATCCCCCACCACCGCGGAGCCATCACGATGGCCGAGCTGGAGCTGCGGCGCGGCGTCGATGCAGACATCCGCACCCACGCAGAGAACATCATCGCCAGCCAGCGCCACCAGATCGACCAGTTCACCCGCTGGCTGCACAAATGGTACAACCTCACCCCCCAGCAGGCGGTGGAGCAGGTCTGCGAAGAAGCCCGCCGCGAGATGACGGCGATGGACCGTGAGGTGCAGCGGCACGCCGACGAACTGCGCCGCACCAAGGCGGGCATCGGGTTCGACATCGCCTTCGTAAAGCGGATCATCCCCCACCACTCAGCCGGCATCGTGGAGCTCCTGGAACCCCAGCCCCGGGCGTTCCACCCCCAGCTGCGGGTGGCCGCCGCCACCGGCATCACCACCCAGGAAGCCGAGATCGCCGACTTCCGCATCTGGCTTTCCGCCACGACGCACCGCTCACGGTGATCCGCCTGCTGGCGCCACACGCAATCAGACGTTTGACCGGCACCTACCCGCGACACCTGTACGGGGTAGGCACCTGCACGCCGCCCGGCCGTGCGGCTTCACCAGAACAAGGAGAACTGTGATGACCACGGTGGTCAAGGACATGCTGGACACCTACCCGGCCGACCTCGGCGGCGTCGACCGCGAGAAGCTCATGCGCTGCATCGAGGAATGCATTGCCTGCGCCCAAGCGTGTACCGCGTGCTCGGACGCCTGCCTGTCCGAAGAGCAGATCGGCGAGCTGGCCAAGTGCATCCGCACCAACGCCGACTGCGCCGACATCTGCAACGCCACCGCCGCGGTCCTCTCCCGCCACACCGGATACGACGCCAACATCACCCGCGCGATCCTCACCGCGTGCGCCACCGTCTGCAAAGCCTGCGCCGACGAATGCGAACGCCACGCCGACATGCACGACCACTGCCGCGTCTGCGCCGGAGCCTGCCGCCGCTGCGAACAGGCGTGCAACGACCTCATCGCCACCCTCGGCTGAAGTCGCGGCAGCCACGCGGACCCCGGCGATCACCTCTTCGCCGGGTCCTCTGCCATGCCCCCGGCCGCCTACGAGCGCGGCCAGGCGGCCGGGGTGCTCTGCGGCAGCGGGATCTCGTCCAGCCGCCCACTGATTCTCGCCGTTCTGGTCCGGCAGGCAGAACCGCACGTCCCCGGCCTCGTCCGCCTCATACGGCGCGTTCCCGACCGCCCGCAGCAGGGCCCGCAGTCGCGGGTAGGGCCTGCATCGCCCGGCCGCGCACCCCCTCGCCGCGCAGGGCGACCAGGGTGAAGGAAGCGACGTTCACCCCGGTGCGCCGGTGGCCGTCCGCGTGGGCCACCGCTCGCTCACGCCGTGAACGCGGTCTGTCGCGGGATGGTTTGGATCTTTAGGCTCTGCTCGTGTCGAAGCAGAAGCGGGGCAGGACGCACCGAACGCCGCAGAAGCGACATCGCCCCCTCGGTCCAGCGAGGGCGAGCACCTGTGTCCGCGCGCCTCACTCCGTCGAGCGATTGAACTGCGAAGACGCCCCCAAGTGGCGTCTGACCAGCATCACCGACTCGCCATACTCCGGCGGGTCCTCAACGACGACTCCCTGGCCCTACGGGCCCGGACCGCCGCGGCTTTCGTTCTCCTCTACGCGCCACCCGTCACCCGCATCGTCCGCCTCACTGCCAACGACGTCATCGACGACGGGACCGCCGTCATCGTCCGGCTGGGAGACCCGCCCTCCCCACTTCCGGAGCCCGTCGCTGACCTCATGCGGGCATACATCCAGTCCTGCCAGCACCTGCCCTACGCCAGCAGCAGAAGCTCACAGTGGCTCTTCCCCGGACGCCAGCCCGGCCAGCCGATGAACCCGGTCAGCCTTCAGTCCACTTGCGTGAGATCGGCGTCCCGCCGCAGCGCGGCAGGACCTCCGCGACCCGCCAACTCGTCCTCCAGGCCCCGGCCCCCGTCATCGCGAAAGCCCTCGGCTACCATGACAGACCGCCACCCGCCTGGTCACTGAGGCTGGCGGAACCTGGAGCCGGTGCGTCCCTGGCGACCACACACGGTGACACGGTTCGGTCTCACCGAGGGACACGGTCCAGCCGATTTCACCGCCATTCATTCCACGGCCGGATCCGACTGCCGGAGCGTCCTCCAGTACTGGCGTCGCTTCTCGTCCCTCACGACGACGCCGAGACGGGCCAGTTCCTCACGGAGCTCTTGAACGTCGTCGTCGGAGGAACTCTTCTTCTCCAACGACTCCTGGCGGGCCTTGAGGATGGCGTTCGCACCCTCTGGGAGGCCGGGAGTGTCAGGGACCCAGCGGTGGAACTCGTCCTTGTACGGATCGGCGTCCGCCCACACGTAACCGTGCTCGGTAAAGGCGTCGGCAACGCGGCCGACGTTCAGGTCGCACTCTTGCCGGGTGAGCTCGCCACCGTCGTGGCCGAGCAGGACAAGTTGCTTGCCGTCCCGGAACACTGCGGCAATGGCGTCGCGCGAGAACTCCTGCGCACGCCCCTTGCATGTGAGCACAACGCGGTCTTCCGACAGACGAACCACCAACTGCTCGTGCTGAGCAACAAATCCAAGGGCCAGCCCAGCCACCGAACCCGCGGCGGGCAGCCACGGAGCGGGGATCGACGCAATGAGCTCGGCCGGCCCCTGCAGCGGTGCCCAGGGAAGCGTCACCAGCCAGTCGGCCAGGAGGCCGACCAGCCAGCCGACACCCGCCCCCGCCAGCATGAAAACGAAATAGACACACACAGTACTCAACGTGGGCTGTCGAAGCACGGTGAGCCGACTCCCTTGCGACTCCCGCCCGATTCCCTTGCACATGTTCATGTTCCCTCTCGCCTCCAGCGTCACGTAATAATAGACCGAGCGCTCAGTCTATTAATGCCCACCGAGACCAGAGTCGAGAGTTGATCAGAGAGAGGCTCCGATGAGGACAGTCGACCCGGCCAGGCGCCGAGCACGGCGCCGGCACATCGTCAACACCGCGGCCGCGCTCTTCGCCGCCAGAGGTTTCGAGCGCACCACCACGGCAGAGATCTGCAAGGCCGCCGGCATGAGCGCAGGCAACCTGTTCCACTACTTCCCCAACAAGCGCGCGATCTTCCACGCCGTCTTCGAGGACGCGGAGCACGACGGCGCTACCAAGGCCGAGCGTCTCGCCGCGGCCCGCACCGCCGACGACCCGTGGACCGCACTCCTCGACACCGTCGACCTTCTCGCCGCCCCCGCCGCGGAGCCGCTGGTCCCCGCCCTCGTCATGGAGGCGATGATCCAGGCCTACCGCGACCCCGAACTCGAAGTACTGCTGAGTCGCGACAACGATGAGGAACGGTCCACCATCACCACCCTGCTGCACAACGCGGCCGCAGCAGGCCAGATCGACCCCACCCTGGACCCCGACGACACCGCAGCCTGGATCATGGCACTCATCGCCGCTCTCTACACCAGCGCCGCCACCGACCGGTCCTTCACCCCGGCCGCCCAGCTTCCCACCCTGCGCCTGATCCTCCATCGCTTCCTACACCAGGAACCGGAGCGATGAACAGGCACTCCATAGGACTCAATACAGCCGCAAGCACACAGAGTGATCTTCCGGCCGCATCAGCGGCGAATACGCGACACCTCAACAAGCGAGCCCAGCAGTCCCGACGCCGGAGGCCGACGCCGAGCTGGAGTTCCTCACCGGCGAGCTGCAGGGCTCTCATGATCCGCACGGCCCCGTGTTCGCCTGCCTCGCCGCTCTGTCCGGCATGGAGCGTGAGTACATCCGCGACCACACTCTTGAAGGTCATGAGGCCGCCCGTAAGCGCGGCAAGATCATCGGCGACGACGACCAGGCACGAATGTGCCCTCGACCAGACACCGAAGCCACTGGGTCAGAGGTAAGACAGTGCCGTGCTGAGGCCAGTCGCTGCCGTGCACGAGTGAGCCTTCCCGGATTGGGGTTTCGTGGGCCGCAGGAGCCGGTACTGGGATTACCGTCGCCGTTGCCGAGGCACCGGGAAGGGGAGCAGGACCATGATGGGCGCCAAGCAGGTCAAGGTGGGACTACGGGTCCGGGACCTTCAAGCATCTGGTGATCTCTACTGTCGGCTGGGGTTCCGTGAGATTCCCAATGACGAGCAGCCGAACCTGCGTTACTTGACCTTCGGCCACACCTGGCTGATCCTGTCGGACCTGTACGCCCACGAGTACAACCGACCGGAGGAGGAGCAGGCGGTCAAGTCCGGCCCGCTCGGGCTCGGTTTCGCGCTGGCTCTTCCGACGCGGGATCTGAATGCCGTGTACGACCTGTGGCGGCGCGAGGGGCTCGCCGTGGTGAGTGAACCGAAGGACACGGCTTGGGCCCGGATCTTCGTCGGCCAGGACCTGGACGGTTACGAGGTGGTGTTCGAGCAGTTCCACGACGCATACCGGTCCTAGCCGTGCTCGTTCAGTCATTCCAAGAAGTACAGGGATGGCCCTGCATCGGGACCGGCGACACCCACCACAAATGCCTGGCAACATGCCGGGGCCCGGTGCGGAGCCGCGAGGGCTTCGCCGGGCCACCACCCGGGCCGCGGCCCAGGACGCCACCGGCACCGCTGGCGTCCTGGCCGCCCTCGCCGCAGCCAGCCTGGCCACTGGCCACCCCACCGACACCCTGTCGCTGATCGTCGCCCTGGCCCTCCCGCTCCTGTCCACCCCCACCAGCCACGTCCTGACCGACCGGATCCTCGAAACCACCGCCGGCGCCGTATGCGGCATCCTC
>NZ_JBSFTT010000084.1:0-10091 GCF_053591415.1 Streptomyces sp. NPDC003032 | reverse complement strand
CGTGACGTCGCCCCGCCGGCGCCGGTCTGGACGGCCGCCAGGCCGACGCCGGCGGGCGCGGAGCAAGACCTGATAGGGGGCCGACCAACCTTAGAGGCCATCTCATTTGGCTGTTCAACTGAACGTGCGCCGGTAGGTCTGCGGGCTGACGCCGGTGGTGCGCTTGAAGCGGTCACGGAAGGTGGTGGGTGAGCCGAAGCCGACCTGGCTGCCGATGCGCTCCACGGAGTGCTCCGTGGTTTCCAGCAAGTGCTGTGCCTGGCGGATGCGGGCCCGGTGGAGCCACTGGAGCGGCGTGGTGCCGGTCTGGTCGCGGAAGCGCCGGATCAGGGTTCGGGTGCTGGTTCCGGCCCGCTCGGCGATGTCGGCAAGGGTGAGGCCGCGGGCCAGGTTTTCCTGTAGCCAGGTGAGCAGCGTCTCAAGCTCGGAGCCCTGCGGTGTGGGTGCGTGGTCGTAGACGATGAACTGCGCCTGCCCGCCCTCTCGTTCGAGAGGCATCACTGACAGGCGGGCGGCGTCGGCGGCGACGGCCGAGCCGTAGTCACGGCGGATCATGTGCAGACACAGGTCCATGCCCGCCGCGGCGCCGGCCGAGGTGAGCAACTGGCCGTTGTCGACGTAGAGGACGTCCGGGTCGACGTCGAGGTCCGGGTGGGCGGCAGCCAGCAGACCGGCCGCGCGCCAGTGGGTCGTGACGCGCAGTCCGTCGAGGAGCCCGGTGTCAGCCAGGGGGAAGGTGCCCACGCAGATGGAGGCGATCCGGGTGCCGTCGGCAGCGGCCGACCGCAGCGCGTCGTGCACGGCGGGAGGGAGTGGGGCAGCGAGATCGGCGACGCCCGGCACGATGATCGTGTCCGCGCCATGAAGGCCCTCCAGGCCCCAGGGGGCACGCAGGGTGAAGGCTCCGGCGTCGACCTCGTCGCGCTCGGCGCACACCCGTACCTGGTAGCCGGGCCGCCCGTCGGGCAGGCGGGTACGGGAGAAGACCTCGATCGGGGTGGACAGGTCGTACGGGATCACCTGATCCAACGCGAGCACGGCAACCGTATGCATGACCAGAACTTACCTCCCCACCAGCTTGACGGACCTGGGCCGCCCTTCCGGAAGGCCCACGTCATCGCAGTCCACACGCTTCAAGAAAGTGTTGGCACTATTCCGTTGCAACCTGGCACTAGTGCCACTGGGCTAGCACCCAGGAAGCCGGTTGACTTCGGAGCGTCCGGATGGAAATCGACGTCGAAGGAAGCCCGCGCCCATGCACACCCAGGTCGTCCTGTCCGATGGCTTCGACCCGCTCGATGCCATTGCCCCCTACGAGGTCCTGCACGCCGGCGGCTCGGCGACGGACGGCGCGGTGACCGTCGAGCTGGTCACCGCAGAGGGCCCTCGTAAGGTCGTCAGCGGCATCGGAGGACTGACACCGCGCGCCGTCGGCGCCCTCGACCTGGAGCGCGCCGACATGCTTCTGGTACCGGGCGCCTCCAACCGCGTGGGCGAACCCGGCGAGGCCCCGGAAGAAGAGGTGGGCGTCGGCGAGCGGAAGCAGGACGAGTTCATCCCGGTGCTGCTGGGCCGCACGCTGACCACCGAGCTCCCTGCGCTCCTCACGCAGGCAATGGACGACCCGGACATCACCGTCGCCACCGTCTGCGGCGGCTCGCTCGTCCTGGCCATGGCCGGCCTGCTGGAGGGACGTCACGCCACCACCTACCACATGGGCCTCGACATGCTGGACGCCACCGGCGCCCACGCGGTCCGCGCCCGCATCGTGGACGACGGCGACCTGATCACCGGCGTCGGCGTGACCTCCGGTCTCGATCTGGGTCTGTACCTACTGGAGCGCGAGGTGGGCCCCCGCGTCGCGCACGCCGTCGAAGAACTCATCTCCCATGAGCGGCGCGGCACCGTCTGGCGCGCGCGGGGTCCAACGCCCACCACTCTCTGAGCGCCCGGGCCTTCGCAGATCAGTCGCTCACCATCCCCCTGCACGAGTAGGAAGAACATCAGCATGAGCGTCGAAGGCACCGTCGCCGTCGACCCGATCACCGTCCCCGCGAGTATGTTTCCCGCAACGCCGCGCCGCGCCCTCGCCGACGCCTGACTGATCGCCTCGATCCTGCTGATCGCCTCGATCCTGCCGACCGCGACGGCCGCCAGCGTACTGGCACTCCTGATCCTGCCCACCCGGACAGCGCTCTGGCCGAGACGTCGGTGCTCGCGCTGCGACAGCTCGACCGCGGCGATTCGGCCCGCCCCAGGAGGAAGAAGTCATCCCCTCATGAACCTTGTGTCACCAGTGATCGTCGGCATCATCTACTGCCTGCTGATGTCCCTGATCAAAGAACCGCACCGACGCCACTTCAACGCGATCATGGTGGGCGGAGCCGGCGCCGCCTATCTGAGCGGGGGCGGCTTCGGCCCGTGGGAGCTCCCATTCGTCGCACTCACGGCCTACGTCGCCTACCGCGGCCTGGACTCCTGGGCCTTCATCGGCGTCGGCTGGCTGCTCCACACGGCCTGGGACATGGCCCACCACCTCAAGGGCAATCCGATCCTGCCGTTCTACCACGACGCATCTCTGGCATGTGCCATCTGTGATCCGGTCATCGCCCTGTGGTGCTTCCGCGGAGGACCTTCCCTGATCGCGCTCGTCCGCCGCCGGTTCCGGCCCGGCCGGACAGCAGACCACGCGCACGATCACGTCTCCGCCCCCGCCTCTCAAAACGATCGAGTCTGCGGTAACAGATGAGGGTGCAGGCGACGGCGGTGAAGGCGAGGAAGTGCTCGGCCTCGCGTTCGTGCTGTCGGCGTACTCGCGAAAGTGGCTCCGGCGAGAATCTCGTAGACGGAGATCACGGCGGGGCAGGTGGGTTGGAACGTGGGTAGCGGCGACGGAGGTGTGCGATCAGTACGACTCGTTGCCGGAGCAAGGAGATACCGGCCCGCCCGCCCATGATTCTCTTCTGGAGCTTCACGTAGGTGATGCGTCCTTCGTTGACTCCGGAGCTGAAGGAGGTGGTGATCCCCTGCACGACTGCTGCCTCGTCCTCGCGGATGGACTTGGCCATGCTGGTCAGGGCCTGGAGGTGGGATGTTGTGAGCCGGTTGAGCCAGGCGGGCAGCAGGGCGGAGTCCTGGGCGTCGAGCATGGTGTCGAACTCGCGGACCAACTCGTGGGTGCGCTGTAGTTCCGGGCAGTGTTCCAGGAGGCGGGCGAGCCGCTCTCGGATGTGAAGGCCGCGCTGGTCAGGGGCGGTGGCGATCCAGCGGGCGACTTCCCTGCGGGTTGGTGCCCGTTCATGTACTTCTTCCAACGGGGGCTGACGACGCAGGGGTTGAACAGCGAGTATCACCTGCTGATAGTGGCCCCGGTAGCCCTTGGCGGAGATCTCCTGGTGGAGGGCGAAGGCGTTGTGCTCGCCCTCGTCCCAGCGTTGGCGCAGGTAGCCGAGATACGGGTCGAGTGGTGAGGGCCTGCGCGGGTAGCGGCGCCGGACGCACTCCTGCCAGGTGGCGGCGCGCGCGTACTTGCGCACGGTGCGCCGGTTAAGCCCGAACTCACGGGCGGTGGAGTGGTAGCTGCGTCCGCAGGCGGCTCCAGCTCCTCCAGCCCCGACCACACCGCGCTACAACCGTCAGGTCCGGAGCGTCATCCCGAAGACTCCGCTCTGTCCAGAGCTGTTCGTGCCCGGGCGCAGCAACGGCCGGCGAGGGTCGCCGACGCAGCACCTGGCCCAGGCATGCCGGGGTGCGCGCAGTGTGCGTGGTCCATGGCTTGAGAGAATGCGTCTTCGTGCGCACTGGCTCCTGCGGAAACACCGGATTCCGCGCCTGATGAGCAGCGCGTGTGCTTGGTGATCATGAGCAGAATCGCCCGCTAGATTCTGAGTGGCAGTAGCTCTCCGCGCCGCAGCGGTCCCGGCAGACGCGTCCGGCGGGCCGCTCGGGCGCCGGGTGGGTTCCCCCGGTGCACTGTATGGAGCGCGCATGCTGCGCGGGGCGCGGTGGCAGCAGTATGCCGCCCATGGTGCGGCCCCGGCCGGACGCGATGGCCTTGTGGCGAGGCAGTGCTTGCCAGGCTCTGTGGGTGCCCGGCGGGCCGGCCTCATGCCAGGAGCAGGGCGGCGTCCCAGGCGGTGGCGGGGGGTTGGCCCGTGGCGTGGCTGTGCAGGGCCAAGGCGATGCCACTGGCGCCGTCGAGCAGGCCCACAGGGTAGGAGGGCGGGTTCTGGCGTCCCGGGTGCTCCTGGTGGACAGAGGCGGGTGCGGGAGGTGGGTGCGAGGGGTGGCTGAAGGCGGCGAGCAAGTCGTCGGCCAGGGCGGGCAAGTGGCGTGCCAGGAGGCGGTCTTGGCTGTCGTGGGCGAGGCGGGTGGTGGTGTGCAGCAGGCCGGCCAGGCCGTGGCACAGGCCCAGGCCGTCCGGGGGCTGAGGGTGGGGGCGGGGCTGGGTGAGGGCGTGCTGCAGGGCGGTGACAGCGGTGTGCCGCCAGGCGCTGTGGTCCAGAGCCGTGCCGGCCAGGTACAGGGCGCGGGCGACGCCGGGGGTTCCGTAGCACCAGTGGCTGCGCGCCGGGCCTGCGGCGTGGATGTGGGAGTTCTCGTCGACGGTGAGTACGGCCGGCCAGGCCAGGGCGCCTTCGTTACGGTCGGCGTGTGCCAGGAGCCAGGTCGCGATGTGGTGCACCGCGTCGTCGTGTCCAGGCAGGCGCAGGCCGGCGTCCCAGGCCAGGGCGAGCAGGGCCAGGGGGCCGGGGATGCCGTGGGCGAGGCCGAGGTTGAGGTGGCCGTGCGGGCAGGCGGCGTCCTGGCCGAACAGCGGGGAGTGGGGTACCCACCAGCCGGGCAGTCGGCGGCCGTTGACGGTCACGGGCCGGGTCAGGTCGATCAGGGCGGTGAGCGCGTCGGCGAGTTGGTCGTGGTGGCCGCGGAGCAGCAGGTAGCGGCCCAGTCCGGCCAGGCCGCTGATGACGTCGTAGGCCGCCATGGGCACGCCCGGGCGCCGTAGCCCCGTGCGGGTGCGTTCCTGCTGGACCAGGTCGCGGAGGCGGGCGTGTACGTGTTCATCGAGCCGGTGCAGCAGCCGGGCGTAGTCGGCGGGCTCGGCGGCCGCGGCCGCGGCGGCGAACGCCACGGCGGGTACGCCCCGGAACAGTCTGTCGCCGGGGTCGGCGCGCAAGCCGTGTGCGGCGGCGGCCAGATGGGCGTGGGCGGTGGTGCGGTGGGCCGGGTCCTGGTGGGCGAGCTCGGCGAAGAGCAAGGTGGTGCCCGGGTAGCCCTCGGCGAGGCTGCTGCGCCAGTGCCGGGCGGCTCCCGGTGGCACGGTGCCGGGGGCGGGGCCAAGAGGTGCGGGGTCGTGCAGCGCGGCGGCCAGGGCCTGCACCGCCGTTCGGGCGCGCTGGCGGGTGTCGGCGCCCGGCCCGGAGGATCGGTTCATGGCCGGTGCTGCCTGCGCTGGTGGTGGGCCTCAAGTGCACCGCGGGCGATGGCCAGCGCGCGGCCTTCGCTGCCGCGGTCGCTGCCCAGCAGCCGGTTGTGGTGCATGTGCAGCAGGCTGGTCACCGCCGTGGCGGCCTGGGCCGCCTGGCGGTAGCGGGCCAGGGCCGGAGCCCGTTGCGTGAACACCCGGGCCAGGTCGGAGCCGCCGGGCAGGGAGTGGGGCTGCGGATGGGCGTCGGCGGGGTGGAGCAGGCCGGCGAGCGCATGCCGCAAGGCGCGTACGGCCCGGTGGTCTTCGGCCTCCTTGGGCACGGCGTGAAGCAGCCAACGGCTCCAGTCGGGGGAGGTCGGACAGGTATGGCGGGCGATGTCGAGGAAGTTGACGGCGGCCAGCAGTACCGGGTCCACCTCCGCGGCGGTGGTGTGCAGCAGGCGCAGCTGGGCCAGCACGGCGTGGCTGTCGGCGCAGAAGGCGCGCTCGGCGTGCTCCAGCGCCTCGGGTCCGCCGTAGCGGGCACATTCGGGTTCGTAGGTGTCCAGTGTCATCCGCTGGGCCAGGCCCTGGCGCCGCAGCTCCACCGCCCAGTCGTGGAGGGCGGGCAGGAGCCGGCCACGCAGGGCATCGGCCGGACCGCTGAAGCGCAGGCGCAGGTGCGGGGCCGGATCCGCGTAGCGCAGGAAGTACCAGCGGTCGACCTCGGGCGGCAGCTCGTCCAGCAGGTGCGGCAGCAGGTCGCGCAGCAACAGGTTCTGGCGCTGGCAGCTGCCATAGATCTTGGCGTACAGCCAGCGCCCGCCCGGCAACTGGGCCGCTACGGGAGTGCGGCGCGACGGCACCGGGGCCGCAGACGGTCTGGCGGTGGCGGTGGCGGCGCGGGGGCGGGCCCGCAGCGGGATGACGATCTCAGTGGTGTGGGCCCGGCCCGCCCGCTGCAGCCAGCCGTCACCGAGCCCGGCCGCCCGCTGCGGTGTCTCGTACAGCACCGACTGCGCGGTGCGCCAGAGCTCTTGGCGCACCAGTTCCTGGTGCAGCCGGTCGGCCAGATTGACCTCGATCCTGCGGTCGGCGCTGCCCAGGAGGACGTGTTCGGGCACGGCCCATCGCCGGCGCCACCGCTCCAGCTCGCGCGCCCAGTCCCCGTGCGGCAGGCCGCGCTCACGCAGCGGCGGGTAAGCCAGGCGCCACTGGGCTGAGGCCAACACCGTACGCCTGTAGCGCACCCGGGGCAGGTACGGCAAGACGGCCAGCGGCCCCCAGGACCACGGCCGGCAGTGCCGTGCCCCCATCTGCCCGACCTCGCGGGCCAGCCGGGCCGCGTTGGGGGCCGCTGCCGGGTGCAGCATGTGCCACGCCAGGGGCACCACTTCTCGGCCCAGGCGCCGGGAGACCAGCAGCAGGCGCTCGGTATCGGCGGCCAGCGACAGATCGTCCAGGCGCAGCACCGGCTGCTCGCTGTCACAGAACACGCCGATGGCCAGGGTGTGCGGCAGCCAGGCCGGTGCCGCACACACGTTGCGGGCCCGTGCCAGCGGCGGCGGCCAGACCAGGTTCACCGGCACCGCTTTGGCACCGGTCGTGCCGGTGGCCCGCGCCATCTGGGCGGCGTCCTCCTGGACGGGCGGATCCAGCAGGTAGGCGAAGCGGCCGAGCATGGCGCCAGCCAGCGTTGAGCCCGTGCCGGAAGAGAGCACCAGCCCGAAGTGCCCTGCGTCCAGCGCCTGGGAAGAGACGGCCATCAGCTGCGCGCACAGTTCCATCGACGGCGCCACCGGCCCCCGGCCGGGCGGCTCCAGCGCGCGCACGTCGGCCTCGGTGAGGACGACTTCCTGCGCGCCGTCGTGCAGGGCGCCGGCCAGCAGTGCGCCCAGGGCCTCCTGCCGGTCCGGCGGGGCGGGCTCGGGCGGCAGCGGCTCCTCGCCGCTGTACCCGCGGGGCGGCCACAGGTAGCCGGCCGGGGGCCCCAGCCCCATATCCGGATCGAGGACGCGCGCCAGCGGCACGGCATGTGCGGTGCCGTAGCGTTCAAGGAACTGTGCATGGTATTGGCGCAGATGCCCGGGGGCGGTGTACGACGGGGCGATCCGCCACAGAACCTCGGCGGCCCGTTCGGCCTCCCGGGCCACACGGTGCGGCAGCCGCACATCGGCATCCAGCGCCAGGTCGACCTGCAGCGGCCGATCGACCGCGTGAAGGGCCCGCATCCGCTCCCCCAGCGCCCGGCAGGCCCGGCTGCCCGCCGCCCACGGCGCGGTCGCGTAGCCCTGTACGGCGCGCTCAAGGTCTTGGAGGGCCTGGGCCGGCTGCCCCCCGCACTCGGTCAGGCGGCGCAGCACATGACCGAGAGGGTCCGCCTCCTGCGGTGCCGGCGCGAGGTCGGCCAGCAGCATGCGGTGGCGCACCAGCTGTGTCAGCAGCCGCCCGATGTCCGTGGTGGGCGTACCCGGAAACCGTAGGCGCAGTGCGTCGATGACGGCCTGGCCGGTCAGCGGCCGGCGGGCCACGAGTTCCACGGCCGCTTGCACGGCGGGCGTGTGACGCACCGACTCCTCCGCACACCGCGGCACACCGTCTTCGTCCGTCACACCGCAGGGCATCACCCAGCGGCCTCCGCGCGCGAAACACACGTCATTGGCCACCAGCCGCAGATGCGGCAGCACCAGCGGATCCTCTTCCCAGCGGCTGACCAACTGCGCCAGCCAACCGGCGTCCGGACGCACCCACCGGCGGTCCCGCGGCCCCCAGGCCACGTGCGCGGTGTCACCGAACCGGGCCGCGGCCACCCCGGCCATCATCCCGAACGGGGTGGGCCGACACGCCATCCGCAGCACATACCGCGACAGCGACAGCACCGCACGCCGCACCTGCCGCGGCGTGGCCGACCGCCCGCCCAGCATCTGCTCCACCCGCTCGCCCAGCGCGGGACTGGAGACCTGGACGGCCTCGCGCACCAACGGATCTTCCATCAGCGCAGCCAGATATTCCGTCGCCGCTGGCGTATCGTCCGGGTCCAGGTCCTGCCACGTGCTGCGCACCCGGTCGGCCGGCAGCACCGGAGCCCGCACCAGCACCGGCCCCGCAACCTCGAAAACCGGGCCGTCCACGGCTTCCGCCACCCACTCCCCCCGCCCTCAGCGCTCGACCAGGCGCGCCATGGCACACCCGGCACCGCGCCCTCTGAACGCCGGCCACCAGCCCCGCCCGGCCCCGCGTCGGTCAGTTGCCGCAGTTCCCCTGGATGGTGAAGCAGTAGATCAGCACCGACTGCACACACTGCAGCGCGTCCGTTACCACCGCTCCCGCGGCCTCCTCGGCCACCGGAGCGGGCTCCACCTGTACGTCGAGATCGAATACGTCGACGTGTTCCACATTCATCTCTTCCTCCTGCTGATACTCAGTCCCCAAGGACACCAGCGGATGCCAACCGGCACCCAAAGCCGTGCTGCCCGCCCAGCCCCCGCCCAAAGAACCCAGGAGAAGAAACCGCTCCATCGTGTGCACCTGAAGCAGGACCCGACACACGTGCGGCGCACGCACCGGCTGGCCAGGCGCCGTGACCCACCGGGCGCACGCCCCGCACCGGCTCGCTCCCGGCAGGGCAGACCGCCACCGTCGGCGAAGCCGCACCGAAGTGCCCGGTGGTGGCGGACAGCACGCCGTTCCGCAGGCGCCCCCATCTGCGAAACAACAGGCGTCGGTTGGGCTGATCGCCGCGGTTGGGGGGTTCATCTGGTTCTTCGTGTGGCTGGGGGCCTGGATGAGCGACGACTGGGGGATCTAGGGAGTTGGCCCCCTGCTGTGGCTCAAGGACGCGCGCACCGCAGCAGACATCCTCGAACACGCCATCCCCCGCACCCATCACCCCACCGCACGCTCCCTTCTCCATCTGCGGCTCGCGCGCGCCCTGGCGGAACTCAACGAGGACGGCCAATGCCGCCAGGCCCTCACCGCGGCAGAGAAGGTTCTGGGAGCCCGGTCATACGACCCGCCGCCGGCCTGGTGCTCGTGGATGTCACCTGCCGTTATGCGATCTGTCAACCTGTTCCAGCCCGGGAGTGTCTCAAGGTTTCGCTGCTGCCTGGCCCCTGACGAGGAGTCCGGGCCAGGCAGCGTGGGGTTGTCAGAGGCGCGTGGCGATGATGGCTTCGGTGCATACGACTCCGTTGAAGGTGCCGAGGGCGCGGTGATAGCCGCGTTGAGGCCCTGAAGCGGGGAGAACAGCCCTGTAGGTTCCTCTTGATCGTCAGCACTCTCCTGCGGAAACGCGGGAATCCGGACGTCGTGAGCACTGGCCGGGTCGGTTCATGGTGAGCAATCCGGGCGGGCCCTTGGCGGTCGGCGAGGACGGTCACTTCGCGTTGTGCCACTCGGCTTCGCCTAAGGGATCTTCAACGGCTGGGGCTATGACGACAGGGCGGTCTCGGGTCCCAGGGACGCTGCGGTGGTGGCCACGAACCTGTCGGCGTCGTCGAGCCGCGGGTAGTGGAAGAGGTCCGCGAACTCGGCCATGGTGCGGGAAGGGGCACCCAGGTCGACCTCTCCGGCCAAGAGGAGGCCTGGCTTTAAAGGTGCTAACAAAGCCGTTGGACGTGGCGGTGGGTGATCAGGCAGACGGCGAGGCCGAGGAAGGCTTCATGGATGTCGTCGCGTCGTTCCC
>NZ_JBSFTT010000083.1:0-10989 GCF_053591415.1 Streptomyces sp. NPDC003032 | reverse complement strand
ACCCGCCGCGCGGGCGCCAGGGCGGCCGAGGACCCGCAGGTGGGCGCGCTGCTGGAGTCCGGCGCCCCGATCATCACGCTGGTCGCCAAGGCCCACGACCGCCATGTCGAGCTGGCCCTGCGCACCACCCTGGACGAGAACCTGGAGATGGTCCGCGACACCGTCTCCCACCTCGTCGCGCGGGGCCGCCGGGTCTTTGTCGACTGCGAACACTTCTTCGACGGCTACCGCGCCAACCCCGAGTACGCCAAGGCCGTCGTGCGGGCCGCCGCCGAAGCGGGCGCCGACGTCGTCGTCCTGTGCGACACCAACGGCGGCATGCTGCCCGCCCAGGTTCAGGCCGTCGTCTCCACCGTCGCCGCCGACACCGGCGCCCGGCTCGGCATCCACGCCCAGGACGACACCGGCTGCGCGGTCGCCAACACCCTCGCCGCCGTCGACGCCGGCGCCACACACGTGCAGTGCACCGCCAACGGCTACGGCGAGCGCGTCGGCAACGCCAACCTCTTCCCGGTCGTCGCCGCCCTGGAGCTGAAGTACGACAAGCGGGTCCTGCCCGAGGGCTCGCTGCGCGAGATGACCCGTGTCTCGCACGCCATCGCCGAGGTCGTCAACCTCACGCCTTCCACGCATCAGCCGTACGTGGGTGTCTCGGCCTTCGCCCACAAGGCGGGCCTGCACGCCTCCGCGATCAAGGTCGACCCGGACCTCTACCAGCACATCGACCCCGACCTCGTCGGCAACCGCATCCGCATGCTCGTCTCCGACATGGCGGGACGGGCCTCCATCGAGCTCAAGGGCAAGGAGCTGGGCGTCGACCTCGGCGACGACCGCGCGCTGGTCGGCCGCGTCGTGGAGCGGGTCAAGGAGCGCGAGCTCAAGGGCTACACGTACGAGGCCGCCGACGCGTCCTTCGAGCTGCTGCTGCGGGAGGAGGCCGAGGGCAGGGCGCGGAGGTACTTCCGCGTCGAATCGTGGCGGGCCATCGTCGAGGACCGCCCCGACGGCACACACGCCAACGAGGCGACCGTGAAGCTCTGGGCCAAGGGCGAGCGCATCGTCGCCACGGCGGAGGGAAACGGCCCGGTCAACGCCCTCGACCGGGCGCTGCGGGTCGGCCTTGAGCGGATCTACCCCCAGCTCGCCAAGCTGGAGCTGGTGGACTACAAGGTCCGCATCCTGGAAGGCAAGCATGGCACGTCCTCCACGACGCGGGTGCTGATCTCGACGAGCGACGGCGTCGGCGAGTGGTCGACCGTCGGCGTCGCGGAGAACGTCATCGCGGCGTCGTGGGACGCGCTGGAGGACGCGTACACGTACGGGCTGCTGCGGGCCGGGGTCGAGCCGGTCGAGTAGCCGCTCCCCGAACCTCCCTCGACGGCCCCGCTGAGTTACGTTCTAAGTATGAGGAACAGGACGAAGCGGATCAGTGTGGGGCTGTCCGGGCTGCTGCTCGCCCTGGGCGCCGCGTCCTTCACGGGGGCGCCCGGGGCGTCGGCCGCGTCCAGTACGTCCGAGGTGGCCGAGGCCTGGGAGAAGAGCCCGGTGTACGTCGACCCCGCGGCGTCGGACCAGCTGTCCGATTCCCAGGCGGACGCCCTCGCCCTGAAGATCGAGCAGGCGGACAAGCCGGTGTTCGTGGCCGTGCTGCCGCAGGACTTCCCGCGGCAGGACATCTTCCAGAAGCTGCGGACCGAGACGGGCGTGACCGGGGTGTACGCGGTACGGCTCGGCGACGGCTTCGACGCCAGGGCCGACCATTCCGTGCTCAGCCGCAACGCCGTCGCCAACCTCGTCTCCCTGGTGCGCGGCGAGGACACCAACACCCAGCTCAACGACTTCGTCGACGAGGCCATCACACAGATCCCCGGCAGCGCCCCGCAGTCCTGGAGCGGCGGCCCCGAGGGCGACGGCGTCTCCGTGGGCGCCCTCGCGGGCGTCGGTGTGGTCATCGTCGCCGGTGGCGTCGGTGCGTACGCCGTGATCCGGCGCAAGAAGCGGCGCCACGACGAGGTGCGGCGCGAGGCGCTGCGCAAGCTGTCCGTCGTCGTCGACGAGGACATCACCGCGTTCGGCGAGGAGCTCGACCGGCTCGACTTCCACCCGGCGGAGGCGGGGGCCGACGACGCGATGCGCGCCGACTACGAGCGTGCCCTCGACGCGTACGAGAAGGCCAAGTCGTACATGGCGGCGGCGACGCGCCCCGACGACGTGCGGGGCGTGACCCAGGCACTGGAGGACGGACGCTTCTCGCTGGCCCTGCTCGCGGCGCGGCGCGAGGGCCGGGAGCTGCCGGAGCGGCGCGCCCCGTGCTTCTTCGACCCGCGGCACGGCCCCTCGGTGAAGGACGCGATGTGGGCGCCGGTCGGCGGTGCGGAGCGTGAGGTCCCGGTGTGCGCGGCGGACGCGGCGCGTCTCGCGGACGGCCAGGACCCGATGGTGCGGACCGTGGCCACGGAGTCCGGGGAGCGGCGGCCCTACTGGGAGGCGGGACCCGCGTACGGGCCGTGGGCCGGCGGCTACTTCGGCGGGGGCATCCTGCCGGGGATGCTCATCGGCACGATGCTCGGCGGAATGATGGCCGGCCCCGCGTACGGAGCGGACTACGGCGCCGGGTACGGGGATGTCGGCGGCGGCTATGGAGGCGGGGACTACTCGGGGGCGGACTTCGACCCCGGGGACTTCGGTGGCGGCTTCGGCGGCGGTGGCGGGGACTTCGGGGGCGGCGGCGACTTCGGAGGTGGCGGGGACTTCGGCGGGGGCAGCGGGTTCTAGGCCCGGCCGTCGCCCGGCCGTCGCTCGGTGGTCTCAGGGGGCCGATACCGACCAGCGGCCCGAATGGCCCGGTGGCAGCGCCAGGTCCCGGCGTACCGCCGCGTAGTACCCCTGCCGCGCGGTCCGCTGTCGCTCCAGCATTCCGGCCCACGCGTCCGGGTCGTGCGTGTCGTCGCGCAGGAACCGCTCCATCTCGATCACCGTGAGCACCCAGATCCGCGCCTTGTCCACCACGTCCGGCGCCCCCAGCATGAGCAGCGCCTCCCCGGCCGGGTCGCGGGCGTCCGCGGCCTCCGTGAAGTGCGGCGCGGCCGCCTCGGGGGAGAGGGGGTGCGGGTGGGGATCGTTGCCGAGGTGGGCGGCGACGCGGTAGGTCAGGGTGACGGACTGCTTCAGGACCCGGGCGTACTCGGTGTAGATCGCGAGCCGCCGCTCCTCCCAGCGGGCCGCCTGCTCACGCCGGAAGCGGACCCGGTCCCCCCGCATGATCGCCATGTACGACCCGAGCGCACCGACGATCACGCCGATGAGCGCGGGCAGTTGCTGTATGAACTCCGGCACGGCGACACCGTAACGCGCGGACGCGGGTCGCGGCAGGGGTGATCGGATCGGTGGCGCAGCCGTTGGACTCCAGGTCGAGGGAGACGTCCGGCTACTCGGCGTGTGTCGACAGACCCCAGGCCCGCCGTATCCCGTCTATGAGCGGTCTCGCGCTGTACGGCGACACGGCCAGTTCGAGGCGGGCCTCCGCGAGCAGCTCGGGATCGCCGTCCGGTGTCCGCCCGGCCGCCTCCGTCCGGCGGCGGCCGAACCCGTCGCTGCCGAAGATGTCGAGGAGGGTGAGGGAGAAGTAGGCGTAGGTGGCCGCCTCGTCGATGAGCGGCTCCGCCTCGCCGGGCGGCCCCTCGCCCCGGACGTCGGAGCGCCACCGCTCCCGCACCGCGTGGACGGCGAAGTACTCCAGGGCTCGCCGCAGCTCGGGCTCCCGGTAGGCACCGGTCCGCAGATGCCCCGCCAGGGTGCGGAAGGAGCCGAGGATCACGCTGGTGTCCGGGGTCCACCGCTGCTTGGCGAGGAGGGTGCGGAACCCGGAGAGGGTCTCGCTCAGCTCCTCCAGGACCATCGCCCGTGAGATGTCGGCGAGTTCGAAGTGCTGGGTCGCCTCCTGGATCTCCAGGAGCCGCCGCCCGTACCGGATCAGATCCCGGGGCAGACCACCGGAGAGCGCGTGCGCGAGCAGGATGTACGGGTCGGAGATGCCGGGCGCCCGCTTCCGCAGGATCGCCGCCGACTCCGCGAGGGCGCCCGGCTGTACGTGGACGACCTCGTCCAGCGAGCTGTCCGTGACGTCCCGGTGCGGCAGCCCGCGCCGCACGAACGCGGCGCCGACGTCCTCGGCGACCGAGATCAGATAGTGCACGCGCGGCACCCCGAGGATCGCCTTGATCTCCCCGAGGAAGGCGAGCGCCTGCACGTCGGTGCCGAGCCGGTCCACCTCGTCGATGGCGATGATGACGCGCCGCTCGTCCTTGTGCATCGTGCGGGCGATGTGCTTGAGCAGCGTACGGAAGTCCTGGACCAGCGCCGGGTAGTTGGGCGGGACCGTGGACAGGGACGTGGAGTGGGAGGTGCCCAGCGTCAGGAGCTGGGTGGCCCCCGTGTTCATGACGGCCGTGGACGTCTGCACGGTCTGCAGCCGGTAGAGGTGGTTGCGGCAGGCGGCGACCAGCCTCGGCTCGGGGCGGAAGAGGTGCCGGGGCCTGTGCCTGAGCTGGTCGAGTGCCAGGCCGGTGATCCACAGGCACATGCGGGCCGGGTTCTCGGAGTCCGTGAAGACCGGGCGGGTCACGTCGAGCCAGAGCAGCGTGCCGAGGAGGGCGTACGGGTACAGGCGGTGGGCGCCGCGCAGGACCGGGTGGCTCCACCGGGAGCCCATCGGCCAGACCAGCGCCGACAGCAGCAGGGGCAGGAAGACCAGGTGGTCGTCGACCAGCGCGTCCAGGTGCCGCCGCACATCGGGGTCGAAGACGAGCGAGAGGAAGGGCCCGAAGATCAGGGCGGCGACGAGGCCGCGGTACAGCAGCTGCCCCGTCCGTAACAGCACGGGAGGCATCACCCTGTTCCGGCGCAGCGCCCAGACGAGCATGCCGGCGCAGGCCAGGACCAGGCCCGCGCCCGCCGCGTCGCCGTGCCACACCTCGCGTGCGAGCCCGGTGGCCTGATCGGCGCGCCCGGCGAACCACTCCCGTGCCCGGGGTGCGTACTCGGCCTCCAGGGACCGCACCGTCGCGAACAGCCCGAGCGCGATGAGCCCGCCCGCGAGCCCGGCGAACCCCAGCCACCGCGCGAGCCGCTTCAGCGCGGGGACGAAGCGGCGCACGGCGCGGTTGAAGTGCGGCAGCCGCACGAACTGCGGCGCGGAGTAGCCGGCCTGCCAGATGTACTCCTCACAGACCCGTATGAAGAGGGAGGTGAGGAAGTCGTGCGGGGTGTACGTCGCCGGGGCGTGCGCGGAGACGAAGAAGTCCCCCTGCTCGACGCAGTTCTCCAGAAGCGTGGTCTTCCCCGCCCCGCGCGGACCGCTGACGGCGATCGTCCCGCCGTCCATCTGCGCGAGCTTGCGCTTCAGGCGCCGGGCGGCGTCGCTCTCGACGAGATACCGGTGGCTGCTCGGGGAGCGCAGCCCCTCCTGGCTCTCGGGCAGCAGCAGTGAGTCGAGGTCGTCACCGAGCAACTCGTCGACGACGGCGCGTACTTCGCGCGCCAGGCCGTGCAGCCGCATGTCCACGGACCAGCGGTGGCCCTTCTGGCGCAGCGGCAGCCACAGCGCCCCGGCGGCCAGGCCGAGCAGGCCCGTCCACACCCAGCGCCACAGCTGCTTCCGGGCGACGCGGTGCCGCAGGGAGAAGGCCAGGGCGGTCACACATGCGAGGAGCGGCACCGCCAGGCCGTAGAGGAAGGGGACGCCGCGCAGCCACGCGACGGCGGTGACGACGGCGAACACGTAGGCGCAGCCGGCGCGTCCACTCGGACGCGTCAGCGCGGACGATGCCTCGAACCGCTCCTCGGCCAGGCGGTACCGGCGCGAGGCCGCGCGGTAGGCGCGGTGCTGCGACGCGAACGCCCGCAGGACCCGGGAGACGTTCTCCTGTGCGCACATGACGTCGACCACGGTGTCCGCGGTGACTCCGGGCCGCGCCTCCAGCCGCTTGGCCAGGCCGGGTCTCTCCAGGCAGACGAGAACGGTCTCCCGGTATATCTGCTCTTCCGCGCCGCTCTCCCACACGACGGCAGCATAGCCATGCCGGTGGCGGCATGGCGCCACTTCGGTGCCACCTCGGAGCCAGCTTTCACTGCGGCCTGCCTGACCTGCGGGATGAGGCGACTGTGGCCACTCCGGCGGCGGCCATGGCGCCGTGCGCGCTTGCCATGGCGCCATGATGGAGCCACTATGGCGTCATGAACCTCACGCAGTACGTCGACCAGCTCCGGCAGGAGCTCGCGGTCGCCGCCGAAGCCGGTGGCGACGAGGCCCGCGCCCTGGCCGAGCGCCTCACCGCCCCGCTTGAGTCGGCCGCCCGGCTCACGCTTCTGAACGCCCTGTCCGCCGCCGCGGAGGAGATCACCAGCGATCTCGCGCCGGGCTCGGTCGACGTGCGGCTGCGGGGCCTCGACCCCGAGTTCGTGGTGACGCCCCCGCCGGTGGCGGATTCCTTCGACGCCCAGGCGGAGTACGGGGCCTTCATGGCGTCGAAGCCGGCGCCGCCCGCCGCGCCCCCGGCCTCGGCCTCGGACGTTCCGGACGACGGCAGTACGGCCCGTATCAACCTCCGCCTGCCGGCCCACGTCAAGGCCCGCGTGGAGGAGGCCGCGAGCCGCGACGGCCTCTCGGTCAACGCCTGGCTCGTCCGCGCGGTCTCCGCCGCCCTGGACCAGCCCGACGGCAAGCAGGGCGCGTCCGCAGGCCACCGCGGCGGCCCGGCCTTCGGCGACGGCTACACGGGCTGGGTTCGCTGACCTCCCGCACGGCGCTCCAGCCAGAACGCGACCGCACGCATCACCGACATCGAGCCCCGAGCCCATAGGGCTCGTCGAGCCACAGGACGGGACAGCCATGCCTGCTTTCGACACGCCCAAGCCCATCACCGCCACCGTCTCCTTCGACGCCGGAACGCTCCGCGTCAACGCGGGGGACGGCACCGAGACGGTCGTCGACGTACGACCCAGCAGCGCGACCCGGGACGCGGACATCAAGGCCGCCGAACACACCCGGGTCGAGTTCGCGAACGGCACGCTCCTGGTCAAGGGGCCCAAGGACCGTTCCCCGTTCAGCAAGGGCTCGTCGATCGATGTGGAGATCACGCTGCCGGCCGGCTCCGAGATGCGGACCAACACCGGGTTGGTGCACTTCTCGGCGCGGGGCAGGCTCGGCGACTGCGAGGTCAAGACGTCCGCGGGTGACGTCCAGGTCGAGCAGGCGGCCGACGTCCAGCTGACCACGGGGTACGGAGATGTCTCCGTGGGCCGCGTGACCGGCCCGGCCCGTGTCACCACCGCCTCCGGCGAGATCCGGCTCGGCGAGGTCACGGGCACGGCGACGACCAAGAACTCCAACGGCGTGACCAGCCTCGGGGAGATCGGGGGCGACCTCACGGTGAAGGCGTCGAACGGCTCCGTCGCCATCGGCCGCGCGGCGGCGGACGTCACGGTCAGGTCCGCCAACGGCGCCATCCGCGTGGGCGAGCTGGTGCGCGGCACAGCGGTCCTGGAAACGGCCGCGGGCCAGCTGGAGATCGGTATCCGCGAGGGCACGGCGGCCTGGCTGGACGTACGGACACGCGCGGGTGCGGTACGCCAGCCCCTGGACGAGTCCCAGCCCCCGGCCGACCCCGCGGACACGCTGAAGCTACGGGCCCGCACGGGAATGGGCGACATCACCTTCCACCGAGCCTGACCCCTTCCCCCGAGCCGGGCCCACTTTCCACTCCCCCTTCCTTCCATCCCAGCCTTCGACCTGGAGGGCCCCATGCCTTCACCTGTCATGTCCACGTCTATTCATGCCAACGGTCAGGAGCCGCCCGCCGCCGTCTCCGCTGTCGGGCTGCGGAAGTCCTACGGGGACAAGGCCGTGCTCGACGGCATAGACCTGCGTATCCCGGCAGGCACCGTCTTCGCGCTGCTCGGACCGAACGGGGCCGGCAAGACCACCGTCGTGAAGATCCTCTCCACCCTCATCACCGCCGACGCCGGTGAGCTGCGCGTGGGCGGCCACGATCTGGGCGCCGACCCGCAGGCCGTGCGGGCCGCGATCGGTGTCACCGGGCAGTTCTCCGCCGTCGACGGCCTGATCACCGGTGAGGAGAACATGCTCCTCATGGCGGATCTGCACCACCTCCCCCGCCGCGAGGGGCGCCGGGTCGCCGCCGAACTGCTTGAGCGCTTCGACCTGGTGGAGGCCGCGAAGAAGCCCGCCTCCACCTACTCCGGCGGCATGAAGCGCCGCCTGGACATCGCCATGACCCTGGTCGGCGACCCCCGCATCATCTTCCTCGACGAGCCCACCACCGGCCTCGACCCCCGCTCCCGCCACAACATGTGGGGCATCATCCGGCAACTGGTCACCGACGGCGTCACCGTCTTCCTCACCACCCAGTACCTGGAGGAGGCCGACGAACTCGCCGACCGCATCGCCGTCCTCGACAACGGCAAGATCGCCGCCGAAGGGAGCGCGGAGGAGCTCAAGCGGCTCGTCCCCGGCGGACACGTGCGGCTGCGGTTCGCCGACCCCGCCGCCTACCGGAGCGCCGCCACCGCCTTGCGTGGGGTCACGAGGGACGACGAGGCCCTCACCCTCCAGATCCCCAGCGACGGCAGCCAGCGCGAGCTGCGCTCCATCCTCGACCGGCTCGGCTCCGCCGGCGTCGAGGCGGACGAGCTGACCGTGCACACCCCTGACCTGGACGACGTCTTCTTCGCCCTGACCAGCACCAGCAATGCGAGCACCAACGTCCTCAAGGAGACCGTCCGATGAGCTCCCTCGCCTTCGCCGTCCGCGACGCGAACATCATGCTGCGCCGCAACCTGCTGCACGCGCGCCGCTACCCGTCGCTCACCCTCAACCTGCTGCTCACGCCGATCATGCTGCTGCTGCTCTTCGTCTACATCTTCGGCGATGCCATGAGCGCGGGCATCGGCGCCGGCGGCGCGGACCGCTCCGCGTACATCGCGTACGTCGTCCCGGGCATTCTGCTGATGACCATCGGCGGCACCGTGGTCGGCACCGCCGTCTCCGTCTCCAACGACATGACCGAAGGCATCATCGCCCGCTTCCGCACGATGGCCATCCATCGCGGCTCCGTACTGACCGGGCACGTCATCGGCAGCGTGCTCCAGTCGATCGCCAGCGTCGTCCTCGTGGGCGCCGTCGGCGTGGCCATCGGCTTCCGCTCCACCGACGCCACCGCACTGGAGTGGCTGGCGGCCTTCGGACTCCTCGTGCTCTTCGCCCTGGCACTCACCTGGATCGCCGTCGGCATGGGCCTCATCAGCCCGAACGCCGAGGCCGCCAGCAACAACGCACTGCCCATGGTCCTGCTGCCGCTCCTCTCCAGCGCCTTCATCCCGGTCGACACCATGCCCGGCTGGTTCCAGCCCATCGCCGAGTACCAGCCCTTCACCCCCGCCATCGAAACCCTGCGCGGCCTGCTCCTGGGCAGCGGGATCGGCCACAACGGATGGCTCGCCGCCGCCTGGTGCCTGGGCCTGACCGTCCTCGGCTACTCCTGGTCGACCTCCAAGTTCAACCGCGACCCGAAGTAGCCCGTAGTCCGCCCGCTTCCGAGACGGCTTTTGTAAGAACCCCACAGAGGGCGCGGGCCTGAGCAGTCACTTGTTCAGTAACCCCGCCCTCTTCTGTCCGGGGGTGCCAGGAAAACAGCCCGGAGACTGTACAGAGTCGACGGTCCGTTTCCCCAGGGACGCTCCGTAAGGTCGCTACATGACCGTTTTGGACGAGACCGCCTCCCCCGGGGGCGAGCCCACCGACGCGCGTGGGCGCGTGGCCGAACTGCACGAGATCCGTGCGGAGGCGCTGCGCGGGCCCAGCGAGAAGGCGACCGAGGCGCAGCACGCCAAGGGCAAGCTGACCGCACGCGAGCGGATCGAGCTGCTCCTCGACCCGGGCTCGTTCAATGAGGTCGAGCAGTTGCGCCGGCACCGGGCGACCGGTTTCGGCCTGGAGGCGAAGAAGCCGTACACCGACGGTGTCATCACCGGCTGGGGCACGGTCGAGGGCCGTACGGTCTTCGTCTACGCGCACGACTTCCGGATCTTCGGCGGCGCCCTGGGCGAAGCCCACGCCACCAAGATCCACAAGATCATGGACATGGCCATAGCGGCCGGTGCCCCGCTGGTCTCCCTGAACGACGGCGCGGGCGCCCGCATCCAGGAGGGCGTCTCCGCCCTCGCCGGATACGGCGGCATCTTCCAGCGCAACACCAAAGCCTCCGGCGTCATCCCGCAGATCAGCGTGATGCTCGGCCCGTGCGCGGGCGGCGCCGCCTACAGCCCCGCGCTCACCGACTTCGTCTTCATGGTGCGCGAGACCTCGCAGATGTTCATCACCGGGCCGGACGTGGTCCGCGCGGTGACCGGCGAGGAGATCACCCAGAACGGCCTGGGCGGCGCCGACGTGCACGCCGAGACGTCGGGCGTCGCACACTTCGCGTACGACGACGAGGAGACCTGCCTCGCCGAGGTCCGCTACCTCATCGCGATGCTGCCGTCGAACAACCGCGAGAACCCCCCGGCGCACGAGTCCGACGACCCGGCCGACCGACGCTCCGACGTGCTGCTCGACCTGGTCCCGGCGGACGGCAACCGCCCGTACGACATGACCAAGGTCATCGAGGAGCTCGTCGACGAGGGTGACTACCTCGAGGTCCACGAACGCTGGGCGCGGAACATCATCTGCGCCCTGGCCCGCCTGGACGGCAAGGTCGTCGGCATCGTCGCCAACCAGCCGCAGTCCCTGGCAGGCGTCCTGGACATCGAGGCCTCGGAAAAAGCAGCTCGCTTCGTCCAGATGTGCGACGCCTTCAACATCCCGATCGTCACCCTCCTGGACGTTCCCGGCTTCCTCCCGGGCGTCGACCAGGAGCACGGTGGAATCATCCGCCACGGCGCGAAGCTCCTCTACGCCTACTGCAACGCGAC
>NZ_JBSFTT010000082.1:0-12593 GCF_053591415.1 Streptomyces sp. NPDC003032 | reverse complement strand
CGTCCCCGATCACCGCGAACCCCGCCGTCAGCCGTCGCAGCACAGTCGGGTTCTCGCCCCTCAGCGCCGTCCCGATCCGGTCCATCCGCCAGTCACCAGTCATGGCCAAAACCTACATTCCGGCGATCAAGGACCGCTCTTCGATCCCCATCCTCCTCACACAGTTCAAAGACCAAGCAAGTGAGGCGAGGAGCGACCCCGACCGTTTTCAAGAATCGCCATCAGAGGTTCGGGCTCATCAGCCAGAGCGCGCAACCTGTCCACTTCCGATTGCAGTTCAGCCACCTCCCGTTCGAGGTTCCTCACTCCTGCTTCTCGTTGATCAATATGCGCTTCCATGCTGGCCGCGCTGTCCTCTAGAGCCCTGGTGGCTGCTTCGAACGCAGAATCCCACTCTTCGCCGTTCATCTGATCCACGAGAGCTTCCAAGGCCGTATCCACCGCTTCGGGGCCCCCGCGCGCGAGGATCTCATTCCAGAACTCCTGGTCCATCCCCACATGGTGGGGCGGAGCAGCTTCCTCAACCCGCACCATCAGCCAACGTATGTTTGAGATCACAAACAGGCACTGATCCGGCAGGGCATCGGACCGCTCAAATTTTCCGCAGAAAATCGCAGCAGCCCACCGCCGAGAGGTCCTCCTGGACGGATGCGGAGCTCCCCTTCTCCGGCCCTATGGGGGGGGCGGCGTGCGTGGGGGTTCAAAGGCTCATGCCGGACAGCGTGGCGAGCCTGACTAGCTGGGGGTTGCTGCGGCGGTGGAGCGAGGCGAGGACGCGTAGCACTTCGCGGCCCATGGGGTGGATGCGCGCCATCTGTGGGGCCACATCCCATGCGACTACCAGGTTTTCGAGCGCGCGGTCCTGGTCACCGGTATCGAGCTGGGCGCGTGCCGCGTTGATGCGCGTGGGTGCGATGCGGGTGGGCGGGAGGCCTGCGAGGGCGGCGTCCAGGTCGTCCGTGAGCGTGAGCGCGTCTTGTGGCTGGCCCAGGTCGACGCGGGTCGCGAGCACGTGGGTGAACGTGTTCTTTGGCCCGAACGTCAGCCCGTGCGCGTCGATGTCGTGGCTGAAGGATCCGGCTGCCCGCCATGCGGAGTGGATGTGCCGTTCGGCTTCGCGTACGCCTTCGCGTTTGTCGGTGAGTCGTCCCGCGAGCGTCATGCCGCGCAAGTTCAGGATGCCCACGGCCAGGTCACGGTCCGTGGTGGAAAGCGGCGCCGACTGCACGGCAGTGATCGCGCGGTCGACGACGTCCAGGCCGCGTTCGACCTGGCCGAAGTTCAGGTAGGTCCCGGCGCGGTCGCGGGCAGCGAACGCTGCCCCGAGCGGGTTGGGTTGCTGCTCGATGGCCCACCGCTGCCGCGCCACCGCGAGCTCGGCGAGGTCCATCCAGCGGTGCCGTGCGGCGAGCCAGTAGATGTGGCTGTAGACGTCGGCGAGCGCCATCCACGCATCGGCTGTGTTCACCGCGTGCGCGTGCGTGGTGGCACGGCGCAGCACGCCCGGCAGCAGTTCGACCAGGGCGCCGATGTGGACCGCATCGCGGCACTCGTCGGCGTACGCCAGATCCGCAGTGACCCTGTTCGCCGGCACTCGCCCGGCCTCGGGCAGGTCGTAGTCCCGCATCGCGGACCGCAGCTGCGAGAGGTGCCGCTCGTCGTCGACGGCGACAGAGGCCGCACCGAGGACGTCCGCCATCGAAAGCCCGAAGGCGCGCCCCAGAGCCGTAGCCACGGTGGGCGTCAACGTCCGGTCGCCGACCTCGATCTTGCTCAGGAGGGAGACAGACACGTGCGCCCGACGGGCGAGCGCCGATTGATCCCACCCGTGCTCCTTGCGCAGGGCCGCGATACGCGCGCCGGGGGGTGGGTCGATTTCAGAGGTGCCCATGATCATCGTCCTTCTGGGAGGCACGGCGTACATCCATGCTCACAGGACAGGACGAGTGCCCGCAGCGCGTCTGTGCAAACGGTGTGCAAGCCACGGCCACACCGCAGGCGTTCACTTCTACGCAAGGACCCCCGCAGCCGCTGACACGGCCCGGGGGCATGGCCGACTGACAAGGAGTCGACATGAGCGAGAGTACGGTCCCATCTTCAGCCACTGGAAGCGGCACGGTCCTCGACCGGATGCCACTGGTGGAACTCCCCGACGTGCGGACACTAGCCACGGCACAGGTGTGCGGCGAGGCCTGCGTATGGTGCGCGGCCACCCTCACCACCACCGCGGTCGGCCTGGGCGAGCGCGAGGTGGAGGCGCACGGCAGCCTCACCCGCTGGGCCCCCCGCTGCTGCCGGGACTGCGGCTTCAAGCGCATCTACACAGCGCTGCTCGACCACAGCCAGAACTGCGAACAGTGCGCCGACAACCTCGCCCTGTGCACCGTGGGCACGGTGCTGCGCATGGCCATGAGGCTGGTGCGGTGATGAGCAATACCCACACGGTGCTCTACGACCCCCGCGGCCTGATCGAGGCCGAACTCCCCCTGGACCGCGCTCCCTACGAAGCGCTCGTCACCGCCGTTCTCGCGTGGACGGACCCATACCTGGAACCCCGCGACTACGAGCAGATCGCCCTCCAGCTGACCGGGCACGCCCGCGCGGCCGCCGCCGACGTCCGGCGCCGCGTCGACCAGCTGCCCAAGGACAGCGGCCCCCGGGCGCTCGCCGACGTCGTCCTGGGCGAGGCGGAAGGCCGGCTGTCCGTGACGATCGAAGGCACCGTGCGCTGCGTTCAGACCCGCGCCCACCTCGTTCGCGCCCTCTACGAACTCCTGGATCGCCTGGACGCCGCACGCACCCAGCCCGTGTGACACCCTCCGCACCGGGTGCGACCACGGGCCCGGGTGCGGAGGGATACCCGCAGCAGGCTTACGCGGGTGCCGGCTCCGGGCGCAGCGACGCGAGGGGCCGAGCGCCGGGCTGCGGCTCTTTCAGGACCTAGGGGCTGCCGGAGGCTTACCGGGAACGGGTCACACCGCCGTAAGGCCGGCGATACCGTGCCGCAGTGACCGACTTCCCCGGGTTTATCAAGCAGCAGGTGGCCTCGCGTCTCCACCGGCCGGACGGCACGACGGAGACGACCCGGGCACCGGCGGTGTGGACGCTGGCACACCGTGGCTACTCCGGCAGCGGACAGCTGGACGTGTGGGCCTACGCCACCAAACCGGAGGCCCTGCGCGAAGGAGCCGAACTGGCGATCGCCTGCGGCCTGGACGAAATGGACGAGCAGGCACGCCGTCACTACGAAGCGGGCCGGTACCAGCAGGTCCTGGACCTCTACGAGGAGACCCATCCCGAGACGCATCTGCTGCGCGTGCAGGCGGCGTTCCTGCAGTTCCCCGGCTGTTGAGCCGCGACCAGCCCCCGTCAGTGCCTGCGCATGGACCTCTGATGTCGACCGGACGGGCGTAGAGGGCATCGACAGCGAGGATGGTGTCGGCGCCCCGGCCGGGTGGGGGCGGCGGGGCGCGGTGCGGAGATGAGCCGTGCGGCGCGTAGTCAGTCCTCGGCGCTCAGGCCACTGGCGCGGGCGATCCCGTCCAGCTCGTTGTAGAGGGCCTGCTGCTCGGTGACGAAGCGGCGGTGCTTCTCGCGCAGCTCCTGCAGTTTCGCCGGGTCGTCGGCGGCGGAGGCTTCCACGACGGCGAAGCCGGGGCTGCCGTCGGGGCCGGGCATCTCCACGAGCCGGTGGTCCATGCGGCCGGTCAGGAGAATCGCCAGGACCGTTGCGTACTCCCGCTGCACCTCATCGGTGAACTGTGAGGCGTCACCGACGGGGCCGGCCTGATGGCCCTCGGCTATCAGGTGCGCTGTCTCGTGCACGGCCTTGGCCAGGACGTCGTACTGCGCGGGGTCCATGCGGGCCTTGAGCGTCTCCATGTAGAGGGAGACGTTGTCGAGCCTGCGGTCGTCCGGGCTGGAGTCGTTCGCGTCGTTCATCTCGACAGCCTGGCCCGGGAGGCGGCAGGCGTCCAGGCCCGTACACGGGCTGGCGCAGAAGGGTACAAGTATGGCGCGGGAGCGGATCCGGTGGCCGGCTGTACAGTGCGGGTCCGCACTGACGCTGGAGACCGCCCGTCAGCAGACCGAGATGCTGCGCCGAGATGGGGATGGAGCCCTAGCGGCCATCATCAGCCGCGAGGCAGGGCGTAGCGACATCCGAAAGCAGCGATTTTGATCATGCGTGTGGGGAGCCCGACCGGCATCCGAAGTCACCTCAAGATGACATCCGTTGGGGTCCTTTACAGCCACGAGGACGACTGGGACGTGCGGCGGCGCTGACGTGGCACGACTGGAGGGTCTTCGAGCGGAAGGTCGCGCAATTCGAGCGCACCGGCTTGTCCTGGCGACCCTGCTGGTCAGTGCCCTCGGCGGCGCCGCCGAGGTGCTCGACTCCGACGGCACGCTGCCCGCGTTCACCCTGGACGGCGTGCCCGTGGCGCCATTCGGTCCGGCCAGGTTGGTGATGGAACGCCCGAGGCGCTGGGTGCACTGCGGAGTGAAGCCTGTCCTTTCGGCTGGTCTCTTCGGGTGGCGGCGTCCATGGGCTTGGAAGCGGCAGGTGCAGGGTAGGGCCGAGCGTTCGTTGCGGGAGGCAGGGAGACCCCAAGTGGAACTGTTCGATTTCGATGACGGCGTAGGGTCGCTGGCCGGTGTGGCCCTGCGAGAGCAGGCCACCAAGGGAGTTGAGGTGCTGTCTGCGGCAGTGGGGGAGGACTCGCAGAAGTTGCTCGGGCGGGTCCTGAAACTGCTGAACCTGCCCCGCCTGCAGGACGCCGATGACGACGACGTCAGGGAAGTCCTGCGTGAACTCCGCTTCTCGGCCCTGGAAGGGCGCAGGACCTTCCGGAAGCGGCTGAAGCGGGTCACGGCGGTTCCAAGGCCGGGAGGCATCGGCCGCCTTCCACGGCCTCGTGCAGTGAAGCCGGCGGCCGTCGGCGGAGCGTGCGGACTGTGTGGCGCTTCCTACCTGGCGGGCGACCTGATCGGCAGGCTGCCGGCGCCGGAGGCCTCGTTCGTGCCGATGGGCTGGCTGTGCTGGCACTGTCTGGTCCAGCGCCGCCAACAGCCGCGACGCCGGGACGTCCTTTTGCGGATCTTCCACTCGTTGATGGCCGGTGACGGGGTCGGCTTCAACGGCCATGAGTGCAGAGTGCTGTGGCAGTGGCTGATGGAGGACTCCGACCTCGCGGCACGCAAGGCCTGGGCTGCGGATCCATTGGAGAACACGTTGGTGCGGCTGCAAGCAACGTGCTGCCAGGGCAGCCCGGTCCTGTGGCTTGCTACCCAGACCGCGTACACCATCGTCGCCGTCCTGCACGAGGCCGCCCCCGATTGCACTCCGGCGGCGGACAGCGATGTACTGCGGGCCCTGGTGCAGCACATCGCCGAATGGGACACCAATTCCGCACAGTTGAAGCGCTCGGCCTATGGCACGGGGATTCGCTACCGCCAGCAGATCCTGGCTGCCACGTCGCACCCGACGCCCCTGTCTGTCCCGGGCGGACCGTTTTACCTCTTCCACTGCCGTGTCACCCGCACAGGAAATCTCGTTGAACCTGAGTAGCCACCAATGATTACGGGCGTTTCCCCGGGACGTGACCAGGCCCGCTGAGAGTTTGAGAACCAGGTCAGCGCCGTGCGGGCATGAAGGAGGCCGTTTATCGCCCCAAGCAGGGGATGCACTGTCACCCGCTTGCTCCAGCGGATCCCCTTCGGGTGAGGAGCCCGCTGTGCTGCTTCGGGTGGATCTGTCCAAAACGGCGCGATATTTCCTGCCCGATTAGAGCTAGTCTGCGTTCCCTTGTGCCGTATGAGAGGACGTGAGTGCGGTGGTCGGCAAGCAAGGGGCAAGGAAGCGGAAGCCGGTGCGTGCGGCATCAGCTGACCTCTCCGACCAGATGGAACTCTTCACTCAGCCAGCCGCTCAGGCTGCTCGTAAGCCCTCCGGACTGCGCCGCCTCGAGCCGCTCACTCCACAGGTACAGCTCAGGCAGCTGATCGGCACGCTGGTGCGGACAACGGGGCTGCCGCATGCGGAGGTCAATCGCCGCTTGAACACGCGCCTGGGGCTGACCAGTAGGTCTGGGGCCGGGGAGGAGGTCATCGTCCGGGCGGTTTCCCTGGCGGAGGCCTGGCTCGCGTCGCCGTCCGCTGCTGCCTCCGTGACAGCGGGCGGAATGGCCCGCCCATGTCGGCGGAAGCAGACCTTCGAGCAAGACTTGGCGGTGGAGGCCAAGCGGCGCGGTGAGCACATTGCGCTGCAGGCCGGGGCAGGAACCGGCAAGACCACCACCTTGGACCTGCTCGCGCGCAGCGATTTCCGGCGCGGCCTGTACCTGGCGTTCAACCGGACCATCGCGGACGAGGCAGCGGGCCGCTTTCCGCGAAATGTCAGCTGCCGGACAGGGCATTCACTGGCCCGGGCGGGCGTGGGGCACCGGTTCGCCGACCGGCTCGATGCGCCGCGGCGGCCGGGGTGGAAGGTGGGCGAGGAGCTGGGGATCGCCGTCAACATGGTGATCTGGCTCGGCAAGCGAAAGATCACCAACAGGGGTCTGTCGTACATCGCCTTCCGCACGGTGCAGCGGTTTTGCCACTCGGCGGACGAGCAGATCCTGCCGCACCACGTTCCGTGGACCCGGGGTGTGGAGGATGCAGGTCTGCACGCCGAGCTGGTGAACCTGGTCCTGCCTTACGCCCGCAAGGCGTGGCAGGAGTTGCAGGATCCCAAGGGCGGCATCGTGCGCTTCGAGCACGACCACTACCTAAAGATGTGGGCGCTGACGCAGCCGCGGATCAAGGCCGACTTCATCATGCTGGACGAGGCTCAAGACACCAATCCTGTGCTCGAACAGGTCTTCCGGGGCCAGCGCGACCACGCCCAGCTGATCATGGTGGGGGACTCGGCGCAGGCCATCTACGGATGGCGTGGGGCGCGTGATGTGATGACCGGGTTCGACGGCCGCCAGCTCACTCTGTCGCAGTCCTTCCGTTTCGGTCCTGCTCTGGCCCACGAGGCGAATCGGTGGCTGGCTATGGTGGAGGCCCCGCTCCGCCTTCGAGGCACCGACACCATCGACACCCGCATCGGCCCGCTGGAGCACAGCGACGCCATCTTGTGCCGGACCAACGGCGGGGTGATGCAGGAAGTCCTGCGGCTGCTGGAGTCGGGCCGACGAGTTGGCGTCGCCGGCGGTGCGGGCGCGCTCCAGAAGCTGACCGAGGCCGCCGCGCAACTGAAGGCGGGCCATCCGGTCAGCCATCCCGAACTCATGCTCTTCCAGTCCTGGCGGGAACTGCAGGAGTACGCCCAGTGCGACCCGGCCGGGCAGGACCTGACCGCTCTTGTTGAAGTCATCGACGAGTACGGAGTGGAGGTGATTCAGGGCGCCCTCAAGAAGCTGCACGATGAGACCAGCGCCGAGGTCACCGTGTCGACCGCCCACAAGGCCAAGGGCCGGGAGTGGGACTCCGTGCGCATCGCGTACGACTTCGAACCCGACAACAGCCAGGAGATCGACGCGGACGGCATTCCTGTGCCCAAGCCCGTCAACCAAGACGATGCCCGGCTCGCCTACGTGGCTGTCACCCGGGCCCGAAGGCACCTGGACCTCGGCGGGCTCACCTGGATCAACAGCCACCCTCAGGGCGGTTCCGTCCCAGCGGCCCGCCCGGCCCCCTGCGGCAGTCAGCCGCACCCCGAACCGCAGCCGGCGCTCGGACCGTCTCCCTGGGACCGGCTCGGGCCACAACCACGCGCCTGAGCCCCATGGAATGGATATACCGACGGTCAGACTTCTCTCATCAACGGGCCAGCCGGGCCCATGACGCGCCGCCAGCGGAGGGAGAATCCCACTAGGCCGCGGGCCGGCAGCAGTACACCAGCGACGTGAGTTCAGATCACTACCACTGGGACGGCTCCCGCAAAGACGACTCCGAGGCTCCCGGCGATCCCTTCTCCGCCGCAGGGCGTTCACGGATCCGGATCCACCGCTCCAGCCCGACCACCACACTGCGGCGCAAGTGCCAGAGCCAGTGCCGCTTCTGTGGTCACTCAGTCGAGTACTTCGACCGGTTCGACGGCGGCCGCCTGCCCATGATTCCCCACCTCTTCCCGGCGAGGCACATCCCTCCGCGGCTGCGCTGGCATGTCGAGGGAGGCATGGCCTACACGGGATGCGGCGGCAACATGCTGTGCCGGGTGGCGCACCCTGCCTTCTGCCCCATGGTGGACCACGACGACAACGATCCGGAGATGGAGAGGGCGCGCCGCGCCCTGGCGGTCCGCACCCGCAGGTGGATCGATGCCGGTGAATTCGTCCCTGATCTCCGCCCTTCCCCCACCGAGGCTGATGTCGCTGAACAGCATGTCGACGAGGGCGACATCGGTGTGGTGCGGCACCTCATCCGCTACACGAACGCCTTGTGGCTCGGTCCCACAGTCATCGACCGCATCCGCTGTGTGGCGATGGCCGCGTCGACCGGGGAGCGCTGCAAGAACCTCGTTCTGAGCTCAGCGGTGTACGACGGCGAGTGGGAAGAGATGGAGATTCCCATCGCGCCTGGGCGGGCGGGGCAGCAGACCCTGTGGGCCGGGACCACGATGTGGGTGTACGGGCTGCACGCTCTGACCCCCAGCGAGTGTCTGCGGTGGATCAAGCAGCGCTGCACGTATCACCTGCCTCACGGCAGTACAACGCCCGACAACATCTCCCCGCAGTGGATCCGCTTCGATCCCCTCCGCCATGCAGAGTTCATCCTCTACCAGCGCCCTATCTGGGCCCCGGAGATCAAGGGCCAGGAGCACCCGTTGTTGTCCAGGCTCAAGCCAGTCGCGAAGCTGACCGGGTGCGCCGAGCCGGAGTGCCGCAACACGACTCCCCGGACCGTGGCCGCAGAGTGGCGGTGCTGGAAATGCGGGCCTCGGTACGAGCGTCGGCAGAAGACTCACCGCATGTGGCAGCGCCCGGCGCCTCCTCCCGAGGCGACACCGTGAGGGCCGGTACCCCCTCGCCGCCCGCGAGCTACCGCGGGGTGCCCGCGGCGGCCACGGTGGTGGTGAACAGGCACTCTGTCGGCTCGAAGGCGCTCACTTCGATCGCCAGCAGTGCGCGTACGAAGACGGACATCTCGATGCCGTGGTGCAGGACCTGGTAGCAGCGGTACATCCCCGGCGAGAACCGGGCACGGTGCGTGCAGCCCTCGCGCACGCAGTGGCCTTCCGCGGCGAGAGCGAGCTGCTTGAAGGCGGCGGCTTTGGGCTCGGTCGTCTGCGCCGCACACCCGAGGTGGTCCAGGGTGACCGCGTAGTGGCGGCCGGAGAGGCGGATCGTCAAGCGGCCGCCGCCAGGGGTGACGAAGCGACCCGGGCGCGCGGGCTCGTAGGGGTGCGCCAACGGCAGGGAGGTCTCCGGGCGTCGTAGCGCAGGAAGCCCGTCGTAGGCGACGCAGGGGTGCTGTGGCCCGGAGGGAGCGGTTACGCGCTTCGCTGGCTTCACGCCGTGCCTTCCTCACAGAGGTGCGAGGGCGGTGGTGGCTGTGCGCGGAGCCGACCGACGGCGGGCGTGATGGTCCCGCGCTCGATCATTCGACACTGCCGCGAGGAGGCTTCACGGACCGTTGCGCGCACCGTGTCGAAGGGCGCTGCGGATACCGTGATCGGCAGAGTGCGGCCGCGCCACGGGGAGTCGGGGGCGTAACAGTGACTGTTCCGGCGTCTGACCTCGCCGGGGCGGGCCTCGTCGGGCGACAGGCCGTGGATGTGCCACAGGCAGCACCAGGAGCACCACACACGAAGGCACGGGGACGCCGAACCGGCCTGTTCCACGTAGCCGTACACCGTGCTCTCAGCTTGACTCTGTCGGGGATCTTGGAGTTTCCCGGTGCGGCAGCAAGATCGACCTGGAGATGGTCACCGAGGCGGTCCGCGCCGCACTCGAAGAAGTCGCCGGCACATCCCCGCACCTGCTGGACGAGCTCGTCGATGAGGACTGGGGGCTCCGCTACGGCCGGCCGGTCCGCCTGGGCAGGAACCCCACCAAGCCCAAAAGCAGGATTCTTGCCACCGGTAACGACGCCGTCCGGCTCCTGGAACACCTCTACCGGCACGGAGAAGACCGCACGTCCGGTGCTCGTGTCCAGGCCCTGCGCCAGATCATGGTGCAGAACTACCACTGTGACGCCGCAGGACATCTGCGCTGGCGCACCGCCGAGAAGGAAGGCGGGCCCGGACTGCCGCCCTCGTCCCGGGCGGTCGTTTCGCCCTACGACACCTCGGCCCGCTTCGCACGGCACGGACACATCATCAGCTGGAAGGGGTTCACCGCCCACCTGACCGAGACCTGCGCTCCCGACGGCCCCAACGTGATCACGGATGTGGCCACCACCGCGGCCACCACCCACGACAGCCAGGTCCTGCCTGGCATCCACACCCGCCTCTCCCGCCGCGGACTGCTGCCCGCCGAGCACCTGGTCGACGCCGGCTACACCTCCCTGCCCCACCTGGAACAGGCCACCCGCGAACACCAGGTCACCGTCTCCGGCCCGCTGAAGAGCAACCCCACCCGCCAACACCGCCGAAATGAGGGCTACGCCCGGGACGACTTCCGCATCGACTACGACCATCAGCAAGTCACATGCCCGAAAGGGCAGGTCAGCGCGGGCTGGCACGGCCCCTACCCGACCTCCTCGCCCACCGCGGCCCCGCTGATCGTGGCCAGGTTCACCAAGAGCCAGTGCCGCCCCTGCCCGGCCCGCGCCCAGTGCACCACCACCGCCGACAGCGCCCGCACCGTGGGATTTCCTCCACGAGAGCTCCGTGACCTGCAACTCCGTGTCCGCGCCGAGCAGCAGACGCCCGAGTGGAAGACGCGTTACGCGGTCCGCTCCGGAGTGGAGGGCACGGTCAACGAGTTCGCCCATGGCCACGGCATGCGGCGCAGCCGCTACCGAGGGCAGGAAAAGGCCCACATCCAGCACGTCCTGACGGCCATCGCCGTCAACATCGAGCGCCTCAGCGGACTGCCACCAACCGAAGAAGCCCCCGTACACCGCCGACCGACTGCCTTCCAGAACTACCTCGACCAGCGCGAGATACCTCGGCTGAAATCCTGGCGCTCATTTCGGCGGTGTTGGCGGGTGGGGTTGCTCTTCAGCGGGCCGGAGACGGTGACCTGGTGTTCGACGTCGTCGCCCGCATCGGGTACCGGGCACTGGACGAGTTTGCCAAGTTCTGCACCAAGAGGACGACCCGTAGGCTCCTGACCGCACCGGCATCCGTGCCCGGTGAGGGATGCGGTGGCCTGATCCGCTACAACAGCGACGAGCTGAGCCGCATGGCCTACCACTACAGGACCGAGAACGGCTACTTCGGAGCGCAGCACAATGTCGCCGTCGCCAAGGTGCCGGGGTGGAACGACCCTAAGACCGGAGACCTCGTGGTCGCGAACAGCAAGTTTTCCGGTCACTCGGAGACAGAGATCCTGGACAAGCTGAAGGCAAAGGGATTCGACCCCAAGCAGATCACCGCTCTCTACACTGAGCGCTCACCCTGTGGGAGTTGCGCCTCCGAACTGGCCGCCGCTCTCAAAGAGGGCACACCGGTCACCTGGTCGGTCCCATACCTCCCCGGCATGGAGAGCGGCGCGAAGCAACTGTTGGCTGAATACGTCAAGCGAGCTGGCGGGGGGCGTTCGGCGCGCTCCCTGGCAGGCCAACAACAGGAAGGGAAGTGAACGACGTATGGCCGAGTACGAATTTGATCTGCCGTTGAAATCCTCACCGGAGATCCTCGCTGAACGCGACAAGCTGGCCGATGAGGCTTGCCGAGCACTGACCCAAGCCGGAATTCCCGTTCATCGGGTTGAACTTGGGGGTGGGCCTGAAGGCAGGCCTGGGGCGGAGGTTCACATGGAAGCCACCCCCGGCGGCCGAGTGGTGGTGGACTGGAACACGGGGGCAGAACTGACGACTGCTGCCGTAAAACTTCTGGAGGGCGCTCTTCTGGAGGGCAGAAGATTCGATCCTGCGAATCAGCCTTTCGCTCTTCGCCATCACTCAACCGTCCGCGTGCATATGCGGGACGCCCTTCTTGGAATCCTCACTTCGGCGGGTTTCGACGTGGAAGTGGCAGACGAGGACGACTACGGGGCTCCGGTCCTTTTCGTGAACAGCTTCCGGCGGCCCTGATTAGGCCCCAAGGTCACCTCCTTGCTGAATGAACTGCCGGGTGTGCCCCACTGCTATTTGGCAGGGGGCACACCCCTTGTCCGGTGACGGCCGTGTTCGGCCCGGCGCCGGTCGCGGTCGATGATCGGCCGAGTCCGGCTTCAGCCGGTGAGCAGGCATCTCGGGCGAGCAAGTACCTTTCGTCTCATGGCTGTTGACCAAGAAGTCGAGGGAGTCGGGGGAGCCGAGAGAGCCAAGGAAGCCGCGAGAGCGGGGGCAGGCGTGCGGCTGCGGCCACCGCGCCACCCCCTGGACCGCCGTGCCGTCGCCTAAAGGGTGTTGCAGAAGGCCGTGGTCACCCAGCGCGAAGTGGGCGGCTGGTCTGCTGGTTCATGCGGCGAGGGCGAGGTTGTGCATGGTGG
>NZ_JBSFTT010000081.1:0-12698 GCF_053591415.1 Streptomyces sp. NPDC003032 | reverse complement strand
CCCGCTGTCAGGCCTCCGCTTCGCTCCGGCCTGATGGGGGGGTCCGCTGCGCTCTCCCCCGTCTGACGGTCCTTCCGGCTGCGCCTCCAGAACCGTTGGGCCCGCTATCGCGGGCCTGGCTGACTACGAGGGCGGGTGCGGTGGGTGGTTATTCGATGTGTCCGGTGGTTGGGTCCACCTGCTTCAAGAAGTCCCGTGCTGACGCTTGCAGTTCCGGCTCGCTCAATGCTCTGGCCGGCTGCACGGCGGAGGTGAAGCCGTACCCGGGGTTGGGGCCTGACAGCCAGGTGAAGTCGTATGTGCCCAACTCGTCGGGTCGCTCGGTGACCTCGAACGTTTCCCCGTCGACCATCAGTGTCAACCGCCGTGTGCTGCGTCTGTCCATGACTGGTCAGTATGCCGGGGTCCTGGTATCGCTCGTTCGTGTCAGTGTTTCAGGGTAGCGTGTGCATCAAGTTGATGCACCATGTAGCATTGGGAAAAATGCAGTACACCTTCCAGCCGACCGAACGGGGCACGCCCCGCGCGCTATCGGCAAAAGGGAAAGCCGTATGCGGACTGTTCAGGAGGTGGCGCGGGATCAGGTCCGGCGCAGGCAAAGGGGTCTGGAGGTCGCTGCCGTTGCGGAGAGGGTCGCGGAGGCTGCTGTTCGCGAGCGTGAGACAGCGGGGCAGTTGCGGCGGGGTGGTTCCTTCTCCGAGTTCGGGATGGACCCGGAGCGGCTGGCCGACGCATGGGCGGCCAAGCACGCCGAGTGGCAGCGCGTCAGGACTTGATGGCTGCTGTCGGTTGGGGTGCGTACAAGCCGGAGCACGACGTGCAGGGTTCGGAGTGGGCTCGGGAACGCGAAGGGCGGCGCGTGGATGCTCTTACGGCACGGGCTGTCTTCGAGGCGCGGCGGCGTGAGGAGGCGGACGAGCTGTGGGCGGAGCTGTGGCTGTCCGGGGACCTGGCCGGCGGATCCGGGCGGTGGCCGATCGAAGCAGGCTTCAGCCCGCTCAGGTCCTGGCGCAGCTCGCCGAACGGGTCGTGGTGAGCGACCCTCAGAACCGGACGTGCGAGCTTTCCCCGCATCCGGCTCAAGCAAAGCGAGTTCCGATCTCGGCTGGTCGCTGCGGAGGCCGGGGCGGAGATGCTCGATGGCGTCCTGAACGCCGCTGATGCGGAGCCACGCCGACGCCCCAATAACTGGCTCTAACAAAAGCTGTTGATCAAGTGACTATCGGCTTGGTGGCTCGTTGGTCAGGTCATGGCGAAGCGTCAGTCGCGGCCGGGGCGTTGGTGGGCCACGATGTCGATGAAGCCGAAGACGCCGGGTGAGATCCCGGTAGAGACGGTGCGGGTGGCACGTGCAGCCTTCCCAAAGGGCAGTTCGGCGATACGTATCCGGGACGAACTGGGTGTGATCTTCACCGACGAGCAGTTCGCGGGAATGTTCCCGTCGCGGGGCCGTCACATGCTCTGGCCTGGGGGGCAACGGGGGCTTGGCGCGGAGTTTCCCGTGGTGTCACACGTGTCCCGCCGCATAGGCGTGCGGGTCCCCCAGGGGGGCCGATCGCCTGTACGGGCCCCTACGCGGCGATCTTCACGGCATCCAAGTCAATCGGGGCCTTGGACGAGAGATCGGCTAGGAGGAAGGCGCCCGGAGACTTCCTCGGGGAGCGCGCCAGGCGGTGCCCGGGCCGGGCTGATGTCAGTGGGATCGCAACTGCCGTTTCATATGCCGATGCTGTGACCTGCCGCTCTGTACACGGTCTCAGCCCTGCGGTCGAGGTCCCTGTCTCATGGGCAGGGCCATCTCCTCCTCTGCCCTACAGCATGATCCGGCCCGTGCCGCTAGTGGTGGGCCTGGCGGCGCGGGCGATGGCGGAGTGCATGCAGTCGGCGAGGCCGCGTGTGTCAGCAAGCCCGGAGCCGGCCCTGATCGAACGATCGAGGGCCGGACCAGCGGCATTGGTGGTGATCAGACGGCGATGGTGGCGAGATTGCCGGGTTCGTAGGCGCCGCCCTGGTTGTTGAGGATCACGCCGAGCCGGTTGGTCGCGTTGATCATGGCGATCAGGGAGACCAGCGCGATGGCCTGGTCGTCGTCGTAGTGCTTGCGCACTTGGGCCCAAGTCTCGTCGGAGACACCCTCGTAGCCGTCGATGATGCGTGTGCCCTCTTCGGTGAGGGCCAGCGCGGCCCGCTCGGCCTCGGTGAACACGGTGGAGTGGCGCCAGGTGGCGACCAGGTTCAGCCGGGCCGAAATCTCACCGGCGACCGCGGCGTCCTTGGTGTGGATGTCGACGCAGAAACCGCAGCCGTTGATCTGGCTGGCGCGCAGCTGCACCAGCTCCTGGGTCGGCTTGGGCAGCGGCGACTCATGGATCACCTGGCTGACGGCGAAGATCCGCTTGCCGATCTTGGCGCCGATCTCGTGGGCGAACAGGTTCATACGGGGTTCCATCACAACGTCCTCGCTTGTGAAATCGTGTGCCGCGCGGATCGTCCGCGCAGCGTCCTGACGCTCATAAGGCGCCGGTCGCCGTGGAGCTGTGACAGTCCGGCTGTGTGATGAGGACCACCGAGGTTCTGTGTCACAAGAACGTGAGGGGCGGCGTCTTGTGCGCGACACGAACAAGAGACGCAACAGGCAGGAGCCGATGATGGACGAGGACACCGAGCGAGCGACCGGCGTGACGGGGCACAGCCCTCGCACCGAGGAGGCGCAATCCGCCACCGAGGCGTTCGTCGCCCATCGCAACTTGTTGTTCACCGTTGCCTACGAGATGCTCGGCTCCGCCGCCGACGCTGAGGACGTCCTTCAGGAGACCTGGCTGCGCTGGGCGGACGTCGACCATGACACGGTGCGGGAGCCGCGTGCCTTCCTGGTCCGCATCACCACGCGCCAGGCGTTGACCCGGCTGCGTACGCTACGTCGGCGCAAGGAGTCCTACGTCGGCCCCTGGCTGCCCGAGCCCCTGCTGACCGCGCCCGATGTCGCCGAGGACATCGAGCTGGCCGACAGTGTCTCCATGGCGATGCTGCTCGTGCTGGAGACGCTCGCGCCGACCGAGCGGGCCGTGTTCGTGCTGCGCGACGTCTTCGATCTCGGGTACGACGAGATCGCGCAGGCCGTCGACAAGACCCCCGCCGCGGTCCGGCAGATCGCCCACCGCGCACGGGCCCACGTCGCGGCGCGCCGGCCGCGCGAGGTCGTCTCCCCGGCCCAGACGCGCAGTGCGCTCGCGGCTTTCCAACAGGCCGTCGAAACGGGCGACTTGCAGCGCCTGCTCGACATGATCGCTCCCGACGTCGTGCTGCTGACCGACGGCGGCGGAGTCGTGCGGGCCGCACTGGAGCCCATCGTGGGTGCCGAAGCGGTGGCCAACGTGTTGAGCAGGCTCACGTCCGCGACCTTGCAGCCGGCCCAGGTCAACGGCCACCCGGCACTGATCCTGCGCACGGGCGGCGAGATCGACACCGTCCTGGCGGTACGCCTCGAGGGCGGCCTCATCACCGGGCTCTACGCCGTCCGCAACCCCCAAAAGCTGTCACACATCGACCGGGAAACCGCAGTGGGCCGCTGAACGCCGTGGCGGCCGAGGGATGAGCGGACCCCGGGGAACACTCCCCGAGGGCCGTCGCTGGGTGGAAGCGCTAGTACTCCAGACGCGTATCGGCTCCAGATCCCGCCGGTCTCGTTGCGCAGGCGGGTGGTGGTCTTGTTGTGGCAGTCCGAGAGCGTCCGCGGCGACGGGAGTGGGCATCTCCAGGAGTTGCTGCCAGGATGGTGACACCGTGGGCGGCAGCCACTGGGACGCCCACCTCGTTGAGATGTGCGGACAGGTGATCGGGGCGGAAAGGCTGGCCCGCGCGGCCTTGGGGAACAAGGCGGATGCCTGGTTGGCGGCGGTGTTCATGTGGTCGCGGTCGGTGATGTAGGCCAGCAACAGGGAATCGGTCGCTGGCACGGGGACGGGTCGGGCCGTTCCCCGAGCCGGAGGAGTACGGCTTCCCTGCCGTGCACGACGCCCCTCCCCCAACTCCACGCCCTGCCCCGGCCGGGACCGCTCATGTGCCACCGCCCCGGCGAGAGCAACCCCGCCCCGCCGGGGCGGGCCCCCACGTCCTGCCACCTCGCCCTTTCACTCCATTGCGCCCCTCCCATCACACCGACGGGTGACTGCGCTCAGCGCTCGTGTCGAGCCAAGATCCCTCCATGAAGCCCTCCTTGATCCACCGCGCGTGTGTCGCGGCTGTCGTGCTGGCGGCGACGATGGCTCCGGCCGTGGCAGCACAGTCGGACGACAGTGGCACGCGGGGCGGCACGGCCGCACTGCCCGAAATCGGGGCGAAAGCCCGACTGTTGGGCGAGGAGATCGTTCCGCACAAGCTCTCGTTCCGGGGCACGACGGTCGGCGGACTGTCCGGGATCGACCGGGATCCGTGCACGGGCGAGTACGTCACGATCAGCGATGACCGTTCGGTGCTCCAGCCCGCGCGCTTCTACACCGCCCGGATCGCGGTGGACGGCACCGGGGTCCACTCCGTCGACTTCACCGGCACGCACCCGTTCCTCCAGCCGGACGGCGCGGTCTACCCGCCAGTGAGCGTCGGTGACGGAAAGGCCGTGGACCCGGAGGAAGTGCGCGTGGACCCGCTTAGCTGCGATTACTGGTGGGCACAGGAGGGCGACCGGCCGAAGTCGTCGGATAAGTCGGTGATCCAGCCCTCGATCCAGTCCGCCGCCCGCTCCGGTGCCTACCGGGGGCAACTGCGGCTGCCGCCCAACTACGAGACCACCACTGGCGATTGGGGCATCCGGCGGAACAAGGCGGTGGAGGCGATCACGTTCGGAGCCGGGGGCAGCGTGCTCACCAGCGCTGTCGAAGGGCCGCTGCTCCAGGACGGCCCGGAGCCGACCCTGCGGCACGGCGCGCTGGTCCGCGTCACCCAGCAGAGCCGGGACGGCGACATGCTCGGGCAGTTCGCCTACCCGCTCGAAAAGATCTTCACCGCGCCCGACGGGTCCAGCACGTATCCTCCCGACACCGGCGTGCCCGCGATCCTGGCCTACCCCGGCGATCCCAGCCGCTACCTCGTCCTCGAACGCACCTGGGTGGCAGGCGCGGGCTACAAGATCCGCCTCTTCGACACCACCACCCGCGGCGCCACCGACGTGCAGCACATCGACTCCCTCAAGGGACAAAACACCGCCCCGATGCGCAAGAAGCTGGTCGCGGACCTGGCCACCATGGGCCTGTCCAGGATCGACAACACCGAGGGCATGACCTGGGGTCCGACCCTGCCGAACGGCGAACGCACCCTGGTCCTGGTCAGCGACGACAACTTCACCGATGACGCGGTCACCCAGATCGTCGCACTCGGCATCCGCTGAGCCCCCGGGGCCGCCGGAGGGCGGACCCACCCAAGGGCTCAGGCGATGCAGCAGTCACGTGCGACCGGCCGGTGCGACATCCGCCAACGTCGGCGCTTACTGATGGGCTCGCCTATTCAGCTGTCGCCAGTTCCTCGTGGAGTCCACCCTGCTGGTGACCGTGTGCGGTCGCCGTAGGCGTATCGGCTCCAGCTGCCTCCGGCCTCGGATACGAGGCGGATCGTGGTGACGTGGTGACGTGGTGGTAGCCGAGCGCGCCCGCGACGACGGGAGCGGGCATTTCCAGTACCTGCTGGCAGATCGCCGTGGTGCGGCTGGTGGTCGTGGGGACACCGAGGTCGTTGATCAGCTCGGACAGAGCGAAGGGGTGCAGCGGCTGACCGGCCCGTCGGCCGGGGAACAGCCAGCGGGCGACGGCGCGGAGGACTGAACCGGGCCCGGTCAGCCGGCGGGCACCAGCGGGGTGTCGTACTGGGCAACAGCCCAGGCCAGAGCATGGCAGGAGTACACGAACCAGTAGTCGTACTCCTGCCAGTCGCTGGTGTCTGGAATCCGCAGGCCTACGTTGGCTTTCCCAGAGGTAGTGGAATGTCGAGGCCATCCGTACTCTGTTGTGCTGTCCATCGCCTGGCACGCTATGCCAATGTTGTGGCACTCCGCGCTCACGACCTGAGCATGTCTTGCCGGCGGCCTGCAAGCGGTTCGTAGGTAGAAGGGGAGAGACATGCGTATTCGTTTTCGCGTCGGTCGTGTCGTCGCGGCGGGGGCGCTGCTGGCCGGAGGGCTGGCGACGACCTCGGCGGCCCCAGCCGTGGCCTCGCCCACTGGAGCATTGTCCTGCAGTCACTCGTGGAGCAACCCGTCCGGACAGACGAGCAACGTGTATGGCACCGACGTCAGGCTGCGCTCCGGGCCGCACTCCGGGGCAGGCGGGTGCGCCATCCTCGGGACGCTTCAGGAGGGTGAGTTGCTGTGGGCGCACTGCTGGGACACCGGCACGTCCGTCAACGGCAACCAGGCGTGGTGGCACGTGCGCCGGGAGTCGAACGACCAGAACGGCTGGGTCAGCGACTACTACACCTCGTTCATAACGAACAACGGTTCCCACTGCTGACCGGTTTCTGGAGGTGACAGGGTGGCAGGCGGTACAGCCGGGGCGACGCCCGTACGCTCAACGCCCGGTGACGGCCGCCGCAGATGCGGTAGAGCGCAACGACTGCCCCAAGTGCGAAGTGCCCGTCGGGAGCGCGTGCCGCACGCGCGGCGGCAAGACCGCCACGAAGTACCACACCCCCCGTTTCGTCCTCATTGCCGCGCTGCGCGAGCACCTCGACGTCCTGGTCCCCGCCGACCGCGGCCCGGGGCGGCCGTGGAAGCAGGGCCCCGCGCCCGCGGCGGTGCCCGCGCAGCGCGACAGCAAGCTGATCCGGATCGGATACGCCCGCACCTCAACAGCCCGGCAGGAGCTGGCGAGCCAGCTCGAAGCCCTCCACGCGGCCGACTGCCACAAGGTGTTCTCCGAGCTGATCAGCACCCGGATCAAGGTGCGTCCCGAGCTGGAGGCCGCGCTCAAGCTGGCCCACCAGTTCAAGGAGGCCGCCCCGGAGGCGACGGTCATCTTCACCGTCCACGAGCTCAAGCGGCTCGCGCGCTTTTCCGAACGCTCAGCTGACCGGATCGGTTGTGAGCTTGCCTGATGCCCCGCGTAGGTGTGCGTGACGATCTCGTGGGCGCTCGCCGAATCGAGGCTGTTCGAGCTTCCCTCGACAAGCTGGCCAGTGGTGCAGGTGGTCAGTCTGTGATGGTCACGGACATGGAGGAGAACTCGGCTTCGATCACGGCCCCGCTCTCGTCCTGCACGACCAGCGCTGTGCCGTTCGCAATGATGCGAAGGCGGTAGTCGCCCTTTACCGTGCTGGGGGTCAGGCCATCAGGCCTGTTGCGCGTGAACATGCTTGATGACCACGTCCCGGTCAGCGTAGACAAGGTCAGCCCGTCTCCCCTGCACTGGCGCGCTTTGCCGATCTTGCCTCGCGGCCGCGGTGTGCGAACTCGAACCCATTCAGGGAAGGCGTCGCGCGGGGCGGGTGAGAGCAGGCCCAAGGTTTCGCGCGTAACGGCATCTCGAAGAATGCTGCGGAAGTCATCCCGCTCGGTGATGGATCTGGCGTCAACCCATTCGCTCGGATAGCCGATCTCGGCGAGTGCTGAGACGAGCTGACCCTGTAACAGCACAGGGGAGGGGCGGCACACCAGCCAGGCGTGCCGCCCCTCCCCTCTTTGTGTCCTGGTCGCCTCTACACGGGCTCCGGCAGTACCACCGCGGGCAGCTGTCCCTGTTCGACGTCGTCCCGGTCGATCCGGATGCCGAACAGGCAGCCGACGGCCCGATACACGGCCGGCGCCCAGTCCGACAGGCCCATCTCCGACCACGGACGGGCCGGAGGAGCGAGCCGGGCATGGACGGCACCGTAAGCAGCGAGCCTGTCGTCAAGAACGGACAGGCGGGCCGCGGTGTCTTCGGGAAGCGCGGAGTACCCGTCCAGGAAGGCCGTGCCGAAATCAGCCGACCATGCCATCCGGTCATCGGCCGGAGAGGAGTAGAGGATCATGGCAGGCGCATCGTGGCGGTTGAGCGTCACGCACACCATCTCCTCTCCTTCACGGGACAGAACGTCATCATTGTCGAACTGGGACAGGAACACTGTGGCCGCGTCCCCGTCCTCCAGGACAAAGGACCAGTCGCCACTGGTTCCGACCATGGCGAGCGACCCTTCGACGTCGTCCGGGATGGTGTAGTCCCGGTACGCGACCGGCATCCCGGTCGTGACAGCGCCCAGGCGGTCGAGCCACGCGGACGTGTCAATGCCGCGTATCGCGGTCAACGAGATCCCGTCACGCATACCTGGTGTGTCGCGAGACGGCGTGTCGGCGTAGGCGTGCTCGCCGATCCAGGAGAGGTCGTGGTGGTCGTTGTGCATACCCCCACGGTATCCGTCGGTCCGGGTCAGAGAATCAGCTCACCGACGGGAAGGCCGCAGGCGGCGACGCCTGGAAGGGCAGCGGCCACGGCCTGGTCTTCACCCCCCAAGAACGGCACGCCCATCGAGCCGCGGAACCTGAACCGCTCCTTCGAGGTGCTGTGCGTCCGGGCCGGCGTGCTGAGGCCGGCACAGGCCCCGCCCTGGGGGGCGGGGCCTGTGCTCGGTGTTGGTGTGCTGGGTTGAGCGTCCGGGGCCGCTACCGACGGCCCGCGCTGCAACAACTGCCGCCCGAGGATCACCGCTGAGTGCGGCATCTGTGGACGGATGGCGCCCTGCGAGATGTCCCGGGCTATCGGTCAGCCGTGGTGCGAACGCTGCCAGCACCGATGGGTGACCTGCAGCGGCTGCGACGCCGTCACCCAGGCCCGCGGCGGCACCTGGGAGGCGCCGTTGTGCGCGAGGTGCACCAACCCCGACCCCGACTTCTGGGGCCGCTGCCCGGTCTGCACCACCACCTGGCAGCTCAGCCCCCGCCCCTGTCAGCGATGCGTCCTCGACCAGCAAGTACGCGAGCTCCTCAGTGACGCCACCGGAGACATCCGTCCTGAACTCACCCCGTTCCACGACGCATTGACGGGTGCCGAGCGCCCGGACGTCGCCATCGCCTGGGTCTCCCGCTCGAAGGCACGCGACCTCCTCGAGTTCATAGGACGCGACGAAAGGCCCGTCACCCACGAGGTCCTTGACGAGCTTCCTCCGGGCAAAGTGCTGGCCCACCTGCGCAGTGTCCTGGTCGCGACCGGCGCTCTCCCCCCTCGCGACGAACGGCTCCTCGCCCTCGAGAAATGGATCACCGAGACAGTCCAGGCTCGCACCGATCTCGCCGAGCGTCGGGTCCTGCACGGCTACGCCGTCTGGCACCACATGCGTCGGCTCCGCAGACGTCTCGGCGAAGACCACACGACTCGACTCCAGGATCTGAACGTTCGCTGCCACGTCTCCGCAGCCGACAGCTTCCTCACCTGGCTCAACCGCGGAGGGCTCACGCTGGGGACGTGCACCCAGCCGGACCTGGAACGTTGGATGGCCGATGCCACGGTCAGCTACCGCGACGAGACCGGCCACTTCGTGCGCTGGTCGGTACAGCACCGGCATGCCCGCGGACTCACCTACGGCACCGTCCGCTGGACCGGCCCCCAGGGCGCCATCGACAGCGAGAAGCGCTGGGCCGACGCCCGGCGCCTCCTCAACGACGACACGCTGCCGACCCCGGATCGCGTCGCCGGCCTGCTGCTGATCCTCTACGCGCAGAAGATTGCCACCATCAGCCAACTCACCGTTGGTGATGTCCACATCGACGGCGACACCGTCACGATCACATTCGGCAGCTCGCCGGTCGTCCTCCCCACACCACTGGCCGGCCTAGTCCGCGAGCTCATCGCGACCCGCCGCGGCAAGGCCAAGATCGGCACTCCAGACGGTGTCCCCTGGCTGTTCCCAGGCGGCCATCCAGGCCGCCCTCTCACCGACAGCCAGATCGGCAAGCGCCTCCACAACATCGGGATTCGGCCCAAACAGGATCGGTCCACCGCGCTGTTCACCCTCGCGACCGAGCTTCCAGCCGCGATCCTCGCCCGGATGCTCGGCGTCCACATCAAGGTCGCAGTCCAGTGGCAGAAGGCGTCGGCCGGGGACTGGGCCGCCTACGCCGCCGATGTCAGCCAGAGAGGAAGATCGTGACCGGAGCATTCCGAGAGTTCCAATACCCGACTGCACCATTAGTAGGTGTCTTTGAACTCTGGCCGTGAGGCATTGGCGGCTGGATGATCTGCCGTGTGGGGGTTGGCAGGACGGTCCGGCGGTATTGCCGGGAGTGTGGTGATCCGTTGCCGGTGACGATGGCGGCGGCCGCGGTGTTCTGTTCAAGCCGGTGCAGGTCGCGGCGGTGGCGGAGGATGCGGCGGACACGGTCGCAGGTGGCGGCGATACAGCGGGGCGAGCAGGCGGTGTGTCCGGTGTGCGGGCGGTCGTGGACGGTGGGGGTGGAGCGGTCGAGGTCAGCGGTGTATTGCTCCAACCGCTGCCGGGTACGGGCCTGTCGGCAGCGCCAGGCGTCGCGTTTTGGTGTTGCGGAAACGCCGTAGGTGAACGCCTCGCAAAAACCTCCAACACCCCTGGTTTTGCACGGGGGCTGGAGTCTTTGGGCGGGTGCTTCCGGTGCACCCGGCTCGCGCTCTGTCTGCGCCGGTCGGGCCCGCGCGAGGGTGGTGGATGACCGGGGTCGGCGCCCCTGTGACCGGTCGCATCCTGAGCGGCCGGGCCGGTCCCCGTGAGGGCGGTGGTCGTCATGACCGAGGTGAAGGACCGGGTCGGGAACGTCACCCGGCACCGTTACGAACAGCTCGTCGCGCAGGCCAAGGAACTGATCGCACAGGTCGCCCGCGCCCAGTTCGCCCTGGGCGACATGGCCTTGGAGATCGAGCCGATGCGCCCGGTGGGCGGGTCGATGCCCAACGGCACGGAGGACCTGTTCACCGTCGCGGAGTCACTGCAGCTGTTCGCGGACGATATCGGCGTGGAGCGGAACACCGTGGAGGACTGGCGCTACACCGCCAACCGATGGCCCAAGGACAAGCGCAAGGAAGGGGTGTCGTTCACCGTTCACCGCATCCTGGCCTCGGTCGCGGACGAGGACGAGCGGTGGGCGGCGATCGAGGACGCACCGTTCAACCCGCGCACCGGAGCTCGGCAATGGACGCCGGACGGCGCCAAGCGCGTGGTCGGCCAGCGGGTCGACCGCCCGGTCACGCTGGATGAGAAGGTCGCAGCCGTCGCCGACCTGACCCGGGACGACGAGGTCGCCGCCCAGGTCGCCACCGACCTGCTGAAGCGGCCCAAGGTGACCGAGCACGTCACCCCGGCCGAGAAGATGCGGGTGGTCACCGAGCTGACCCGCGACGACGACACCGCACAGGAAGTCACCCGCGATCTGCTGCGACGCCCGGCGGTGGCCCGCTCGACGATGCGCGACGACACCACGCGGATGCTGGTGAACCGCGCTCAGTTCGACAACACCGCCGAGAGCCGCGAGAAGATCCGCGACCGCGTCCCGGCCGTCCGCAAGATCGAGCACACCCTCGAATACGTGGACCTGGTGGGTTCCTGCCACGGCTTCGTGGCCACCCTGGGACGGCTGGTCCCCAAGATGCGCGGCCAGCAGTTCACCGACGACGAACGCGACACCGTCCGGCGCCAGCTGGCCCGGGTCCGCGCCGCGGCGGACTGGCTGGAGGGCGCGCTCGATCACGGCGAGTTCACCCTGGATGAGCAGCTGACCCAGCTCCTGAAGGGCGAGTAGGCCATGCCGCGGCGCCCGCCGGCCCCGGCCGCGGGAAGCGCGGCCGCTGTCCGAGCACTACGGCGACCTGGTCCGCGTCGCCCTGATGGAAGCAAGACCCGCTGGCCTGCACACCTACCAGCTCATGGTGGCCACCCGCCTCACCCGCTCCCAGGTCGCCCGCGCGGTGCGGCACCTGCGCGATGTCGGGGCGGCCGAACATCTCACCCCGATCATCTGGCGGCGCAAGGACGGCTACATGTTCTCCGACGACCCCGCGGACTGGATCGAGTACGAGAAGAAGCAGCTCGCCCAGATCCTGGGACGGCTGACCCGGATGATCACGGGGACGCTCGAACCCCACTTGGCCCGCTACCCCGATGACGAGTGGGCCCAGCTGGTCACCGACCAGTTGACCGGCGTCCGCTCCACCCTCGCCCAGCTCTCGAAGCCCTCCCGCTCCTGACACGAGTCCTGCCATGCCGACCCCTGTCCGTCACCGGCCCCGCCGCTATCCCTCCGACACCACCATCGGCGAATGGGCCCTGCTCGAACCGTTGCTGCCCATTGAGGCATGCCAGACCAAGACCGGCGGGCACCCCGAGAAATGGCCCCGCCGGCAGATCGTAGACGCCATCCGCTACCTGGTCGACAACGGGACGAAATGGCGGGCCCTGCCTGCGGACTTTCCACCCTGGCAGACCGTCTACGGGTTCTTTGCGCGATGGAACCTGGCCGGAGTGGTCACCTTCATCCGCGACCAGCTGCGGCGCCACATCCGCACAGGCAAGGGCCACTGCCCGTTCCCGGTGACGCTGATCGTCGACTCCCAGTCGGTCAAGGCGGCCTCCACCGTCGGCCGGAACAGCCGCGGCTACGACGCGGGCAAGAAGATCAATGGCCGTTATCTTGAGCCCGCACGAGCGTGTCCTTCATGTGCGTGAAGCACTCTGAAGTTCCCCCGACTCCCGTTGTGGATGCGGTTATCTACCGC
>NZ_JBSFTT010000080.1:0-13331 GCF_053591415.1 Streptomyces sp. NPDC003032 | reverse complement strand
GTCGACCGAGCGCGGCCGGGCAGCAAGCACCATCTCATCGTCGACGGGCAGGGCATCCCGCTCGCGGTGTCGCTGACCGGCGGAAACCGCAACGACGTCACCCAGCTGCTGCCCCTGCTCGACAAGATCCCGGCCGTCGCGGGCTGCCGCGGCAGACCGCGCCGACGGCCAGACGCCCTGCTGGCCGACCGCGGCTACGACCACGACATCTATCGTCGCCTGCTCTTAGGGTCGGGAGACCCAGGAATGCCGGGTGTGGCACACAGGCGGCCTCGCCGGTCCGCTGGCGGCGGAGCCGATGCCGACGACTGGCTCATGCGTGAGGTTCACGGCGACGCCGTCGTACATCAGGGCGCTGTTGAGCCGAACGGAATGCGTGGGCCACGTTCGTCAGGGTGTTCAGCTCGGTATGTCCGGGAGGTCGAGCGCCCGCCACTGCTCGCCGTTCCAGAACTGCCAGGTGGCGGTGTCGGGGTACTGGTCGTCTAACTCGCCGGCGATCTGGACGAGGAACGGTGAAGCAGGGTCAGCGAGCAGGTCGAGCCACAGTGGCGGGATGGTCAAGCGAACAAGGACGCCGTTGAAGCCGTCGATGTCGATGCCGCAGGTCGTCCATGACCCGGAGGCCGGCGGGAGACATCCACATCGGGGGCTCAGCAGGGGTCTCATCGACGTTGTTGCCGACCTGGTCGCCGCTCGCCATGGTCGGGGCAGTGATCGCCCCCCCCGGCGCGAGGCTGCCCGCGTACAGGCGCACGAGGGGGTCAAGGTGCAGTGCGACCATGCCCGCCGCATCACTCGCGGCCTCGAAGTTCCACTACGACGGAATCCGCCGGTGCGCTGGGCCGGTATCCCCCGGGCGCGTCAGTATTCGCCGTCGTAACCCCACACGCCCGGGGTGTCGCCGCAGCAGGCCGGGCACATGCACCGGCACGAGTCCTGCCGTCCGGTGCACGGACCGGGCCGACCTTCCTCACCGTCCTCGTGCGCCAGAGCTCCCGGGCAGTACGGGCCTGGCTCGGGACAGTCGGCCACCGCCATCTGATGCCGCCCGCACCACGTCCGCAGAGCGGTCTCCATCTGCACGTCACCCCACACGTGGCCGTAGCGGCGCGCGTTGTCCTCCCACGGGCACAGGGCTTCGACTTCTTGCGGAGGGCAGGAGGGGGCACTGCCGTCCGGGTAGCTCACCCGTGTGTCGCCTTCTGGGAAGGACGTCCAGTCGCGTCCGTCGGGGGCCAGCCATTCCAGCCACTCCCGGGGACCGGGCTCGTGATGGGGGGTCTGACGCTGCCAGACGGTGACGCCGCATTCGGCACAGCGCGCGGCGTCCTGGTCGCCTTGAAGGCGGTGTCGACCGGTGATGTCGGTCAGCCGGACCCAGGTCTCGTACACAGCGGTGCTCCTCTCCTACAGTCCGGGGATCGGGTCCTGGTCGTTGTCGAACTGGCTGTGTCCGGTGCGGGGTTCGGGATCGCACTCCGGTCCGAGTTGCCGCTGCCGACTGATACCACCAGCCGCGCATGTGGTCAGCGAGCACCTGCCGCGCCTCGGTCTGCTCAGCCGCCGTCGGCAGGCGTGCCGTTCTCCTGCAGGAACATGTGCGTCCGTGTGCCCCGGGTTTGCGGGAGCGCGCCGGACTGCGGTTCTAGCGCCAAGTCCGCGAGCACCCCCGGGACCGTGGCCGGGCGGGTGCAGATCGCGGTGGTCTTCTCGACGCGCAGCCGGAGCGTGGCCCATGTCTTGCCCCCCCTCGCCATTGCCGGTCGCGGCTGACCGGCTGCCTTCTGGGGAGTTGGGACCGGCCCCGGTGTACATGTCCCCGGGCCGCATGACGTGTCAGGTGGGGAGCTTGGCCAGGGCCGCGTTCGCCTACTTGCTCGGCGACTTCACCGACTTCCACCAAATCGGCGGGTTCATCCGCCGCTCTCTTGCCTGGCGCGTCTTCGGCCAGGAACCGGTCGAGGAAACGATCGCGCAAGTGGCGGCCCCTCCAGGGATCGGGCTACCACCCCTCGAACGGCGCCTTCGGCCAGCTGGCGGTCCCGCTCATGCCGCCACCGCCTCGCGGGCGGCGTCGTACTGGCCGATGCCCCAGGTGATCGCGTGGCACTGCCAGACATAGTGGTAATCGAGGGAGCGGATGTTCCACTCGTATACGTCGATGAAGTCGAATCCTTCGAGCCGACGCGTCCTGACCTTGTGCGTATTGCCGTACTCCCTCTGGTGACGAATGACCCACATGACGCCGCGGTCGCGCTGGCTGGCGTCGTCGTCGGTGGCGCCGCAGGAGCACTCCTCCCGGGTCGTCACGCCGAACTCGAACTCGTCCACCAGTCGAAGGGCGCTGCCCTCGTCGTCGAGGTATCCGCTCTGGAGTACCTCCTCCGTGACTGCCTTGCCGACGCCGCGCGGGGCCCATCCGTCGCGGATGGCATCCCGCGTGTACTCCCTGATCCGGGCTTCGAGGAGGCTTCGGTCGTACTCAGCAACGGAATCGCGGCCGTTGACCAACATCCGCGCCCAGTGGTCCGGGCTGATGCGACCACGGAACGCGTCGAAGATGTCCTCACGGTCCGAGGCGTAATGCGCGAAGTGGAACGAACCGTGACTTCCCGCGATCACCAGGTTGTGAGGCCAGGTGACGAGCTCGATGACGGTCATGCTGGTCTTCGGGGCGGCGAACCGGAGGTATCGGAACGTGTCGTCCTCCCGCTGCGCGGTGATGGTGTGGTTCGGGACGTCGCTCTTGAAGTGTTCGGCGATCTTCGAAGGGTCGCTCATCGTGCGCCTCTGGTCTGGTTGTGGCGGGCGGGGAAGAGGCAGCAGCTGCCGGGGACGGTGAACGCGCTGTCGGGTCGAGGCCGAGGTACTGGTGGCGCTGCTCGGCGAGTTCACCGAGGCGCAGCGCCTGGGCTTTCAGGTCCGCAGCCAACTGCGCGGCGGGCACGTCCCAGTCGCCGGAGCTACGCGGCGGGATACCGATCGTGGCCATCACCGCTCACCCGCCTCGAAGGTGTGGCCGGGGCACCAGATGTGCGGCTGGTCGGCCCAGGCGTGACCGGTGTGGTAGTCGTCGTGGCCGCACTGCCGCGTCTGCGGCTCCGGCTGCTTGTCCCCGGCAGCGGGGGACGAGTAGGAGGCGGCGAGGCGGCGGAGGGAAGCCAGCGCGGCGTCGTCCTCGGCGGTGAACTCGTCACCGCGCGAGGCCATGGCATCGGCCGCCAGCTCCAGCGCGAACGCCAGGAACGTGCGCTCCGACGCGGTCAGCGCCTTGGTCAGGATCTCGGCGCGGTTGGCGCCTATGAGGCTGTCGACCTCGTCGTGTATCGGCGACGCCTGCTCGTCGTCCATCAGGCTGTTGAGCACGCCCGCCTTGTGCAGCAGGTCGACAATGAAGTCGGTCAGCTTGTCCTCGGCGCTCATCGCTGACCACCGGCCTTCACGATCAGGCCCGGGTTGTAGGCGGCGAGGATCCTGTTGCGCCACGCCAGGCGGGCGAGGGCGTCCTCACGGTCCGCATGGTCCTCGGCGGAGACCAGCGGGCGGAAGCGGAGCGCCTCGGCCTTCTCGACCTCGGCGTCGATCTCCGCCTGAAGCACGTGGATCGGCATCTGCGCGCCGATCATCTGGGCAATCCGGTCCGGCACCGGGACGGCGGTAGAGGGGAAGGCGATCACCGGGTGCCTCCTCGGTTGAAGCGGGACGTCAGTCCGCGAGCGGCGTCCTCGTCATCGAGGACCTCCATCTCGAACTTGTCGATCAGCTGGGTTGCCTCGGCGTCCGAGTAGCAGGCGCCAACGAGAGCGCGGTACAAGGCCTCTCGCGCGGGGGAGATCCCCGGTTCGCGGCTCTGGGATGATGCGGACACTGAGTCCTCTTCTCTCTCTCGCAGATGAATTGCGTTGGAGGGGTGGAGCTGGAGGGGCGCCGTCGGTGTGTGCAAGCCCAGCGGCAGCCCACACACGCCTTAGGCGGCGATGGGGCCTCGGCCCCCCGCTGTACTGGGTGGCGCGGGTGAAGCGGACGACGCTGACCGCGCGCCGCATGCTGGCCGTGTGGCGCCGGACCAACCGGCCGCGTGCCGCGGTGATCGTTACTGTCATCGTGTCGGATCTCGTCTCAGCAGCCCTTGTCTCAGTAGCCCTTGCGAGCCGTCGCGCGGGCCTGCGCTTCGGCGTCACGGGCGGGGATGGTGGCGAGGAGTTCACCGGGGTTTGCGGCCCTGGCGAGGGACTTGGTACGGGCCGGGTCGGCGTACAGGGTCCACACGTCGCCGCCCATCTGGGGCCGGTAGGAGAGCTGCCAGAACCGGCGGTTGGCGTAGCTGATCTGCCAGGAACGAGGGCCGGACGGGTGCGCGCTCACATCGTCCGGAAGGTCCGGCAGTTCCGGCGCGGGACCGTACGCGCGGTCTATGTAGGCGAGGTGTTCGGCCAACGCCGTGATGGCGACGCGTACCGTGTGCGGCCACCGGTGCCCCTCATGCAGCATCGGCGCCCACTCCTTCCACTGCGCCTCGCTGCTCGCGCTGCCGGTGTACGGCGCCCAGGCCGCGCCGCGCGCGTAGTTGAAGCCGAGCCGCATCAGGTGCCACCCGGCGGCGATCTTCAGCCCTTCCGTGTTCGCCCCGTCGGTGATGGCGTCCAGGTAGATCCCGGCTGGGTCGTTCTCCCGACCGGCTGGGCCGCGCTCCGTGAGCGGGATCATGTGGCGTTCCGCCGTGCTGCCCTCGGCGGTCATGAGCCGCAGCGTGGCGCCCCCACCGGCGAGCGGGTACGCCATCCGGATTTCCGCGACGGTCGGCAGGGCGGCGAGTTGGCCCGCACGCATCCGCTCCAGCCGCTCGGTGATCGTGACCTCACGGGCCTCAGGGCCGGTCATGGCGCTCGGTTCCTTCAGTAATGAGTCCGACAGGGACTGATCGGGCTTGCGGTCGATGGACCACCACGAGTGTTGGCGCCCAGCGGCCTCGATGACCGGGGCATCGAGCTGCCATGTGTCGGTGGTGAACGGATCCCAGCAATCGCTGCTGGGGCTGCTGGGGAGGTCGCTGGCGGCCATGGCTTCGGCGAGAGTGCCGAAGCTCCCGTGTGTCTCGCGGTCGTTCTCGCGCTCACCTCCGCGCGGGTAGAACCACAGCTTGTAGTCGAGTTCGGTCGTCACTGGTACTCCTGGTTCGGATCGGAGGTACCGATCAGGTGCGAGGCGTCGTGAACAGCCCGCTCAGCACATCGTCGATGTTGGAACTGCCACCTCGGTCGTTGCCGAATCGGTCAGCCAGCATGCTCCGGAGCTGGTCCAGTTGCCGGCCGAACTCGGCGCGCTCGTTCGGCAGCATTCCGGAGACGATGCGTTCGGCCTCCTCGGTGTCCTTGTTGAGGACGGCGTACAGGGCGGCGGTCTCCGGGAAGGCGGTAACGGTGGGTCCATGCATGAGGTTCTCCATAAGTTGTGGGTGGGTCAGGACTGTCAGCTCTTGCTCAAAACGCTGAACTTGACAGAGAACGGCCGACCCGCCCGCACTCGTCGCAGGGGCGGGGGCGCCATGAGGGTTAGAACGGGGGGCAGCACAGGGGGCCGGTGCACTCGTGCGCGGCGGCCTGCGCCTGCGCGGGCTGGCGCTCGCGCTCGGCCTGATTGCTGCGCATGATGCGCCGGGCGACACACGGCGCGTTGTCGCACGTGGTGTGCCCCTTCAGGGCGTCGGTGGAGACGTCGAAGAACTCGATCAGCCCATAGTCCTCGCACCAGCCACACAGCGGCTCCGGGGCGTGCAGGCTCTCGCCGTCCACGCACCCGATCCAGTTGGACGAGTCGTACCAAGCGCCCTGCCCGTCGGCCTCGATCCACTCGATAACGCGCGCGCAGTGCAGACAGGTGTACTTCGGCTCCGGCACCGTCAGCCCGAAGTGGTCGGCCACGGCGGCAGCACACTGCCCAGCCTGCATGCCCGCGCTCGCCTTGGGCTTGTGCTCGTCGCCAAACCTGTTGAACACGAACCGGGTTGACTCGTCGTCGGTGACCACGGCGGCCACAGCCCACAGTGCGACCTTGGGCAGGTCGTAGTGATCGGCGAACCGGCGCCCCTCCGGGGTGCGGGCGGACGGGTCGGCCACACAGTGAATCCACACCCGCGCACGCTCCGGCACGCTGCACACCAGGTACTGAATAGGCAGGCCGCGCCACGGCTTGTCGACATGGTGCACGATCCCGAGTGCTTCGAGCGCGTCACGGAGCATGGCGCCGGTGTGACTGTCGTACGCGGGGCGGGTCTTGGTGAGGCTGGGGCGTGCGGTGAACGTGGACATGCGGGGTTCTCTCCTCGGGTTGGTTCGGGTTCCGTTGCCATGGACGCCCAGCCCAGTGCAAGGCGCCGTAAGGAGGTTGGGGTGTCAGGCGCCCTGGCCGGTCAGGCCGCGCGCGGTGCGATATGCAGGGATCAGGTCCCAGGTGGAGCCGAGCCGGTACCACCAGAAGAGTTCAGGAGATGGCGCCGGTGCGGTGTTCGCGGCATGCAGCTCGGCTGCGTAGCGACAGATCATCACCCGCATTGCCCGGTTTCCGTTGGCGAGTGTGTCGCGGAAGTGGTCGGCGGCAAGCCATGCCTGACGGTCCGCCCAGTCGGCAGCCGCCCAGGGCCGGGCTGGGGTGGTTCTTCAGCGGCGGTGCAGCAGAGTGCGCCACGAGCGGCGGGGCGGTGTCTTGGCCGCGAGCGCTTCGGCCCACAGCTGCTCTGCCTCGTCCATCTGCCGCTCCGCGTAGTACTCGGGCTCGTAGGTCTCGCCCCGGCAGACGAGGCAGCCGTGGGGGTGGTCGGCGATGCTCGCCGGGATGCGGCAGCCGAGTTGTTCGCAGGTGGGGAGTGTGGGGTCTTCGCCCATGCCGTCGCAGTAGGGGCAGGGCGTGAATCGGTAGTCGATGGGGGCGCCGACCAGGTCGCGGTGCAGGGTGGCGAGTCCGGGGACTCCCAGCTCACGCAGGAGTGCGTCGGCATTGAGGATCTGCCGGGAGAGAGGGGTGTGGTGGTGGTCGGCGAGCATCCGGACGGCGGTACACCAGGCGAGGCCGGAGCGGTCGATCTCCGGGGTGAAGTCGATCCAGCCGTACTCATCGGTGGTGAAGGGGCCGGCCGGGACGGTGAGCGGGATGTCCAGGGTGGCGAGTTCGGTGGTGACCTCGGTGACGCGGTCGGCGAAGCGGTCCATGAAGGTGGTCATCTACGTGTCCTCCCATGCGGGGGCCCGGGATGCGTAGGGCGTCCCGGGCCGTGAAAGCGGGCGTCAGGCTGTGGGGGCGGTGCGGGGCGGATCGGTGCGGGGGCAGCAGATGGCGAGGGCGGCGCGGTGCTCCTGGCGGTGCGCGGCGGCCGCCGGGCCGGCGAACAGCTTCAGGGAGTGCGGCTTTCCGACGGTGCCGTGCTCACTGCACACGATCTGGAACTGGGTGCGGCCGGTGCAACCGGACTCGGGGTCGCGGGGCCGGCCGGAGGTCTTCACCTCGTGCTCGCAACGCGTGGCGTCGGCGTCCGATCGGCCTGACGCCAGCACTGTGGCGTGATGCCATATCGGGTTCCTCTTCCCGTTCAGATGGGGCAGGCGCGGAGGTGGCGCCGAGCGATCGACGCCGGGTCGCCCTCCGCCCGGTGTGCCGGGCGGAGGGTCGTCGGATCAAGGAAGGCGCAGGAACAGCGGCGCAATGTCGAAGGCGTCGGTGTAGCGGATGTCCCGCTGCGGCTCCTGGGGCTTGCCGGTCCTCACATCGTCTGCGCACATCTGGGCAGCTATCGACGCTGGGAGGGGCAGCGGGTGTCCGTCCACGAGCTTCCACGCCTGAACGACAGTGCTGCCGTCAGGCTCCGTGGTACGAGCCACGACCCCCGCCGTGTGATACGCCGCCCGCGAAGCAAAGATCACCTGGCCGACGAGGGCAGGGGCCGTGTCGTCGTAAAGACGGGAACCGTCGCTCTCAACCGTCGCGGAGAGTCGCTCGTCAGTAGCGTCGATGAAGGCCGTGACGGCGAAGGGGTTGCCGCCGCCGAGGTCGGCCACACCCTGGGCGAGGGCGCCGAGGACGGCCCTGGCCAGGTTGTCGAAGATTTCCACGTACTGCTTGTTCGGCACCCCTTCCAGGTTCGCCTTCAGGGAAATGAACTTGCGGCAGCGCGCGGTTATGTGGCTTCGCTGCTCTGCAGTCAGCGGCTGAAACGGTTCGTTGATCGTCATGTCTGCGACTCGTCTCTGTGAAGGGGCTGGGCGGCTCGGGGCGGGCCGACACCCGGAAGCTATGGGGAGCACGGCATCGCACGGAGTTCTGGCGAATTTCGATGAGCCGGAGAGGCAGCGGCCGCAAGACCGCGCTCAGTCCACGTGTTGGTGCGGCTTGAGCGGGGCCATGTGGGTGTCCGCTCGATGGGCTGCGGCTGGCGGACGGCGGCGTCTCGCCTGCGGGCCGCGGTGGACATAGCGGAACTTGCCTTCTGCTGGGTGGTGTTGAGGGGCGTGGGGTCAGGGAACAGAGCGCAGGGCCACATGGACGAGGAGCACGGGAGAGGTTCTGGTGCGGGACATGGCGTCTGCTTTCTGCTTCAGTCGAGTGGGGGGCGAGTATGAGGAGCCCCCGCACGGCGTGATCCCTGCGGGGGTTGATGGTGCGGATGCGTTGCGCTCGTGGGGTCAGGCCTGGGCCGGTACCCCGGCGAGGTCGATCCTCCGGCCGCGGGCCAGCTCGGCGGCCGGGACGACGATGCGGTAGCCGCCGACCGAATAGCTCGGGTGCTCGGAGAACACCACGGCGCACGTCCAGGAACCGGAGTGGCGCTTACGTGGCACGGGCTCTTCCTCGACACCGTCGGGCAGAGTGTCCTTGCGGAACTCGATCGGCACCACGACGACGCGGTAGGACTGGCTCGCGCGCGGCGGCTCCCAGGGCAGCTCGACGACCAGGTCCTTGGGCCACTCTTCGATGGTCACGGGCAGGGTGGACAGGTAGTGGTTGATCGAGCCTTCGGGGGCCTGGGCCAGCCGGGCCTGCTCCTGCTCTGCGGTCTCGATGAAGCCGATGCGGCTGAGGAAGCTCATGGTGGTCAGTGCTCCTTGGTGAGTGGCTTGTGCTGGGCCCGGACCGCCGGCATGGGTTCGAAGAAGGCGAGCTCGTCGAGCTCACAGTGCACGCCGTAGATGCGTGCGGCCTCCAAGGTGGCGAGGTCCTGGTGCACGAGGTCGTCCGGCTTCGTCAGCCAGTGGACGAACACCCCGATGTCGTCGATGCCGTTCCGGGAATGCCGGACGACGATGCCGATGCTGCCGGGGACCGCGCCGAACGCGTACTCGAGGTAGCCGCTGGGCTCGACGAGGAACACGTAGGTCCCGACGGCGGTCCGGACGCACTGCTCGGTCTTGCTGCCGTAGCCCATGGCCCTCGGCTTCCGTCCGATCAGGTCCGGCAGGAGGAAGGCGAGTCCCATCGTTGCGAGGGCGGCAGCGAAGACGATGAGAATGATGGGCAAGCCGGGCATGGTCTGAAGCGCATTCATCGGCGTGGTCTCCTTCGAGATCGCAGTGGACGCGAGTGGGCAAGGCGAAGAAGCCGCTGGTCAGCGCGTCTCGCTGTAACCACACTCGGAGCACGTGTGCGTGACCTTCTTGACCTTCTTGCTGGCGCGGACGCCGTGAGCGTTCGACTCCATGTCGCTGGCGCAGTTCGGGCAGTTCATGGCTCGGCTCCTGACGCGACGAGGATGTCCTTCAACGCCAGATCCGGATCAGCTCCGCTGATCCTTGTGCTCACTGCCTTCACGGGACGAACAAGGCGAGCCACGAAAAAGAAAAAACACAGCACCCCGGCGCAGCTGCTGCCCGAAGGCAGAGCGCGCACGGGGTGCTGAGGAAGCCGGAGCCGCGGAGATCTCCAGGGACGCGCCGCAGGGATCAGATGCGGCGCTCAGGAATCGAACCTGTTCCGCGGTCGGTCTGCACGGTGTGCCCACTGGCGTACGCCGAGGATCACCCGGCGCACTGCGGATTCGAACCGCTCCGTGCAGAAGTCTGTGGCGGGCCTATTGGGCCAACCGCCGTGCGGCTGCCCGGAATTCCTCGAAGGTGACTGACTGCTCCGCCTGGCGGCCAGAGCCGAATGCGCTGGCCCCGCGACTCAGGTAGCCCTTGCACAGCTCCTGGTCGGCCAGGCCTTCTTCTTCTATTGGGGGCATGGATCGCTGTAATCGGTTCTCGGTATTCAGAAGCCGTGTCATAGCTACGGCGAGTGACGGAAAATGGCGAAAGGGGCGCTGAAAGCAGGGCCCCTTCCATTCCGGGTGTTCAGCTCTTCTTGCCACCGAGGTTGATACGAACTCGGGAGGCCGGCTTCTCCGCCGCCTTCGAGGTCTCGCCGAGGTTGATGCGGACGCGGGACGTGGGAGTGCCAGCGGTCTTGGTCTTGCTGCCGAGGTTGATGCGGACGCGGGACTGCTTGCTCACGAATTGCTCCTTCATCTGGACGGTGAGGACTCCACCACCAGGTGGAGTGTGGTGGCTTGGCTCAGCCGAACGGCAGCTGCTCATCCACGGCGCTGGCGTGCGCGACGGCGACGGGCGCAGCAGCGGCGACCGGAGCGGGAGCCTGGGCCTGCAGGTTCTGGTTCTGGGCCTCGGCCTTGGTGACGCGCTCGGCCAGACGGGCCTGGGTGGTAGCACGGGACTCCAGGAAGGAGATGTTCTGGATCTCGAGCTTGACCTCGAAGACCTCGGCACCGTTCTTGGTGTAGCGGTTCAGGCGGGGCTCGTAGCTGAGGCCTACCAGGTCACCCTTGTGCACGTGGGCGAACGGCCCGATGCCCTGCGTCTCGGCACGGACGAAGGCCTCGAAGGGCAGCGCGTCAGAGATACGGTTGCCCAGACGGTCGGTGTAGCCGCGGTCGACGAAGGCGGTGAGCATGACCTTCTTGGAGCCGTCCTTGTTCTCGAAGACCTTCGGGTCGTTCGCCAAGCGGCCGACGACGGATGCGGTGCTGTTCGGGTTCGACATGGTGGATTCTCCTTGAACACAGCGCAGCGCCCGAATCGACGTAGGCGTCCGCGCGCAGTCGGGTGGGTTGTTGAGCTGTTCAGTTGTCTGCCATGCCACCATCCGGATCAGCTTCGCTGATCAGATGATGTTCTCTTTCAATGCTTCTTCCGAATCAGCAGTGCTGATCGAATGCTTGTCATTCCGAGTCCCGAATCGGCTTTGCGGATCAGACTTGCGCTCTTCGCTGGGTTACCGACCACTCCCCCGACCAGCCCTCCGGCGTGATGCCCGGATGTCCCGCAACTCGGCCTCCGGTTGGTCCGCTCGTGCGGTGTCGCCGTCCTTGCAGGCGAGCCGGTAGGAGTGTTCGAGATCGACGATCTGACCTCGGTGGACGACTGCCAGGTGAACCAGAGAGGACCAGCCAGACGGCGATGAGGATCCCGAGACTTACAGCGTCACTTGCACTTCGTAGGCCGTCGAACCAAAGGGTCCGACGGTGAGTTCGTGCACGGGCTTCACCAGACCTGCCCGCTCCAGGCGAGCCGTCAGGCCCGAGTGCTCGGACCAGTCCTTGATGAACACGTTCCCCCGCTCGGGCGTGAGACCGTAGCCCTGCAGGCTGATCGAGATGGGTTCAGGACCCTCGGCGTCTTCGAGCTCCAGCACGCCGTGCTCGTCGTCGTGCACGAGCGACCCGGTCAGCTCAACGCAGCCGAACTTGACGGTGACGTCGTGCTTCACGGTGGTCGTGGACTCAGCCATGGTGACCTCTCTTCTCGCGATGTGGATTAGGGGACGTCCAGGTGTGAGCTATCAGCTGATACCTCAGCTTTCGCGTGCTCTGTGGGCCTGAAGTACGAGCGATGGGCGGAGGCGTGGTGGTTCGCAGTCACGGCTGGTCCCTTTTGAGTACGGCGCGCAGCCGGACGGCCAGGTCGGTGTCCTGCACCCCAGGAGCGCCAGGGCCTGCTCGGTGCGCTGCTCGACCGTCAGGCGTCGGCGGCGCTCAGACTCACCACGGCCGTGCAGCTCCTGAACCACCGTGTTGAGCAGCCGGTTGGTGAGGGTTCACCGGCGGCTCCCGTCGTCGGCGGGCAGCTCGGCGAGCAGGGCGGAGCCGCCGGTCCCGCCCGCGAGGCCAGTGCCCCGGCAGTGCCCGCAGTAGCCGGTGCCGTCGGAATGGGCGGCGCGGAAGGTGTCCAGCTCGCCCCGCACCAGGGCGGTCACCCAGTCGAGCTGGCCGGGCTCGATCGGGACCTGGTGCTGCGCGCCGGTGGCCGGGTCGGTGACCGTGACGGTCACGGGCGCGGTGCCCTCCGGGTCGGTCGGGTATCCGTCGGCCAGCTCGGCGAGCGCCTTGGCGAACGCGTCGGCGGCCGGGGTGGTGGTCTGGGTGCTCACGCGGTGACTCCGTCCGTGGTGGTGTTGGTCGCGAGGAAGGCGCCGGCGGCGGCGCTCGCCTCCTCGCTGGTGTCGTACGTGACGGCCTCGGGGCCTCGGCGATCCACCGTCACCCGCCGTCGTTCGGGTGAAAGCTGCCGCGTGCCGTCGAACGCCTCGAAAGCCTCGAAAGGATGCGGCGCAATCACGCCCGTGGGCGAGGGGAATGCCGATGCCTCTGCAGATCTACTCCCGGATCGACTGCGTCGATCCAGATCAGTCACCAGCCAGCACCTGCTCGCGATACAGCTCGCCGATCCGGGCAACGGCTTCGGCCGGAGGCTTGTAGACCGGCGGCAACTCGCTGATCATGACGTTGAGTTCCCGAGCACCCGGCAGTGGCGCGGGCCGCCGCATGGCCTTGCTCTCGGCGGTGTCGAGGTACTGCGAGATCGCACGCTCGATGCACTGGTTACGGGTCTCTGTTGATGCCGTCGACCGGATCGAGATCCAGGTCGAGGGTCAATGCCCGGTTCAGTGCCCGGCGCATGCGGTGCTCGATAGTGCGGTGCGCGTTCAGATCGATGACGGTGTCCCTGTAGGAGCAGCACCGTGTCGAAGACGCCCTCGATGCTGTCCGAGAGCTGCCAGCCGGGCAGGTGCCCGAAGGTGCCAGCGGTCTCAGGGTCTTCAGCGTCGAGCAGAGAGTTCCAGTCGTCGCGCCGATGCGTCCACTCGTCGTCCGAGACCTCCGCCGGCCGGTCAGCCTGGTTCTGTTAGGGCCTGTGTGAGGTCGTGATCAATTTCGCGTTTTGATCCCTTGCGGGGCAGGACCTGGTAGGACGTTGGGTGTGACACGTAGGCAACTCACCGACAAGCAATGGGAGTTCATCGAGCCGTACCTGCCGATAGGCGAGTACGGCCCGTACCCCGAACGGCTG
>NZ_JBSFTT010000079.1:0-13378 GCF_053591415.1 Streptomyces sp. NPDC003032 | reverse complement strand
GCCTGGGCGGCGGCCTTGACGAAGAACGGCATCGGCGAGAGCTTGACGCCCTCGCGGGCGGCGAAGGCGTCCTTGGCCTTGGCGCGCAGCTTCATCAGCTTGGTGATGTCGACCTCGACGACCGAGGTCAGCTGGGCCTGCGAGTGCAGGGCCTTCATCATGTTGTCGCCGATGACCTTGCGCATGCGGGTCATCTTCACGGTCCGGCCGCGCAGCGAAGAGGCCTCGCTCGAGCCGCTGTCCTCCCGTGCCGGGGCGGATTCCCTCCTGACCTGGGCGGCGGCGATGACGTCCTGCTTCCGGACGCGGCCACCGACACCGGTGCCTTTGACCTCGGAGAGGTTGACACCGTTCTCGGAGGCGAGCTTGCGGACCAGCGGGGTCACGTAGGCGCCGTCGTCGGCCGGGGTGGAGGGGGCCGGGGCGGTGGGAGCGGCGGGCCGCACCGGAGCGGGAGCCGGGGCCGGGGTGGCATCGGCGGGCGCGGGCGGGGTGGCGGCCGGGGCAGCGGGCTGCGCCGGAGCGGCGGGCCGAGCCGGGGTGGCATTGGCGGGGGCGGCGGTCGTAGTGGCGGGCGCGGCCGGGGTGGCAGCCGGGGCAGCGGGCTGCGCCGGAGCGGCGGGAGCGGCAGCCGGAGCAGCGTGGGCCGCTGGAGCGGCGGGCTGGGACGGGGCCGCAGGCTGGGCCGGAGCCGGAGCCGGAGCCGGAGCCGGAGCCGGAGCCGGAGCCGGAGCCGGAGCCGGGGCCTCGGCTGCGGGGGCCGGGGGGGCCGGCGTGGCACCCGGCGCACCGACGACGGCGAGCTTGGCGCCGACCTCGGCGGTCTCGTCCTCGCCCACCACGATTTCGAGAAGCACCCCCGCCACCGGCGAGGGAATCTCCGTGTCGACCTTGTCCGTCGAGACCTCAAGGAGGGGCTCGTCGGCCGCGACCTCCTCGCCGATCTCCTTGAGCCAGCGGGTGACCGTGCCCTCCGTGACGGATTCGCCGAGGGCGGGCAGGGTGATGACCTCGTCGGGCATGGTCACGCCTCCACTCCGTAGCGCGCGGCGGCCTGCCGTACCGTCTCCTGCTTGACCTCGCCGCGCCGGGCCAGCGTGGCGAGGGCGGCGACGACGATCGAGGGGGCGTCCACGCCGAAGTGGCGGCGGACGTTCTCCCGGCTGTCGGAGAGGCCGTAGCCGTCCGTGCCGATGGACGTCCAGTCCTGTTCCACCCAGGGGCTGATCTGATCGGGCACCGCCCGCATCCAGTCGCTGACGGCGACGACCGGCCCGGGGGCACCGGCCAGCGCACGCGTGACGTAGGGGACGCGGCCCCCGGCGCCCTCGCCCGCGGTGGCCGCGCGGAGGTTCTCCGCCTCCGCGTCGAGCGCCTCGCGCCGCAGCTCCGTCCAGGACGGGGCGGACCACACGTCGGCCGCGACGCCCCACTCCTCACGCAGGAGCCGCTGGGCCTCCAGGACCCAGTGGATCGCGGTGCCGGAGGCCAGGAGCTGGAGGCGCGGCGCGTCGGCGGCCGCGTCCGTGGCCTCCTGGTAGCGGTAGAGGCCGCGCAGGATGCCCTCCTCCACGCCCTCGCCGGACGGCATGGGCGGCTGGACCTTCGTCTCGTTGTAGACGGTGAGGTAGTAGAAGACGTCCTCGGCGTCCGGGCCGTACATGCGGCGCAGCCCCTCGCGGACGATGACGGCGACTTCGTACGCGAAGGCCGGGTCGTAGCTGATCGCGGCCGGATTGGTGGAGGCGATCAGATGCGAGTGCCCGTCGGCGTGCTGAAGGCCCTCACCGGTCATCGTGGTGCGCCCGGCCGTCGCCCCGATGACGAAGCCACGGCCCAACTGGTCGCCCAGCGCCCAGAACTGATCGGCCGTCCGCTGCCAGCCGAACATCGAGTAGAAGATGTAGAAGGGGATCATCGGCTCGGCGTGCGTCGCGTACGACGTCGCCGCGGCCGTCAGCGAGGCCAGTGAACCCGCCTCCGTGATGCCCTCGTTGAGGATCTGGCCGTCCTTGGACTCCTTGTAGTAGAGGAGCTGGTCGCGGTCGACCGGGTCGTAGGTCTGGCCGACCGGCGAGTAGATCCCGGCCGAGGGGAAGAGTGACTCCATGCCGAAGGTGCGGGCCTCGTCGGGGACGACGGGCACCCAGCGCTTGCCGGTCTCCTTGTCCCGCATCAGCTCCTTCACCAGCCGGACGAACGCCATCGTCGTGGCGATCTCCTGGCTGCCCGAGCCCTTCTTCAGGGCGTCGAAGGGCTTCGCGGACGGCAGCGGCAGCGGCTTCGGGACGATCTTGCGCGCGGGGGCGGGGCCGCCGAGGGCGGCGCGGCGCTCCTGGAGGTACCTGGCCTCCGGGGAGTCGGCTCCGGGGTGCCAGTAGGGCACCAGGGTGTCGTCCAAGGCCCGGTCCGGGATGGGGAGTTCGAGCAGGTCCCGCATGGCGCGGAACTCCTTGCCCGAGAGCTTCTTCATCTGGTGGTTGGCGTTGCGCGACTCGAAGCCGGGGCCGAGCGTCCAGCCCTTGACCGTCTGGACCAGGACGACGGTGGGCGCGCCCTTGTGTGCCAGGGCGGCGCGGTAGGCGGCGTACACCTTGCGCGGCTCGTGGCCGGCCCGCGAGGTCCCGACGATCTCTTCGAGCCGCGCGTCGCTCAGCCGGTCGCCGAGCGGGGCGAGCGCGGGGTCCGCGCCGAGGAACCGCTCGCGGATGTACGCGCCGTCGCGCGCGGCGAAGGTCTGGAACTGACCGTCGGGGACGCTCCCGAGCCGGTGGACCAGAGCGCCGTCGGTGTCCTCGGCGAGCAGGCCGTCCCAGGCCTGCCCCCACAGGGACTTGACGACGTTCCAGCCGGCCGCGCGGAACTGCCGCTCCAGCTCCTGCACGATCTTGTAGTTGCCGCGGACGGGTCCGTCGAGGCGCTGGAGGTTGCAGTTGATGACGAAGGTGAGGTTGTCCAGCTTCTCGCGCGCGGCGAGGGCGAGGGCCGCCGTCGACTCGGGTTCGTCCATCTCGCCGTCACCGAGGAACGCCCACACGTGTGAACCGGAGGTGTCCTTGATGCCGCGGTTGGTGAGGTAGCGGTTGAACCGCGCCTGATAGATGGCCGACAGCGGGCCGAGGCCCATCGACACCGTCGGGAACTCCCACAGCCAGGGCAGGCGGCGCGGATGCGGGTAGGAGGGCAGTCCGTCGCCGCCCGCCTCCTGGCGGAAGCGGTCCAACTGGCCCTCGCTCAGGCGTCCTTCGAGGAACGCTCGGGCGTAGACACCGGGCGAGGCGTGCCCCTGGACGTAGAGCTGGTCACCGGAGCCGTCCGCCTCCTTGCCGCGGAAGAAGTGCTGGAAGCCCACCTCGTAGAGCCAGGCCGCCGAGGCGAAGGTGGCCATGTGCCCGCCGAGGCCGCCGCGCTGGTTGCCGCGCGTGACCATCGCGGCCGCGTTCCAGCGGTTCCACGCGGTGATCTTCCGTTCCATCTCCTCGTCGCCGGGGTAGGCCGGTTCGGCGGCGGTGGGGATGGTGTTGATGTACGGCGTCTCCAGGAACGGCGGAACGTCGATTCCGGTGTGCCGCGCGTGTTCGTTGACGCGCTGCAGCAGCTGCGCGGCCCGTCGCGGGCCGCCGAATCCGGCGGCGGCGTCGAGGGATTCACGCCACTCGGCGACCTCGGACGGGTCCTTGTCGGGAAGCTGGTCGAGCTGGGACACGGATGATCCCCTTTCGCGTTCCTGGGTGAGGAGTGAGGAGTGAGGAGTGGGGGCCGGATATGCGGGTGGTCCGGCCGGTGTACGAGGGGCGGCGACGCGCACCGCGATGACGCCGCTTCCGCGCATTTCGTAATGCGGAAGCTTGTTTCCGTAATACAGAACGTAGAAGTCGCTGGTAGATGCAGTCAACACCTACTGGTCAGTAATGAGCGATGATCGATCATTTCTCACCATGCGAGACCGGCGGAAGCCCGGGGCAGGTCACCCGGCGGCCCGCAGCAGCAACTCCTCATAGACCTTCGGGTCGTTGCCCGTCACTTCAGGGAAACCCGTGCCGTACTTGCCGTGCCAGCGTGCCGTCACGCCGGGATTGGCGCAGTCGGAGCCGTCCGGCAGATACAGGTGCGGACTGCACCGCACCTGGTGCTCCCGGGCGCACACGAAGTCCTCCGTGATCACGCGGCGGGCCCGCCCGTCGTCCAGCCCCTCGGCGATCGCGGCCGCGTCGACGCCCGGCGTCTCCTGCGCCACGTCCACCACCACCGCGCGGGCGCCGATGGAGCGGCTCTCGGCCCAGAAGGCCCGGCGCAGCGCGAGGTCGAGCCGCTCGGAGGCCGCCAGGCCCTGCGCCTTGGCCAGTTGGACGGCTTCCAGCGCCGGCAGCGACGAGGAGGGGAACTTCCAGTCCGGCGCCCGCCACAGCTGCCAGCCCGCGTCGGGCTCGATGTGCGCCACCCCGCCGACCTCGGAGTCCGTGCCCGGCCGGGGGCTCGGCCCGTTGTTGAACAGCTCCAGGGGGAACGCCCGGTGGTCGAAGCGGACCCGCTCCTCAAGGCCGAGCCTGGCCCGCGTGGTGTGCAGCCGGTGCAGTCCCACGTGGGCGAACGAGCACCAGATGTCCGAGAACACGGTGATGGTGCCGGGCGCGACCCGCTCACGCGGGTGCGGGGTGGTGGTCATGGCGTCGTTCCTATCGGTTGTGTGCGTAGTCGAGGACGTGCAGTTCGAGCATCCGGCCCACGTAGGGGTCCTGGCGTCGGAAGGCGTCCACGATGGCGACGTGGTCCTCGGCGTTCTCGTGCAGCTCCGTGCGCAGCCACTTCAGGGAGAGGCGGGTCCACAGCTCGATGGCCAGGGACTCCCAGTTGCGCAGCAGCACTTCGTTCCCGGCGGAGCGGACGATCTCCCGGTGGAACTCGACGGCGCAGTGGATCTGGAGGTCGGCGTCCCCGTCCCGCGCCGCTTGGTGAAGCAGCTCCAGGTGCGGTTCCAGCTCCGACACGTCCCCGGCGAGCCGGCGTACGGCCAGCTGGCCGGCGAGGCGCTCCAGGGCCGCGCGTACCGGATAGACCGAGGTCAGATAGTCCGGGGTCAACTCCCTTACTCGTACACCCTTGTTGGGGATCATGTCCACGAGCTGCATGGCCTGGAGGTCGCGCAGCGCTTCACGCACGGGGCCGTGGCTGACGTCGAGCTCCTGGGCGATGTGCCGCTCGATGATGCGGTCGCCGGGGCGCCAGCGGCCGTTGAGCAACCCGTCGAGAAGGGTGCGCCGCACCTGTTCGCTCAGGGGGACGCGCTTCAACGAGGCGCCCGGCGGCGGGAATTCGATGACTCTCTCACCTGACATGGGAACTCCGGTCGGAACTGACATGGGATCGGCAGAGACTTGAGCGATGATCGATCATCGTCTAACGTACGTCACGGTGGTCGCGCCGCGCCAGGTTCAAAACCCTCAGAGGCAAACCCTGTTGCGGCCCAGCCGGGTGCGGGCCCGGCTTCTCCCCGCGTGGATGACGCGCGTTTCCGAGCAGATCTCGACCACTCTTCCGTTACCGACGCCTACGTCGATGCCGATACCGACGCCTGCGTCGGCGCCGATACCGACGTCCTCGAACGGGCCCTGCCGCCGTGCCGTGCGGGCACGCCGTCGGCCCGTGCGCGTCGCCCTCTTCCCTCAAGGAATCCTGTGACCGAGCAGCTTCTCGACCTCACTCAGCACGAGATCCAGGCACTGAAGACCCGGTTCAACCTCGCTGACGCCCACACGCACCAGCAGCAGTCCCCGGGCCAGCGAGAGATCGTCGAGGCTCTGCCCGCCCTCTGGTACGAAGCCGAGGAGACCCGCCAGGCGGACCTGGAGGACCGCTTCAAGGAGGTCTTCTTCCGGCTGCACGGCCAGAACAGCGTGCGCGCGGAGTCCACGATGCTCTCGTACGCGGCCTCCATCTCCACGCTGGTCGCGGGCATGTACCTGCGGCGCAACGAGATCAGCGTCAGCCTCGTCGAGCCCTGCTTCGACAATCTGCCCGACGTCCTGCGCAACGTCGGCGTCCACCCGGTGCCGATCCCCGAGGACGCCCTGCACGACGCCGACCGCATCTACGACCGCCTCGCCGAGGCCGTCACCACCGACGCGCTCTTCCTGGTGGACCCCAACAACCCCACCGGCTTCTCGCTGCTCAGCCACGGCCGCAAGGGCTTCGAGGAAGTCGTCCGCTACTGCGTCGACCACGACAAGCTCTTCGTCGTCGACCTGTGCTTCGCGGCCTTCGCCCTCGCCGACCCCCGCTTCGGCCGGTTCGACCTCTACGAACTCCTCGACACCTCAGGCGTGCGCTACATAGCCCTGGAGGACACCGGCAAGACCTGGCCGCTGCAGGACGCCAAGTGCGCCCTGCTGACCTGCAGCCGGGACCTGTACGAGGACGTCTACAACATCCACACCAGCGTCCTGCTCGACGTCTCGCCGTTCGTCCTCAACTTCCTCGCCCGCTACGTCGAGGACTCCATCGAGGACGGCATGGGCTCGGTGCGCGACGTCATCACCCGCAACCGCGAGACCGCCCTGAAGACCCTTCAGGGCAGCCTCCTCGAACACCTGGAGCCCGCGGTCAACGTCAGCGTCGCCTGGTTCCGGATCACGGACGACACGATCAAGGCGACCGAGCTCCAGGCGCACCTCACCCAGTACGAGGTCTACGTACTGCCCGGCACGTACTTCTACTGGAACGAGCCGGAGCGCGGCGAGCGGTACGTCCGTATCGCGCTCGCCCGCGACCCCCAGGAGTTCGCGGAGTCCCTCACCCGCCTGCGCGAGGCGGTGGACAGCTATGCCGCGTGACATCTACGTGGACGCGTCCCTGTTCATGGGGATGCACAGCCGCGACGCGGCCGTGCGCGCCGCCTGCGCCGCCTTCTTCGCGGAGCATCTGCACCGGCCGGTCGTGATGACGTACGAGGAGGTCGGCCGCTGCGACGACCTGGTGTGGAGCTACTCGCGCCACGAGCAGGACGTCTACTACCCCTTCATGGACGTGCTGCACTCCCTCATGCCGATCCGGCGGCGCGCCTACACCGCCGCCGACTGGGAGGCGCTGGCCCAGCTGCCGGCCTCCACCGATCTGTTGGCGCTGCGCGAGCGGATGCTGCTGGCGTCCGTGCTGGCCGCCGGGGGCGAACTGGTCACGGTGAACCCCCGCCTCACCGCGCTCGCCGCCGAGGGGCTGCCGGTGCGCGCCCCGGAGCGGGCGAGCGGCGCCGTCCGCTTCGACGACGCCGACGACGTACTCGACGCCCTGTACCGCACGTCCCTGACCTTGGAGGTCGACCATGCCGCCGTCTGAAGCTTCCGCCGACCGGTTCGCCGCCGTGGAGCGGCTGAAGCAGCTGCGCGGCACGGTCGTGCCGTTGGTGACGCCCGTCGACGCACGCCACAAGGTGTGCGAGCAGAGCGTCGCCCGGCTGATGGACAGCCTGCGGGGGAGGGTCGCGGGGTACATGCCGGCGCTCAGCACCGGAGAGGGCTGGAAACTCTCCCTCAAGCAGTGGATCGACATCGTGCACCTCACCGTCGAGCACGCCGACGGCGCCCCCGTGCTCGCCGGGGTCGAGGTCGGGCGGCCCGCCGGAATACTGGCGCGGGCCGCGCTCGCCGAGGCCCTGGGCGCCGACGCGATCGTGGTGCCGCCGCCGTTCCCGGCCGCCGACACACCGCGCCCCACGCTCGTCGAGCACTTCCGCGAGATCGTCGACAAGAGCCCGCTGCCCGTCTTCGTCTACCACGAGAACGCGGTCTCCAAGATGGACCTGGACGTGGCCGCGCTGCGCGAGGTGTGCGCGCTGCCGGGTGTCATCGGCGTCAAGGAGTCCAGCGGCGACGCGCGGTTCACCAAGGAACTGCTGGCCGGTGACGTGCCGGTACCGGTCTTCCAGGGCTGGGAGCACCAGATCGCCGACGTCCCCGGCGTCCAGGGATTCGTCGGCCCGCTGGCCAACCTCGAACCCGACACCTGCGACGAGGCCGTGACGTCCTTCTCCCGCGTCTCCCAGGAGCGGATCGACGAGCTGTCCGAGCGGTACGGCCTGCTGGCGGACGACTGGTACCTGCACGTCAAGACCGAGCTGGCGCGGCGCGGAGTCATCAGCACGGCGCTGGCCGTCGGCTGACCCGCCGACGGCACCGGACACCTCTCACCCTCCTCCCACCTCTCCTTGCGAAGGAGCGCCCCATGACAGCGAACGCCACCGCGGAACGCACCGCGGGCAGCCGCCTGTTCGTCCTCAACCGCACCATCCCCAGCCCCGAAGAGCTGCGCGAACTGCATGGACTCGAAGAGCGGCTGATCGCCTCCCGGGTCCGCGAGATCGAGGCCGCGGCGCCGGACCTGCCGGACCGCGCGGCGCTCGGCCGGCAGATGAAGGAACTGCTCAAGGCCGAGGAGGCCGACCCGCCGGAGTTCGAGCGGGTCATGGCGGAGGACCTGGACCTGGAGCAGTTCAAGGAGGTCGTCGCGCAGTTCGCGGTGGACGGCCTGACCGAGTCCGAGTCCTTCCTGCCGATCGTGTGGCGGCTCCCGAAGAAGGCCAAGATGGCCGTGTTCCGGGTGCTCATCGACGAGTTCGGCTGCGGGAACCTCGACCAGGCGCACTTCAACATCTACCGCGACCTGATGACCGAGCTGGGCATGTCCCTGGAGGTCGAGGACTATCTCGACCGTACGAACGAGGAGACGTACGCGTACGTCAACACGTTCTTCTGGGCGGCCGCCCGGGCGCCGCGCCCCGAGTACTTCCTCGGCACGCTGTGCTACCTGGAGTCCAGCATCCTCTACGCCTTCAAGTGCTTCGCCGCCGCGGCGCAGCGGCTCGGCCTCAAGGGCGCCCGCTACTACACCGAGCACCTGCACATCGACCACTTCCACGCCAAGGAACTCCAGGTGGCGATACGGGAGTTCGACGCCGAGGTCGATCTTCAGCCGGTCAAGGTGTGGGCGGGGTTCAAGATGGCCAGTGAGGTCATCGGCGGCGCCACCGAGGCGGCGGTCGCCTCCGCGCTCAAGGCGGCCTGAGTGAACGACGCCACCATCGAGCAGGTGGGTGAGGACAAGCTCCGCGTGCGGGTCGACGGCCGGGAGTTCGAGGTGGACGCGGCCTGCCCGCACCGCAAGGGCTTCCTCGCCCACGGCTATGTGAACGCCGCACGGCTGCGCATCACCTGCCCCCTGCACCACTCCAGCTTCTCTCTGGAGACGGGCGAGGCGATCACCGGACCCACGGACCGTCGTCTGTGCACCCGGGAGACCACCCCGCCCACGAGCTGACGCCCAAGGGCCCAACGCCGGGCGGCGTGTTCCGGACCGTCCCGGAACACGCCGCCCGCAGTGCCCGAGCCGTTGAGACTCGCCGCGGAGGCCGCCCGCATGGAGTGCTCGGAGAAGCTCACCGAGATCACCGCCCACCAGCTCCGGTGTCGCGCCGCAGGCGGTCCCCGCCCGCGAGGATTGCCGCCGCGAGCGCGTCGGCGGCGTCCTGGTCGGACGCGCGCCGCTCGCCGTGCAGCAGGACGAAGTCGATCGGGCCCAGCTCCGGCAGGCCCGCCCGGTCGGGGACGCGGACCAGGCCCGGCGGGATCAGGCCGCGCGAGTGCGCCATCACGCCGAGGCCCGCGCGGGCCGCCGCCACCAGGCCGTTGAGGCTGCCGCTGGTGCAGGCCACACGCCAGGCGCGGCCGCGCCGCTCCAGCGCCTCGAAGGCGAGGGCGCGGGTGATGCCCGGCGGGGGATAGACGATCAGCGGCACGGGCCGTTCCGGGTCCAGGCGCAGCCGCTCGGAGCCGATCCAGACCAGCTCGTCGTGGCGGACCAGCTCGCCGCGCGGGTCCTCCGGCCGCCGCTTGGCGAGGACCAGGTCGAGCTTGCCCGCGTCGAGCCGCTCGTGCAGCGTGCCGGAGAGTTCGACGGTCAGCTCCAGGTCGACGTCCGGGTGGTCGTGCCGGAAGGACTCCAGGATGTCGGTGAGACGGGTCAGGACGAAGTCCTCCGACGCCCCGAACCGCAGCCGCCCGCCGAGCCGCGTCCGTGTGAAGAACGCCGCCGCCTGCTCGTGCACCGCCAGGATGCGGCGGGCGAAGCCGAGCATGGCCTCGCCGTCCTCGGTCAGCTCGACGCTGTGCGTGTCGCGGGTGAACAGCTGCCGTCCGGTGGCCTCCTCCAGGCGGCGCACATGCTGGCTCACCGTCGACTGGCGCAGCCCGAGACGGCGGGCGGCCCGCGTGAAGCTCAGCGTCTGGGCGACCGCGAGGAAGGTGCGGAGCTGCGAAGGGTCGTACACGCGCTCCAGCCTAGTGGCGGTCATCGCGTTCCGTGATGGCAGTCAGAGCGGTGTACGGGATTCCCGATCGCGCCGGGCGGGAGGATCATGGAGAGGGAGCGCATATTCCGTTTCCGTCCCGCACTGGCCACTCATCTTCGAGCCCCCGAAAGCATGGAGCACCGTGAAACGCCTGAAGTGGCCGTCCTGGACGCCGGTCGACCCGTACATCGTGGCGTTGCTCGCGACCGTGGGAATCGCGGCGCTCATACCGGCCCGCGGCGGCGCCGCCGATGTCGCGTCCGGTGCCTCCACCGCCGCCGTCTCGTTCCTCTTCTTCCTCTACGGGGCCCGTCTTTCCACCCGGGAGGCGCTCGACGGACTCAAGCACTGGCGGCTCCACGTCACCGTCCTCGCCTGTACGTTCGTCGCCTTCCCGCTGCTCGGGCTCGCGGCGAGGGGACTCGTGCCCCACGTCCTGACCCCCGCCCTCTACAGCGGGTTCCTCTTCCTCACGCTGGTGCCGTCGACGATCCAGTCGTCCATCGCCTTCACCTCCATGGCCCGCGGCAACGTCCCCGCGGCGATCTGCGCCGGCTCCTTCTCCTCGCTCGCCGGCATCCTGCTCACCCCGCTCCTCGCGGCGGCGCTGCTCGGCAGCGGCGGGGGCGGCTTCTCGGCGGACTCCGTCCTCACGATCGTGCTGCGACTGCTTGTGCCGTTCGTCGCCGGGCAGCTGCTGCGCCGCTGGGTCGGCGGCTTCCTCGCCCGGCACAAGAAAGTCCTCGGATACGTGGACCGCGGATCGATCCTGCTCGTCGTCTACACCGCCTTCAGCGAAGGCATGGTCCAGGGCATCTGGCACCAGGTGACCCCGCTGCGGCTGCTCGCGCTGCTCGGCGTCGAGGCGGTGCTGCTCACCGTGATGCTGGCGCTGACCTGGTACGGCGCCAAGCGGCTCGGCTTCGCCCGCGGTGACCGCGTCGCGATCCAGTTCGCCGGGTCGAAGAAGTCCCTGGCCTCGGGGCTCCCCATGGCGAGCGTCCTGTTCGGGGCGCACGCCTCCCTCGCCGTCCTGCCGCTGATGCTCTTCCACCAGATGCAGCTGATGGTCTGCGCGGTCATCGCCAAGCGCCGCTCGCGCGACCTGGCGGAGTTCGACACCGGCGAGCCCGTCAGCGCGGCGCCGCGAGCCGGAGCGACACGAACCGCGGCCGGTACAGCGACACGTTCCGGCTGACGTTCGCCTGCGCGCTCGCGGCCACCGGGTCCAGCCAGTTCACGTCGTAACTCAGCACCACCCGCCCGTCCCCGCCGAGCGCCGGATGGGCCTGCGGGTTGTAGGCGGCCGTGTCCTGGCGCGCCGCGGCGTCCTTGGGCAGGGGGGCCTCGAAGGCCTTGGCGGGACCGTGCCAGGGCCCGGTGGGGGAGCAGGCCCAGTACGACGTGACGGTGGTCAGGCCCTCGGTGCCCGCGGCCATGGTGAACAGCACATACGTCCCCTCGTCCCGCACCACCGTGAACGCGCTGCCCACCCCCTTGCGCCTGCCGTCGCCGAGCACCGGCCGTGACGCGCCTTCGCGGCCCCACTCGTCGCCGTCCCAGTACTCCCAGGCGGCGGGCTCGGCGAGCCTGCCGTGCGGGACGCGCGCGACATGGGCCTGCGAGGAGGGGCGCGAGGTGGCCTGGGCGTCAGTGCCGCCGAAGACGTACGTCCAGTCGTCGTCGTCGACCGTCGTCGCGCCGTACAGGACCCGCTTCTCCGGGTCCGCGACCCGCTGCTGGTCGGACACCTTCACGATGCCCTCGACGCGCAGGTCCGGCAGGGAGAGCGTGGCGACCTCCGTGGCCAGGGGGACGCCGTAGATCCACGGGCCCTGGCTGGCCACGCGGTTCCACAGCAGGACGCGTACGACCTGTTCGTCCGAGTCCGGCGAGCGGGGCTCGACCCTTGCCGCCACCGGCCAGCGCCACTGCTGGGACGCCGGGTCGGCGAAGAGCGGGGCGGGCAGGGTGCGCTGGAGGGTGCCCGAGCGGGACATGACGACGGCCGAGTTGCGGACCATGGGCGCGTTCGCGTCACGCCAGGTGTGGGGCTGGCCCGCCGGGTTGGGCGGGGCGTGGACCTGGCCGAGGAAGGTGTCGGAGAACAGCCACAGCACGCGCCCGTCCGGCAGCCGCACCGAGTGGGTGCCGTCCCCGCCGGTCCAGTCGTCGGTCCGCGCCCCGTCGTCGCCGTAGCGCGCGAACTCGCCGGTGGTCCTGGGGTCGGCGGACCAGGACGCCACGGTGCGGGGCCCGCACGCCGTATCCGTGTCGTCGCCCTCCCGGTCGTCGTCGGGGAGGGCGACGAGCAGGACGGCCGCGCAGGCGAGGGCGAGCAGCAGGACCAGCCAGATCCTGCCGCCCGCCTGGCCACGACGCTCTTGGGCTGACACGCCCGGGACGTTAGTTGCTGCCGCGCACGCGGTCCATGGGGAGCCGGGCGACGGTGTCCCGTGTCACAGAGTTGTTCTTGGTGCGCAGGGTGTCCAGCTCGGCGTCGCTCAAGGCCTTGTCGTACACCCGTACCTCGTCGATCGACCCGGTGAAGTGGGCGCGGCTGTCCATGCGCTGCCCGATGTGCACACCGAAGGGAGAGTTGCGGCTGACCGAGCCCGGCACGTCGGCGGTGGTGACGTGCGTGCCGTCGAGGAAGAGCGTCAGACGTCCGTCGCCGCGGCGCAGCGCGACGTGGTGCCACTGGCCGTCGTTGTACGCGCTCGTGGTGCGCACGGAAGCGGACCTCGGGGGTGTGGCGCCGTCCCGCGTGGTGATCAGCCCGGTGACGCGGTCGCTCGCGGGCTCGCCGCGCAGCCACACCTGCGGCTGGTTGGTGCCGATGCCGCCCATCCAGAGCAGCGGCTGCTCGCCGGTCGCCGCCGAGTAGCGGAACCACATCGAGGCCGTGAAGTCCTTCGTACGAAGGGGCTGGTGGCGGCGGAAGGGGAGGCGTACGGCGTCGTCCGTGCCGTCGAAGGCGAGCGCGCCGCCGAAGCGCCCCTCTGTCTCCCGCGCCCCGCCGAGCACGGCGGCGGCGCG
>NZ_JBSFTT010000078.1:0-14384 GCF_053591415.1 Streptomyces sp. NPDC003032 | reverse complement strand
CAGCCCCCGATCGGCGAGTTCGCCGAGCAGCAGCGTCATGGGAGTGAGACGGATGCGCATGCGCGCCGCGATCTCGGCGACCGCCCGGCCGCCCGAAGGCACGCACATCGCGAGGATGGCCTGCCACTCGCTGGGCAGGCCGCGGTCGACTATCACCTGCGTTGAGGTCCAAGACGGCCCGGGACCGACCCGCCGGCCACCGTGCGCAGCATGTGGCAGACCATCGCCGAGACCGACGGCCTTGTCATGGCCACCCCCGAATACAACGGTGCCATGCCCGGCGTCCTGAAAAACGCCCTCGATCGGGCTTCACTCCCTTACGGAAAAGAGCGCCCTGCCCGGCCACGCCGCGATGGTCCTGTTCAGCCTCCCCGGGCGTCTTCTGCGGTATCCGCGCCCAAAGCCAGGCCGCGTGCACTGTTCGCCCTGCTCAACGTCTACATGGCCGGTCGGCCCCCAGATCGCCATCCCCGAAGTCCACACCCCGCCTGGACCACAGGGCCGAGCCTGGCGAGCGGCTGACCGACCCCACCACGCGCGCCATGCCCACCTCTCTCCTGCACGGCCTCGCCGAAGCCAACGAACACCAACGAACACCAGGCCAAAGGCCGCCTCATCCAGCCGTTGCACCACTGGCAGAGCCGGCTCGCCGGCTGACCGCCCTCTCGACCGACCCCCACCCGCAGCCGGGGTGTGGCGTACGGCCTGCCCCAGGACCTGGGGGCAGTGCTCCCAGTGAGCTTCAATGGTCGCGACAGTCGCCGGTCACAGCGCCCACTGGCTCGGCGCCATCGGCCGCACGGGAACCTTCGGCGTCCAATGCTGTGATGCCGCCCATCCAGACGGTGGATGAGCGGCATCACAGTGTCACTTCGGGGCGCGGCGCGCACTTCGCTGTACGCAGACTCGCCTCAGTGGTCGGCGGGGACCTGCCGGGTGCTCCGTATACCGACGGCCGCGAGGACCGCGCCCAGGACGCAGAGCACTCCCGTGACGAGCACGGCGGTGTGCACGCCGTTCATGAACGCCTGGCCGCTGCCTTCGATGACCGCCGTCTTCAGCTGTGCGGGCATGTCACCGGAGACGGGAGCGATCCCCATCGCCACGGCGTCCTTGGCCTCATGCATCCCGTCGGCCATGGGCGCGGGCACCCCGGCGGAGGTCAGCTCGCCGGTCAGGGTCGAGCCGACCCGGCCGCTGATCAGGGACACGAGGACGGACGTACCCAGCGCGCCGCCGATCTGCAGCGCGGTGGCCTGCAGACCACCCGCCACCCCGGCGTCCTTGACCGGCGCGTTGCCGACGATCGCGTCGGAGGAAGCGGCCATCACCATGCCGACGCCCAGACCGAGCGCGATGAACGGCGGCCACATCGCGGCGTACGAGGAGTGCGCGCCCCAGCCGAGCATCCCGAAGGAGGCGGCGGCCTGGAGCACCATGCCGAGCGGCATGGACAGGCGGGCGCCGAACTTCTCGGTGAGCTTCGCGCCCAGCGGCGAGGCGAGGACGGAGGCCAGGCTGAGCGGCAGGGTACGGACACCGGCCTCGACGGGGGTGAAGCCGCGGACGTTCTGCAGGTAGAGCATGACGAAGAAGATCACGCCGAGCAGGACGAAGAAGTTGACCGCGGTGATGAGCGTTCCGATGGTCAGCGCGGGGTTGCGGAACAGGCGCATCGGCAGCAGGGGGTGCCCGACGCGCGTCTCGTACCACCCGAAGACCAGCAGGATGACGAGGCCGGCCGCGAGGGTTCCCAGGGTCGTGCTCGAACTCCAGCCCCACGTCTCGCCCTTCACCACGCCGAAGACGACCACGAGCAGGCCGAGCGCGAGCAGGACGACGCCGGGTACGTCGAATCGGTGACGGTCGGCGGGGTTCTTGCTCTGCGGCAGCACCAGGGCGCTGAAGACGAGCGCGATGACACCGATCGGCGCGTTGATGTAGAAGACCGACTCCCAGGTGACGTGCTCGACGAGCAGACCGCCGACAATGGGGCCGAGCGCCGTGGACACGGACGAGACCATCGCCCAGATGCCCACCGCCATACCGAACTTCTTCGGCGGGAACACCGCGCGCAACAGGCCGAGTGTGTTGGGCATCAGCAGGGCGCCGAAGAAGCCCTGTACGGCACGGAAGGCGATGACGCCCTCGATCGAGCCCGCCAGACCGATGGCGACGGAGGCGATCGTGAAGCCCAGGACACCGACCATGTAGAAGGTACGTCGTCCGAAGCGGTCACCCAGCTTCCCGCCGAGAATCAGCGCGGCGGCCAGGGCCAGCAGGTACGAGTTGGTGACCCATTGCAGATCGGCGGTGGACGCGTTCAGGTCCCGGCCGATCTCCGGGTTGGCGATCGAGACGACGGAGCCGTCCAGGCCGACCATGAACAGGCCGAAGGCGACGGCGATCAGCGTGAGCCAGGGACTGCCGCGACGACGGCGCGGCGTATCGGACGGAGAGGGCGTGGGCAGGCGGGAGGGATCCACGACGGTGGAGGGCATGGAGGTGCTTTGCTTCTCGGAGAGATTGAGGTGAGCGGCTACGGGGGGCGCGGACAGCCGCGCGAACGCCGTCAGTCAGTGGGCGGCGGGGTGAATGTGCGGTGCCAGCCCCCGCAGGGCGCCGAGGGCGGACCCGATCGCGGCGCGGTCCCCGTCGGTGAGGGCGTCCAGCGCCTCGATGAGGTACCCGTCCATGAGCTTCCCGACCGCGGTCAGACGGCGCCGGGTCTCGGCCGTGGTGTGCAGATGGGCGACGCGCTTGTCGTCCGGATCCTGTCGGCGCTCCAGCAGTTCCAGGCCGACCAGCTGGGTGACCAGGGCGCTCACATTGTTCGGCTTCATCAGCAGTTCGTCGGCGGCCTCGCGCACGGTGACGCCGTCCCGCTCCGCGACGAGCCGCAGCAGCGCCAGCTGGCCCTCGGGCAGCTTGGAGTGCGGGAAGTCCTGGGCCAGCCGCCGGTCGAGTGCCCGGTACAGCACCGGCAGGGCAGCCGCGAGCCCGGAGGCGATGCGGTGCGTGTCCTGGTCGGGCGTGCTGGAGGCGAGCATGCCTCGATCATAGATATGCCTCCATACCTATGTCAACATAGGCTTTGGGTGCTTCAGGCTCCGCTGCTGGTCACCGTGGTGCGTAGAGCATCCCGAGTCTGTCCATACCGGCGCCCGCGCGGCCCGTGAAGCCCACGATCTGCAGGCCCGCCGGGGCCATGAAGGTGACGGCGTCCGGAGTCGGCGTGCCCGAGGAGAGGGAACGGCCCGCGTCGGTGGTGAACTCGGCGGAGAACACACGGGTGCGGCCGTCCTTCCGCCCCTTGGTGAGGGTGACCGACGTGAGGTGCTCGCCGCGGGCGAGGGTGAGGGAGACCGGGCTGCCACCGGTACCGCCGTGGGCCAGCCGGATACCGCTGTCCAGGGTGAGGGCGACCGCGTCGAGCCGGGCTGCCCCGCGCAGGGCCAGGGTGCGGGGTGCGCGGGTACCCGGCGGCAGGCCGTCGATGTCGTCGCTGTCGTTGAACGCGGTGCCGTGCGGGCCCCCGAACTGGTCGCTCGCCCGCAGGTCGGAGCGGAACTTCCAGGAGAAGTCCACGGTGTGCGGGTAATGGTCGGAGAGCGCCGCGCCCTCGGCGTCGCGGAACGCCGGATGCTCGTTGTGGTAACGGTCGGCGGTCAGCGCGAGGAGCGGGCTCCCCCGGTAGAGGATTTTGTCGACGACCTCGCAGTCGTCGGTGACGTGAGCGGGGTCGCACAGCAGCGGGTCGGAACCGGCGGGCGGAGCGGAGCCGTCGCGGACGAGCCGCACCCACGCGTCGGTCAGACCGTTGCGGCTCACGAGATCGCGGATGTTGTCACCGGTGCGGGAGTAGCGCGTATTGGTGTCACCCATCACGATCACCGCGTTCCCGCCGGAGTTGGCGGCGATGAAGTCGGACAGCTGTGTGACGTTCGCACGACGCGCGGCCAGGTCGGCCCCGGTCGAACCGGCGTTGGTGTGCACGTTGTAGATGTCGACGACGGCGCCTTCGGCCAGCCGCGCCCGGGCGAGGCTGAAGCCCTTGGGCGTCAGGCAGTCGGTGCCGTTGCAGCTGTTCCACCGCACGCGCTCGAAATCGCTGTACGGCAGGTCCGAGAGGGTGTTGAGGCCGTCGCCGAAGGGCACACCACCGCTGGTCGCGGTGCGGTACGGATGATCGTCACCCGCGTAGAGCGCCGCGTGGTGGTTGAAGTCCTCCTGGACGTTGACGATGTCGTAGCCGCCGAGCCGCGGTGAGATGAGAGGGGTGTTCCGCTCGGGATTTCCGGAAGAGATCCCTTCGGGCAGGCCCGCGACGTTGTACGTCAGTACGGTGAACGAGCCCTCGGCGGGCTCGGCAGCCTGGGGCGGGGACGCGGACGCGGCGGCTTCCCCCGACGGGCCGACGCCGGCGGTGGCCCACGCCGCCGTGACGGCCACGGACAGCGCCGCGAGGCGGCGGCGTGTGGCGGTGCCTGGCCGGTCACTGCGCATCGCACGTCCTCGTTGTCCGCAAGGATCTCCCCATCGGATTCCCCATAGGTCGGATTCCCCATAGGAAGGGGAGCGGTCGGGCGACCGTAGTGAGCGCCGACGCAAGAGTCAACGCACGCGCAGGACCGGGTCGCTGCCGCGGCTGCGGTGCGCGGAGAGAGACACGTGCGGGCCGACGGAGGAAAGCTACGAAGGGCCCCGGTCGGAGGCCGGCCAGACGTAAGGCAGATCATCGGGGACGCCCGGGAAGAGCGGGGAGTAGATCTCCGGCGCCTTGCGCACCAGTGCCGACTGATGGCTGCGGTGGAAGGCGGGGTCCCCCAGCCAGGGCGGCAGCTCACCGTCCTCGGCGAGCTGTTCCTGGCCGCGTACGGCGGCGCCGGGACGGTGCCGGGTGAAGTCGGTGACGAGCGTGGCGGCACAGGTGTCGGCGCGCCCCTCCGCCACCCACACCGCGCACACGTCGAGGCCGTAGCGGGCCAGGGCTTCCTCGTAGCCGATCCACATGCGTACCGCGGGATGATGCCGCCATCCGTAGCCGGGCACGGTCAAGCCGCGCAGCACCTGAAGGGCCTCGACCCGCTGCTTGCCCAGACGTGTCCGGTCCAGGGTCGCGGCGGACCTGGTGAAGTCGGAGTACGGGAGAAAGGTCTGCACGCAGAATGCCTACCGCGGATAGTCCCGATTCACCCGCGTGCCTCGTCTGCGGCCTCGCCGAACGCAAGCGGACGGCCCCTTCATCCGACATGATGCACGGCCGCCGTGACCGACGCTTCCCGCGTGCCTCACGTCCTGCATGCCGTCGAGTGCGGGATCGATCACCTCAAGCGCCGGGCAGCTCCAGCTCAACGCGTTCGAGCCGGTCATCGCCCACTCGCTCCTGAAGTCCGTACGCCACCTGACCGCGGCCTCGTCTGAACCCCGTGTTCGGCTACGAAGCAGCTGGCGCCCTGGCCCACGACGCCAGTACTTCGTTAAGGCCAGTTGGCGAGGGAAGGAGTTTGATTGCCGGCCCGGCACGAGGACCACAGGTGGGAGCAGCGCGTCGAGTCGGCGCGGGTGAGGATGCCTTTCTCCAGGGCCAGGCCGGCCGTCGAACGTGGCGGTGGGTGGTCAGACAGACGGCAGGGCCGAGGAATGCGTGGTCGATGTCGTCGCGTCGTTCCCAGCGGATCCGTAGGCGGCACAAGCCGTGCAGCCAGGAGATCGTGCGCTGGACGACATGGCGGAAGATGCCCAGGCGGGTGCCGTGCGGCTGACCCCGCGGCTGACCCCGCACCGCGATGACCGGTCGGATCCCGCGTTGCCAGGGCAGGCGTCGGTATTTGTCGTGGTCGTAGCCCCGGTCCGACCCCGGTCTGCCAGGAGTGCGTCGGGTTTCTGCTGTGGTCTGCCGACGACGCCGGCGACGGGAGGGAGCTTGTCGAGCAGGGGCAGCAGCTGGGTGACGTCGTTGCGGTTTTTGCCGGTCAGCGAGACGGCGAGCGAGATGCCCTGCCCGTCGGTGGGCACATGGTGCCTGCTGCCCGGCCGGGAGCGGTCGAGGGGCTGAGCCCGCTGTTGGGCCCCTGCGAGCGGCCCGGCGTGGGAGGAATCGATCACCGCCCGCGACCAGTCCAGCTGGTTCTTCGACCGCGGCTCTTTTGAGCAACACTGCGTGCAGCCGGTCCCACACGCCGGCCTCGTTCCAGGCGGCCAGCCGCCGCCAGCACGTCATGCCCGAGCCGCATCCCAACTCCTGGCGCAAGCATTCCCCTTGGATGCCGGTACGCAGGACAAACAGGATCCCGCACAGGGCTTGCCGGTCCGGCACCCGCGGTCTGCCCTCCACCTGCTCGGGAGCGGGCTTGGGCAGTAACGGCTCGCTGAGCGACCACAGTTCGTCCGACACGATCCACGGTCGCGGCTGACGGTTCCCCATACTCAGAACTCAGACCAACGAGCCGACAAGCCCACAGCCACATGATCAACCGCTTTTGTCAGAGCAGTAAACACCAGGAGGCGTCACAGCGCGGTCGGCGGGCGGCCGCCCGTCGAGTTCGAACAGATCATCCGGGAAGCACGGACCCGGGCCGAACACCGAGACCAGGCTGCATAGCCAAGCTCTCCACACAACCTGGGGATTGACGCACCTGTACATCCGAGGCCAGTTCCCCGCCATTGACTACCCGTTCCGCAGGGATGATCGCGACAGCATCCGAGTCGCCATGAGCCAAGGCCCGGCGGACATCGCGGCCCGGATCGCCGCCGCCCTCATCCTCGTGCACCGTGAGGTTCAGAAGCGGGTGACCGAGCACAACGCGCGGGATTCACGCCACCCGATGGGCTCCGGTTCAGACGTTCGGTGACTGGCCGAGATCAACATTGTTGAGGAACCCTGCCGCGTTCACCTTCACCGAGCTGGGCTTGCTGAGGGTTTTCCCGAAGCATACTGACCACGAGTTCGCCCCGACCCCCGATGACGCGCACTCCCAAAGACCCAGGTAAGTGGCTGGGGTGGCGGTATACAGGTCCACGATTGCTCTCGCACTGTAGAGGCTGGACCGGTTGTTGCGCACGATCACTGCCGCCTGCACGCTGCCCCCGCCTGACGACCTGATCGCACAGACCTGCGCGAGCACAGAGGTGGCGACCGTCTTGCTGCCGGCACACTTCCACGTGGCGGAGCTGGAAGTGATCGGATTCGTGTTGCCGTAAGCACGCCAGGTGCCGGCATCCGCAGCTGCGGCGGGGTCGGCGGTTGCCAGACTCAGTCCGAGAACGGCAGTGATGGCGACTATCGAACCTGCGCCCGTTCGCGTAACTCGCATGCCGGCCGCGCCGACCGTCCTCGTGCGGCTCTTCGCCTTCGATGTGCCCTTCGATCTGACCATGACAACCTCTCCCAGGTTCTTCGAGTAACGGGTGCACAACCTCACCGTCGTGCGGAGGCAACCGCCTCAGATCGGGCAGTGAACGCTGTGCCGCCGTTGTTCGGCAACCCGACTCAACCACGCGGGGACCTCGCGCCGGAAAGCATTCGAGCCGGTTCAAATCCATCGCGACGACTGCTACCGTCGGAGCGGTGCTCACTCTGCGTGTAGACGCCGACACAGTGTCCAGGACGCGGTTGGCCCCTTCCCCCGCGTCGGAGTCCATGGCGTGGCTGAAACTCGCCGCCGCGTCGAGACGGCACCCGGTGTTCGGAGATCCCGGACCACTCGCCCGCGCGTCGCTTGCCCATCCCGACGTTGCCCTGCTCGCGGACCTGTTGCCGCAAAACGGCGACACCTACACACCTGACCTGCTCACCCCACAGCCAGGTACGGACACGCAGCGTCGTGACCTGCTCGACGAGCAGATCGCGCAGATCGAGGCCACATCTCAGGACGACCTCGAAACCCAACTCTTCACCTACACCAGGACCCACTGGAACAGGTCGCTGCTGGCCACGACCCGCCGGATCGCGGAGTCGGGGCAGATGCAGCGACATCTCGCCAACGGGCTCGCCCGGTTCTGGCACGATGCCCTCTCCGAGGGCTGGCCCGAACTGCGCTCGATCATCAATCAGGACATCGCCCACCGCGCGACGGCCATCGCCACCCATGGCATCGGCCGGACGCTCGGGACACTTCATCCCGACATGGATTGGGCAGGCGACGCGGTCACCCTCGCCAAGTCGTGGCATGGCGAAATCGATGTCACCGGCCGGGATCTGGTCCTCGCCCCCGGCGTGCTCAACTGGCCCGACGTCATCATCCAGGTCGACACCCCCGGGCAGTTCGTCCTCTATTACCCCGCCCAACGGATCGGAGCCGGCCGGGACCGCAGGTCCGGAAGAATCGCGCAAGTGGTCGGCAACACCCGAGCGGCCTTACTGGCGGACCTCGAAACAGCCCGGTCCACCGCGGAACTCGCCGCCCGGATCGGATGCACCCCGGGCACCGTCTCCTACCACCTCAGCGCACTGCACCACGCACGCCTCGTCACCAAGGTCAGAGACGGGCGCTACGTGTTGTATCAGCGGACCGCACATGCGGCAGACCTGCTGGAAGAAGCCCGCATCTAGAACGTGTGTGGAGAGTTGCTGGTGTTCCGGGTGGGCCATGCCGCCTCCGTCCAGGACCCGACCGAGGTCAACCAGCCCGGGCCGTCCCCGCCTGGCTGGATGAGACGAAGGTGTTGTCCAAGTCGTTGAGGTCGTCGATCAGATGAACAGCGCGTCCTCGGACGGGTCCTCGATGTGGTCGCCGCCCTCACTCTCGGCCCGGTAGTCCTGTCAGCAGGTGCCGGTGGCTGAAGCCGGGACACGAGTCGGAAGTCCCGCGAGCAGCGGGCGGGTCAGGCGGCCTGCTGGTTCCGCCAGTGGTGCAGTGGCTTGATCAGGCGGTCCCCGGCCTGGTGGTCGATGGCCTCGGCCAGGCCGTGCAGGAGGGAGGTGAGCATGGCCCGCGTGGTGGCGTCGGTCAGCCGTTCGTGGGGCCGACTGGTGCGGTCGAGGCGGGTGTGGACCTCGGGAATGGCAACCTGGGGCCCGCCGATGACGTAGACGTTGAGCAGTGCGAACAGTTCACGCAACTGGCTCTGGGCACGGATGCGCGTTCTTCGGCACGCCGGGCATCGCACCGTTGTACTCGGGGGTGGCCACGATCAGGCCGTCGGCCTCGGCGATAGCCTGCCACAATCGGCGTACGGCGGCGGGCGTGTTGCTCTCCAGGTCTTCATTGAAGTGCGGCAGTTCGCCGAGCTGTTTGAACACCTCGATGTGCATGCCTTCGGGGGCGAGGGCATGGAGGCCCTCCAGGAGCTGGGTGTTGAAGGAGTCTGCTCGCAGCGAGCCGGAGATGGCCAGGACACGGCTCATGACAGGGAAGACTCCAAGATCGAAAAATGAGGGCTTGCCATCGGAACGACATGGCTGTCGTCCGGCGAAGACGGGTCGCCGGGGTCGCCGAGGCAGTGGCCAGGCGCTGAGTCAGCGACGAAGTCATCATCCCCCTGGGAACCGGCGACGACCGCCCCGCCGGGCCTCCGCCAGGGCTGGCCGGCATCACCCCCGCCGGCATCACCCCCGCCGGCATCACCTCCGCCGGCATCACCTCCGCCGGCATGAACCACGGCCCCAGCCGGACACGGCTGGCCGCCACTCGGGACAGGCTGCCGATCCGCGTCTGGAACATCGACACCATCCGCCCCCTGCGCTACACCGACGCCTTCGAAGCGGTAGTCGACGTTGCGGTGGTAGGGCTGGGCCCGCTCGACGGCGTCGGCGGTCTGGGTGGGGCGTGGGGCGTGGGGCCATGGTGACGATCCAGTTCTGCCCCGACTGCAAGGTGGCGCGGGTAAGTGCCCGAGCGGGCCCCGTTCCGGGAGGGCGATGGGTGCCCTTGGGGATGACCAGGTTCTCCAGTGGCCCGTAGTGGAATCCCGTAGTCGGTGATGAGGGTGCCGGAACCGAACTGGGTGAGCAGCAGGGCGTCGCCGTCGGCGTTGCGGAAGTAGTACGTGATGGGCGCGGTCCGCCGCGATACCGACAGGGTGATGTCGTCGTTGCACAGCAGCGGCGCCGGCTGCGCACGGGCGTCGTGCTCATCAGCGGTGCGTACGTCGGTGAGCTGGATGCCGCGCGGCCGAATCGGGCCCTCCACACGCAGCCAGTCGGTGGTGGGGTGGGCGTGGTAGAGCTGGGAGACCTCGCCCTCGAATCCCTGGCGGGCGTGGTGCTCCTCGCAGGTACCCTTCGGCACTCGCGTGCGGGCTTGAGCTGATCCGGCCCTGCACGTGCTTGGCGTACATGAAAAACTCCTTCCGTCGGTCCGTCGGTCCGTCGGTCCGTCGGTCCGTCGGTCCGTCGGTCCGTCGGTCCGTCGGCCCGGGCCGGGCTCCGCGTCGGGCGACTGAGCGGGGGCGGCGTGGACATGCCCCGGCCGCGCCGTCTCAGCGGCCGTGAGGTCAGTGGCGGGCGCGCCGTCGCGCGCCGGGGGGATCAGTCCAGGGTCAGGACGAGCTTGCCCTGGTGTCCGCCGGTCTCCATCTGCCGGTGCGCTTCGGCCATGTCGGCCAGCGCGAAGCGGCGGGCGATGGGCAGGGCGGCATCGCCGCGGGCCACCGCCTGGGCGACTTGGGCGACGGTGGCGGCCGAGCGGGTGCCGAACATCATGGTGATGCCGTACTGCTGGGCCAGCGGCGGGCTGGCCAGCGTCACGATCCGGGCCTTGTCGCCCGTCACCGCGACGGACACACTGATCGCCTCCTCGGAGCCGGTCAGGTCCAGCGAGGCATCGACGCCCTGCGGGGCCAGCTCGCGCACCCGCTGCTCCAGACCCTCGCCGTACGCCACCGGGGTGGCGCCGAGGGAGCGGAGGTAGTCGTGGTTGCCTTCACCCGCTGTTCCGATGACGTGCACGCCCCGCGCACGGGCGAACTGCACCGCCAGGCTCCCGACACCGCCGGACGCGCCGTGGATCAGCATCGTCTCCCCGGCCTTCAGCTCCAGCCGGGCCAGCGCGTTGAACGCCGCCTGCCCGACCGCGCCCACGACCGCCGCCGTCTCCCACGACAGCGCCGCAGGCTTGACCGCCAGGTTCTCCGCGGGGACGACGACCTGCTCGGCGTAGGCCGCCATGTCCACAAAACCGATCACCTCGTCTCCGGCCGAGAAGCCCTCGACGCCGTCGCCGACCTGGTCCACCACGCCGGCGAACTCGTTGCCGAGCTGCTGGGGGAAAGAGATGTCATAGACAGCGTCGAACTCCCCGCGCCGAATCTTGGCATCGATCGGGTTCAGCCCCGCCGCCTTGATCCGCACCCGGACATGCCCCGCACCTGCCTGCGGCTCAGGAAGATCAGCCACCCGCAGGATCTCCGGGCCGCCGTAGGAATCCATGACCACTGCCTTCATCACGCTTGCCGCCTTACCTTCGAATGAGCGATTACCTCGCCGCCAAACCCTTGGGAGTGGTTCCGTACGGCGTCTTCTGCTTACTCAGTCAACGATGGCGAGCCCTGGCGGGTCCAACACTCTTCATCTGACACCCAACAGCCTCAGGCTGTTACGGTGAAGGTGTGGATCTCGATCTGCGCCAGGCGCGCTACGCCGTGACCCTCGCCGAAGAACTCCACTACGGCCGGGCCGCCGCCAGGCTCACCATCGCCCAGCAGACCCTGTCCTCGCAGATCACGGCCCTGGAGAAACGTCTCGGTGTCAAACTGTTCCTCCGCGACCGCCGCCAGGTCTCCCTCACCCCCGCGGGCGAGGTCTTCACCACCCGCGCGCGGCGCCTGCTCAGCGACGCCCAGCAACTGATCGACGACCTCGCCCGCAGTCGTACACCGCTGCGCATCGACGTCCTCACCGAAGGGCTGACCCCCTCGGTCCTCGCCCAGCACCTGCGCGCCCAGACCCCGTGCCTGCCGTTCGAGGTCATACAGAGCCAGGGCCTGGCCGCCGCGCTGCCCCGCCTGCTCTCAGGCGACCTCGACCTCGCCTTCGGCCGTATCCACGGGCTCGGCCAAGAACTGCCCGCGACCCTCGCCACCATGCCGGTGAGGCTGGAGTCCATCGGCGTCATCATCCCCGCCGGCCACCCCCTCGCCGCATACGACGAGGTGCCCATGGCCGCTCTCGCCGACCACCCGCTCCTGGTCCACACCGCCGACGAAGCCGCCGAGTGGCGCGACTGGATCGACCAGATCATGGCCGCCTTCGGCCTACGCGGTGCGCTCCGCGTACGCGGGCACGGCCGCGCCGCCATCCACGCAACCGTGCAAGCCCGCGGTTACCCCGCCTTCGGCCTCACCCTCGGGCAGCTGCCCGAGGGCCTGACCGCCCGCCCCCTGATCCGCCCCGTCCCCCTGTACCCCTGGCACGCCGTCTGGAACACCACCACCGCGACAACCACCACCAACCGCGCCCTGGAGATCATCCACACCTACGCCCAGGCCCACTGCTGGCACCATCTCCCCGACGCCCCCTGGTGGCTGCCCGCAACGGACCGCACAGCACTGAGCGCCCCAAGGTGACCAGGAAGACTGCCGGTGGTATGGGGTACGCACAGGGCGGCGGGGCTCGGCCCACCTCTGGTTCGGCGAGCTGTCGCCCCTGGTGTTCTTCGGCTGCGTGAAGGCCGACCCCCGTGCGTCGTGGATGCCCAAGGCCTCCCCGGCGCGGCGGGCAGCGTGGCCCGGCCATGGTGGCTGCAGCGGCACTGGCGATGCCGGGTGCTCTCGCCTTCGACGCTTTTGTCGGGCTTGCCGCCCGGCTGGGCGACCGAGGCAACCTCTATCGGCTGCTGGCTCGAAAGGCGGGCTGACATGGCCCCGAACGCCGGCCGTAAGGCCCCGTACAGCATCGAGGGCCTGCCCGTCGAAATTCCTGGGTCTCCAGCAGACCCCCGCCATGGCTCCGCCGACGCGAGCCAACCCGTGCCCGTAGCACGCATCTGGTGATTTCCTATGGAGTGCCGGTCTGTTGGCGAGCGGAGGACAGGAGTGTCGGTGGATGAGTCGTGGGAGAAGATCGAACGCTGGCTGGACCAGTACGCTCCGCAAGAACAGCCTCTGCCGGGGCCGTGCACCCGCTCCGAGCTGGACGGCCTCTACAGCGCGCTCGGCGTGCGGCTGCCCGAAGATGTTGAGCAATCGCTGTTACGGCACAACGGGTCGGGGCTCACCGATGTCATCCCGTCCACGTTCGCGCTCTACAGCGTCAAGCAAATCGCGGGTGATCATCTAGGAACGCTGAAGTACAAGCTGAGGAACGATCACTACGGCTCGGACGACAGCCGCTTGATCGTGCCGATCGGCGCGCTGGGCGAGATGCAGCTCGTCGTCGACACCCTGACGGGGCATCTCGGGTCATGGGACATCGAGGAGACCGGCTACCGCTGGTTCGAAGGCCCGGGGTGGGCATCCCTTTCGGCCGTGCTCGAAGTCACGGGAAACGCCCTGGCATCTCCGCCCCCGTGGATCGCAGTCATGGGCAACGGTGATGAGTGGCGGGCCATCGATATGGACACCGATTTCCCGGGAACACTGGTCTGGGCCGATATGAGGGGTTAGGCCCGTTAGCAACCCTCCCACACCGGCCGTCAGCCGAAGCCCGGCCGCCAAAGGCCATCACCAGCCCAAAGCCAGGCCCCACAACCAAACTACCGGTACCCAACTCGCCCTACGATGACCGGTGTGACTACCCGCCGCACGCTCGGCGCCGGTCCCGAGGCTCCCGCCCCGGGCATCCGCGCCGCCCAGGCCGATCTGCACGACTCGCTGCCGGGCATCCGCCTGCCCGACCTTGCCGAGCTACGCGCCCGCGGCGCCGTCGGAGGCCGGCCCCCCGCGCCGCCGACATCCCGGCGCAGCCTCGGAACCGGACGTACCGGCCACTCCGCACCAGACGCCTCCAACTAAGAGGCCCCTAACTCGCGCTCAACACCGTGGCCGACCACGTCTTGCCCGGGCTGAGCGGAGCATCACCGGCTGCACCCCTAGCTACGCACCCGCACCCTGAGGGCATGATGACCACACCCGCCGGTAGTGATCTATCCGCCCGACGAGAGCGGCGGGCGGCGCGTGCGTATCGACGGGACCATCCTCGGCCGCGCCTACGGCGTTCAAGACATCGCCCGCTTCATGCAGGCGGCCGGCCTGCACGACTGGGACGAAATGGATGTCGTCCGGTCACCGCTGATCGACTGGCGTGGCAGCGGCCCGGACGACTGGATGTATGGACAGGCCGTTTCCGGATCGGAGCGCGCCGCTACTGTGGCCAGCATGCTTATCGCCAGAACGGCCCCCTTGAAGGGACCTCGCCGCGGCCACGCCCTGGGCCCCGCCGCCCCGGGGCACGTATGCGGACGCCCGGCAGCACGCCGCGCTCACCGAGGGCGAGGGCCTGGAGG
>NZ_JBSFTT010000077.1:0-14917 GCF_053591415.1 Streptomyces sp. NPDC003032 | reverse complement strand
TCGACGCCCTGGCCGACCGCGCCCGCGCCGCCGCCGCCGCGCAGGCGGCCGAGCGGGCCTCGGCGCTGCTCGGCCGGGCGCTGGCGCTGTGGCGCTGAGTCAGCAGCGATGGAGCGCGTCAGCCAAGCGCTTCGAGCGGTGCTCGACCTGGAGCGCGGCCAGGCGCGGGCCCGGCCGCGCTCACACGATGCTGTTGGTGAATTCGGCCCGAGGCGTGACGTCGGCTTCCGAGACCTGGTTGTGGTCTTGGAAGCCGACGTTGTTGTCTGGGGAGGGTGTCGGTGTCGATGCGGCCGGGGGAACCTGAGGAGGTTCGGGCGGTGACGGTGCGGGTGGCTCGGGCGGCCTTCCTGAGAGGCAGTCTGGCGATCCGAATCCGGGACGAGCTCGGTGTGCTGTTCAGGGATGAGCAGTTCACAGGCCTGTTCCCGGTGCGGGGCAAGCCCGCCTTCTCGCCGGGCCGGCTCGCGATGGTCTCGGTCCTTCAGTTCGCGGAAGGGTTGCCGGACCGGCAGGCAGCCCAAGCGGTGCGGGGGCGGATCGACTGGAAGTACGCTCTCGGCCTGGAGCTGACCGATCCCGGTTTCGACTACTCCGTGCTCAGCGAGTTCCGTGCCCGGCTGGTCGAGGCCGACGGCGGAGAGAGGATCTTCAGCCGGTTCTTGCGGCGGCCCGCGAGGCGGGGCTGCTACCGGTGCGGGGACGGGCGAGGACGGACTCCACGCATGTGTTGGCGGCAAGCCGGGGGCTCAATCGCCTGGAGTTCGCCATCGAGACGCTGCGGGCGGCGTGAACTGGCCGAGCAGGCCGGCACCGATGGGATGCGCCTGATGGAGAGCGTCTTTGCTGGTGAGGCCCCCGGCTGGCTGCGCGAGCTGCCGGCAGTGCAGGTGCTACGACGAGCCCGGGTGCAGGAATCCTTCGTCGACGGTGAGGGGCGGGTGCGCTGGCGTGACCCAAAAGACCGGCCGCCGGGAGGGATGTGTCTGGCCAGCCCGTATGACGTCGATGTGCGTTACGGCAAGAAGGTGTCGACGATCAATTTCTTTCGGCTCTGTCGGGGATCTTGTGATGTCGCAAGGCTGAGCTGGGCAGTCTCCGGGTGTGCGGTTCAGGAGTGTTGGGGCGGTTGTTGCCGTATCTGCCCGGTGTTGTCATTGAGTCGATCAAGCGAACGGTCGAGGTCATCACGCTTCGCGCGGGGTGTCAGTCGTCTCCGGTGAGATGCCCCGGATGCAGTATGCCGTCGTGGCGGGCGCACGGCCGGTACGTCCCCGCCGGCTCGGCGACGCGCCCGTGGCTGGCAGCCCCGTAGTCATCGAGCTGACCGTGCGCCGGGCCAAGTGTCTGAGTAGCCGGTGCCCGGCGGTGACGTTCGCAGAGCAGATTGAGGCGTTGACCAGGCCGCATGCCCGGCAGACGCAGGTGCTGCGGTCGATGCTCGCCTCGATCGCACTGTGTCTGGCGGGCCGTCCCGGCGCCCGCCTGGCCGCGGCCCTCGGGATCCGTGTCTCCAAGGACGCTCTGTTGGACCTGCTCCGCTCGGTTCCGCAGCCACCGGTCGGTGCCGTCAGGTTCCTAGAAGTCGACGACTTCGCTCTGCGCAAGGGTGACTCCTACGCCACGATCCTCGTTGATCTGGAAGCCCGCCGCCCGGTCGACATCCTGCCCGGCCGGGATGCTGAGCCGCTGGCCGCGTGGCTTCGCTGCCACCCGGAAGCAGAGGTGATCTGCCGAGACCGGGCCGACGCCTACGCGGAAGGGGCCCGAAATGGTGCACCGCAGGCGATGCAGGTTGCCGACGCCTGGCATCTGTGGCGGAACGTCGCGGATGCTGTGGAGAGAACAGTCGGCTCTCACCATGGGTGCGTACAGGCCGCATTCTCGGCGACCCCGGTCATAGCGGAGGCAACCGCAAGGGACCTGGTCACGCCGGAGCCGTCCAGGCCAGTAGCCGTGCCGTTCGTCCCGCCGGACGGCACGCTCGACGTCAGCGGCCAACTCCTGCGTCTGGTGGCCCGCACGACCGAGAGATATGCGGCGGTCCAGGCATTGCTGGCCGAGGGGAAGTCCCTGGCGGTGATCGGCCGGACCCTGCGGCTGGACCACTCCACAGTCCGCCGCTTCGCCCGCGCCGCCAGTCTCGACGAACTCCTGGCCAAAGCCATCGGACGACTGTCCGTGCTGGACGAGCACAAGCCCTACCTCCACGCCCGCCGGTTGAGGCCTGTCACGACATTCCCCAGCTCCACCGCGAACTGCGCGAGCGCGGATTGAGCGGGAGTGTCCAGTGCCTCCGCCTCTACTTCCGCGCCTTCAGACCTCCCCGCCAACCAGGACGGAAGCAGCAGCCGGTGTCCCGGCCGCAGCCCAGGCCGGCCCCGAAGCCCCGACGCGTTGTCCGCTGGATCGCGACGCACCCCCAGCACCTCGCGGCCGCCGACGCCGCGGAACTGAAGGAGATCCGTACGACCGGCCCTCACCTCGACGCCGCCGCACGGCACGTCCACGACTTCGCCGAAATGCTCCACCACCTCCGCGGAGACCAACTCCCCGACTGGATGGAGCGAGTCCTTGCTGACGACCTACCAGCCCTCCACTCGCTGGTCAGCGGCCTACGACGAGACTTCGACGCCGTTACCGCCGGGCTCTCCACCTCATGGAGCCCCGGCCAGGTCGAGGGCCAGGTCACCCGTGTCAAACCCCTCAAGCGCATGGCCTATGGACGAGCAAACCGCGACCTCCCACGTCAACGGGTACTCCTGGGCCCATACCCTGCGACAGGGACCTTGCGCTGTGAGATCGTCCGAGCCTGCCGTCTATTCTGAACGCGTTCAGTCGGGTGTGGGGTGGGATGTGGATGAGCACTTCAGCGAGACGGTGGTCCGCTCTGGTCGCCGCGTTGGCGTGGGCCTGCGTTGCTTGCGCTGATGCAGGTGGAGGCGCGGCTCGCATTGATCAGTCGGAGCTTGCGGGCGAGTGGAGTAGCCCGGGTGGCGCCCTTCTTCGCTTGCGGGTGGACCACGGTATGACGGGGGAAAGCCTGAGCAGTGCGATGTTGGGAGGCACATCGTGCCCGGACGCTGCAACCGGACACTGGAGCTTCTTCAGCGCGCCCGACGAGGCGGGTTCCTCCTTCGCTGACGACGCGCTCACCAGCGGCGACACCGTCTCCCTGCGCATCGACTCTCCGAAGGACTCCTGTCCTTTGTCGGCTCTGATCCGGCAGGACGAGCGAGGACTCAATCTCTGCCTGGTAGAAGATCCTGATTCCGACTGTTCCGCCGAAGAACTTCTCCGCCTTGAGTCAGTGCCGGCAGAACGGGCTGCGAAGTGACTCGCCACCCCTGCCGTTGAAGGAGCATCACGAGATCTCCGCCAGAGCCGAATTGCGCGAACGTCCACAGAAGGACACTGCGAAGTGGGACGGGTTCAAGGTCCGCCTGACCGAGACCTGCGATGACGATGCCCCCCGGATCCTGACCGACGTCACCACCACACCGGCCACCGTCAGCGACGACCACATGATGAAAACCGTCCACGCCCGTCTGGCCGAGCGGGACGCGCTGCCCGGCGAACACTGGGTCGACGGCGGTTACGTCAACGCCGCCGCACTGACTGCGGCCCGCCGCGAGCACGGAGTCGACCTGAACGGCCCGGCGCAGACCAACACCGCCTCCCAGGCCGCCGGCACCTACGGTCCGGACGCTTTCACCATCGACTTCGACCAGCGGCAGGCCACCTGCCCCAACGGCGTCACATCCGGCGGCTGGAAGCACGGCAAGTCGCAGCAGGGGCTGCCCGTCATCCGCATCGGCTGCCGCAAGAGCGACTGCCAGCCCTGCCCGGCGCTACGGGAGTGCATCAGCTCTCCCACCGGGGTCCGCCGGGAACTGACCGTCCGCCACCGCGACGACCACCAAGCCGTACGTCAGGCACGGGCCAGACAGCAGACCGACGAGTGGAAAGAGCGCTACAAGATCCGCGCAGGGATCGAAGGCACCGTCTCACAAGCCGTCCACGCCCATGGCCTGCGCAGATCCCGCTACCGCGGCCTGGCCAGGACCAGCCTCCAGCACCAGCTCACCGGCGCCGCGATCAAGCTCACCCGCATCGACGCCTGGCTCACCAACACACCCCGAGCCCGCACCCGAAGCAGTCACCTCGAAGCACTTCGCCCCGCCTGACCACAGGCGGGGCGAAGCAACATAGCCCGAATTCACCAACAGCATCACATCCCGTGTCCGGACCCGCATGTAGTGGCGGTCAGGTCAGCACTCGCCGGTGGCGATGCCGTTGGTGACCTTCACCAGCCTCCCCGGCCAGCGCCAGTCCGCGACCTTTGAGTTGTGCTTCTTCACGGTCACGCAACGGTCCGGACCTCGCTTGATTTCCAGATGGTAGGTGAACGAGTGGTCGCACTTGTTCCTGAGAGTGACGGACGAGTCGCGCTTGGTCCCGTGCCGCGCACACTTCTTCACCTTGCCGTGCCCGCGCTTCTTCCAGGGAATAGCCCTGCGCGGCTCAGCCTGGTCGGAGTCGAACTGCTGGTGCGAGGGGTGCGAAGACGTCACGTCAGCTGTGTCATGACCGTGGCTCGGCGCGCCCGCGGGTGCGCCACCCAGCGACAGCACGGCCACGGTTCCTGTCGCCGCTACGGGCGCCGTCGTCCCGGTGGCTTGCGTCGTCGCGGTCTTGACGTGGGTGGTCCGGATATGGCTGTAGGTCCCTGCTGCTGTGGTGCTGTCGGCGGAGGCTGGGGCTGCCGCTCCGAGGATGAGCGCGCTTGCTGTGCCGCTCAGTGCAAGGGACCGTGCTATTCGCATGATGCTGTCCTTCGGCTTGTTGTCGTGTCGCCTGCGCCCTCCCCCGGTTACGGGGCGCGGGCACCGGACCGCCCTCGTCGGGAGCGGCGATTCCGGCCGTGCTCTAGCGATTTCAGTGGCCGGCTGGTTGTCTCGCAGCCCCTGTTTGTGCTGGTAGACAAAACAGTGGCGGCCCAGGCCGGCCGGAGACTGGGGTTGGCCAGGGGGTGTCTTGTTGCTGCTGCAACGGATGTGTTGGTCTGAGCGGGAGCACGTCAAAAGAGGAGGGGTGAGTCTGCGGTGGGGCGCCGTGAGAAGCCGATCGATCCCACGGAGGGGCCGGTGCAGCGGCTCGCGTTCGAGTTGCGCAAGCTGCGTCAGGAGGCGGGCAGTCCGACCTACCGGGTGATGGCCAAGGAGGCGGGGTACTCGATCGCTGCTCTGGCCCGTATGGCGGCGGGGGAGTGGCTGCCCGCTGCCGCTGACGCTGGCCTATGTGGAGGCCTGCGGCGGAGACCCGGCGGAGTGGGAGCGGCGTTGGCACGCGGTCCGCGCCGAAGAAGCAGCTCAGTCCCAGCAGCCCATGGAGAAGGAGCCGGCGGATGCGCCCTACCGCGGCCTGGCCCGTTTCGAACCGGCGACCACGCGCGGTTCTTGGGCCGCGTCCGGCTCACGGACCACCTCACCGCCCCCACCGCGGCCCACCGGTGCGGCATGGTGCTCGGCCCCTCCGGTAGCGGCAAGTCCTCTCTCCTGCACGCTGGACTCATCCGCCGGCTACGCAACACCGAGGATCCGGCGCTGCGCCCAGCGGCGATCCGGATCCTCACCTAGGTGTCCGAGCCGCCCGACATGGTCGCCAGGAGGTCAGCAGCGGCCGCTGGAGCGGCCGTTAGTGACCTTCTCCAGACGGCCCCGCAGTTCCACATTCCTCTTCGCGCCTTTGGGCACCGTCTTGCACTGGTCCGGGCCCCACCCGATTTTCAGGTGGTAGGTGAAGGCCCTGCGGCACTTGTTGTGGAGATTTACCTTGAACACGTACTTTTTGCCGTGTCGGGCGCACTTGGGGACGTGGTGGCGTCCCCTCTTCTTCCAGGGGATGCTGCTCAGCACCTCGCCCTGGGCAGAGGCCACCTGTTGGGCGGCAAGCGCCTGGGCGGATGCTACATCGGGCTCGGGATGTCCTTGGCTCTGCGCGATGGCGGGCACGGTGCCCAGCCCCAACACGAGGGCTGTAGTACTCGCGACGGCGGCGCGGCGCATCGTCAGCAAAGTGTTCCCCTCTCCTTTGCGCGGCTCTGCGGCCCGTACCGCAGGTGCCAGGGCGCGCGTTGCACCGCTCAACACAAGGGACCGTACTGGGTGCATGTTCCTGTCCTTCCATCTGTTGTCTTGGCGCCTGCGCCCTCCCCCCGGGTTGCGGGGCGCAGGCGCCGTCCCGCCCCTTGTCGGGGGGCGGGGGTTTTGGTCTTGCTCCAGTGATTTCAGCGGTCGGTTGGTTTTCTCGCAGCCCCTGTTTGTGCTGGTAGACAAAACGGCAGCGGCACGGCCGGGGCTGTGGGGTTGGCTCGCGGGTGCCTTTTCGCTGCTGTGGTGGTCGTGTTGGGCTGGACGGCAGGACATCGGGGGGAGGCTGAGCTGCGGTGGGGCGTCGTGAGAAGCCGATCGATCCTGGGGCGGGGCCGGTGCAGCGGTTTGCCTTCGAGCTGCGCAAGCTGCGCCAGGAGGCAGGCAGTCCGACCTACCGGGAGATGGCCCAGGGGGCCACGTACTCGATCGCCGCTCTGGCGCGCGCGGCGGCGGGGGAGTCGGTGCCGTCGCTGCCGCTGACGCTGGCCTACGTGAAGGCCTGTGGCGGGAACTTGCAGGAGTGGGAGCGACGCTGGCATGCAGTCCGTGACGAAGAGGCCGCTCAGCCTCGGGCCATGGCCGTGGAAGCGGCGGATCCGCCCTACCGCGGCCTGGCCCGTTTCGAGCCCGGCGACCATGCATGGTTCTTCGGCCGGAGCCGCCTTACGGACAACCTCGCAGCCCTGGCCCACGCATGCCGGTGTGTCACGGTGCTTGGCCCATCGGGCAGCGGGAAATCCTCTCTCTTGCGTGCCGGACTCATCCCCCGATTACAGAACATCCAGGGCCCGGCGCTTCGCCCGGCGGCGATCCGCATCTTTACCCCCGGCCCTCAGCCGGTGCACGATCACCAGAAGCTGTTCACCCCGGCCGAGGGCCCGGGAGACACCTGGCTGGTGGTGGACCAGTTCGAGGAGACCTTCACTCTCTGCAACGATCCGGGCCAGCAGCGGGAGTTCGTCAGCCTGGTGCTGTCGGCCCGGGAACCCGGGAGCCGGCTGCGGGTGGTGCTGGGAGTGCGGGCAGACTTCTATGCACGCTGCCTCGAGTACGAGGGTCTGGCCAAGGTCCTTGGTGAGGCGAGCCTGCCCGTCGGCCCCATGACACCGGACGAACTTCGCGACGTCATCGTCAAACCTGCGGCCGCCGAAGGACTGATCGTGGAACGGGCGCTAACCGCCCGCCTCATCAAGGAAACACGTGATGCGCCAGGCGGTCTGCCGCTCCTGTCGCACACACTGCTGGAAACCTGGCGACGCCGCTGTGGCCGCACTTTGACCCTGGACGGTTATGAAGCCGCAGGCGGCATCCATGGCGCCATCTCCCAGACCGCCGAAGACCTCTACACCCGGCTCACTCCGCCCCAGGCCGAGACGGCCCGTCGCATACTGCTGCGCCTGATCACCCCAGGCGAAGGGGCGCCCGACACCCGCCGTCCCATCGAACGGGCCGAGCTCGCCACCACTCATCGCGCGGCCCCGGACTCGGATCCGGTCGCTGTGCTGCAGCGATTGGCCCGCGCCCGGCTGGTCACCCTCGACGACGCCAACGCCGAGCTCGCCCACGAAGCCCTCATCACCGCCTGGCCCAGGCTGCGCCGATGGATCGAGGAGGACCGCGACACCCTGCGCACACTGCGCCGGCTCACCGAGGCCGCCCGTGCCTGGAGCGACCTCGACCAGGACCCAGGGGCGCTGTACCGAGGGACCCGCCTGGCCACAGCCGAAGAAGCCTTCGCCACCTCCGACGCGAGTAAGGATCTCACCACGCTGGAACGGGACTTCCTCACCGCCAGCACCACCGCCCACGACCACGAACGGCGCGCTGCGGCACGCATCACCCGGCGCATGCGCCGGTTCACCGGCACGCTGGCCGTGCTGCTTGTCCTCGCCCTCACCGCGGGCCTGATCGCCTGGAACCAGTACCGGACCAGCGAGCAGCAGCGGCACAAGGCGGTGACCGCACAGCAGGCGGCCCAGTCCCGCGAACTCGCTGCCCGCGCCGTGCAGTTGAGCGGGCAACGCCCTGAGGCGGCCATGATTCTAGCGCTCAAGGCGTATCGAAAGGCCCCGACCACGGAAGCGCGCGGCAGCCTGCTCAGTGCCTACGCCCACTTTTACGCCAACCAGTTCACCGGGCACAGCAAACTGGTGGCCAGTACAGCGTTTTCCGCGGATGGCCGCATCCTGGCCACGGCCAGCATGGACCGAAGCGTGAAGCTGTGGGACGCACGCTCCCACCGCCTCGTGGCAACCCTGACTGGCCACACCGACTTCGTCAACACGGTGGCGTTCTCGCCGGACGGCCATACGCTGGCCAGCGCGGGCAATGATCGCAGTGTCAAGCTGTGGGACGCGCGTTCCCACCGGCTCCTGGCGACCCTGACCGGCCATACGAACACGGTCGAAGGACTTACGTTCTCTCCTGACGGCCAGATGCTGGCCAGCGCTGGCAGCGATCGCACGGTGCGCTTGTGGGACGTACGCACGCATCGGGAGCGCGCTGTCTTGACCGGGCACACCGAGGGGGTGCTGCGCCTGGCGTTCTCGCCGGATGGCCGTACGCTGGCCAGCGCGGGCATGGGGCGCACCACCCGCCTGTGGGACGTGTCCTCTCACAAGACCCTGGCCGTCCTGGCCGGCCGCGCTGGTGCCGTCAATGCCGTGGCGTTCTCCCCTGACGGTCGCACCCTGGCCACAGCGGGCAACGACCGCAGCGTGAAGCTGTGGGACGTACGTTCCCGCCGCCTGCTTGCGGCGCTGACCGGTCACACCCACGACGTGCAGGAGGTTGCGTTCTCGCCGGATGGCCGCATGCTGGCCAGCGGGAGCATCGATGGCACCGTTCGTCTGTGGCGCCCGCGGGCACGCAAGGCCCTGGCAACGCTGAACGTAAAGGGACCAGTCTACGGAGTGGCGTTCTCTCCCGACAGCCGCACTCTTGCGTCCACGGGGAACGACTCCACCGTCCGCCTGTGGGACCCGGCTTCGCGCCGCCCGCTCGCCACACTGACCGGCCGCACTGGAACCATCGCTTCACAGGCGCCCTTCGCGGACCGCCGCGCCTTCCTCACGGTCGACTACGACAACCTGATGGCCCGCTGGTCCACGGCCATGCCGCGCACCCGCGCGGCACCCGTCCGTCCCCCTGAGCCCGTCACTGCGTCGGTGACCGGCCGTGACGGCCACGTGCTGGCCACGGCCGACCGCGACGATGTCATACGCGTGTACAACCTGGCGACAGGCCAACGCACCGCCACCCTCCCAGCGGCCACTACCACCGTGCGGGAACTGGCGATCACTCCCGATGGGAGCACCCTGGCCGTCGCGGGCGACGACAACACCCTCCGTGTGTGGGACGTCGCCGCTCGCCGTACCACCGCCGTCCTGCGCGCGGCCGGCACAGTGACCGGACTGGCCCTCAGACCCGACGGCCGCGCCCTGGCCTCCGTCAGCACCGACGGCACCACGCGGCTGTGGCCCACCCGCTCCGGACATCCCGGCACGCTCCTGCCGGGCCCCAAAGACGCCACCAGAATCCTGGCCTTCAGCCCCGACGGCCGTACCCTGGCGGTCGGCAACACCGACAACAGCGTGCGCCTGTGGGACGTCGCCACCCGCCGTGCCGCCGCAACACTCACCGCCAACTCCGGACTGGTCCGCGCGGTAGCCTTCAGCCCCGACGGCTCCACTCTCGCCACCACCACCTTCAACGACGGCAGTCTAAGGCTGTGGAGCACCCGTACCGCTCGACTGCGGGCCGCCCTCACCAGCACGATGGTGGGCACCACGGTCCGCTTCTCTCCCCACGGCGATGCCCTGGCAACCTTCGGCCCCCGCGATGCCGCCCAGGTCTGGAGCACCAACGCCGAGTACGTCGCCACGCGCATCTGCCGCATCAGCACAGAGCACCACTGGGCCCGACTCCTCCCGGACCAACCGGTGAAGGACCTGTGCCCCCCGTAGTTGCAGGCCGGGTGCTGCGGGTGAGTGGGTACTTGTACTTGTACCTGGGTGGGGATCGTGTGGGAGAGCGTGGTGGAGCGGCCCGGGTGGTGGCGGGCGAGTACGACACAGCCTGACCTGACCGGCACCGTCCGGGAGATGCACGTCCCGCCCGCCTGGTCGGACGCGGACGCGTTCGTGCGACAGATGCCCGACTGGTTCCGGCTGGATTGCACCCAGGGCCAGGAGCACGCGCTGTACGTCGCGTTTACCGACCGTCGGGAGCTGACTGGCTGCTCTGACCTGCGTCGATGGGTAGATTACATGTTCGCGATGATGTCGGTAGAGATACGCGACGCCGGCTCGCCCTGAGGTTCGTCAATCGGTTGTCCCGCTGTAACTGACCTTGCCAAGCGCTGTCATACTCCGGGCGTGACAAACGATGCCGCCCTTGGTTCCGCTGCTGGTCTGTCTGATCCCGCCGAGTTGTTGGCGGGGAGCGACTGGGGCTCTTTGGAACATGCGTATGGGGCTGCAGAGAACACCCCGAAGATGCTCGTCGCGCTACTGGATGGTGATCAGCAGGCGCGAGCCCGGGCTCTGGATCACCTCCATCACGCGGTGCACCACCAGAACACCCTGTACTCGGCGACGGTGCCAGCCGCGCTCTATGTGGCTGCGGTGCTTGCCGACCCGCGTACCACGGTGGCTGTCGACAAGAAGCCTCACGACTTTCCAGGGCCCCTGCGCTCCGAGTTGCTGGGTTGGCTCAACTCGGTCGCCTGCGCGGCCGACGACGAGACAGCAGCGACTAGCCGGCGTCTGGGCTTCGATCCTGACGACTGTCCGCCGTCCGTGGACATCCGGAAGATCCGCCCGCTGCTCCTTTCCGCGGTCTCAGAGTGTTTGAACGACCCAAACCCGGACGTGCGTGAGGCCGCGATCGCGGCATGCATTCCGCTGTTGGACGATCCCCGGCTGCGCTGTCATCGGGCAACCCTGGCGCCACTGCTGCGGGATGTTCTGGGGGTGAGTGCACTGTGGCAGTACCGCGAGCGAGCCATCGACGCTCTCCTTGCGTGGGGTGAAGACCCTGCCGGGCTGGAAGGTCAACGAGAGGCATTCGCGGTCTGTGATTTCCAGGACGACACCATGCCCTGGGCAACAGGACCAACCTTCACGTCGGGCGACACATCGGATCTCCCGTTCTGAATCAGCGCCCGACCTGCGTTCTGACGGCTCTCCGCAGTCCCGGCCGCTTCCGGCGGCCGGGACTGCGGAGAGCCGTGTCGGTCAGCTGGACCCGGTGAGCTGGGCTTCGACGTCGGCGATCCGCCGGGGTCCTGGAAGCGGTTGTTGGAGCGGGCTGCCTTGAGCCGTTCGTCCAAGGCCCGGCTGTCCTCGGAGAGCTTAGGGACTCGCTGCTTCAGCGAGGTGTTCTCGGTGGTGATCCGCAGGATCGATTCCTGGGTCCACTCGGCTTCCAGGTCTCGTATCTGGCCGAGGAGTTCACCGATGCGGGTCCGTTGGGCGAGGATCTCGGCGTTCGCGGCGGGTCAGCCGGAACTCACCGACAGGTGTCGCTGCCCTTCATCTACATACTCATCCTGCTGGACGAGTTGGCTGACCGGTGGGGATGTGACCTGATGGGCCCCGCTCAACGACGGTGGGGCAAACGAGTATGGGCTGAGCTGAAGGTGGCCGAATGACCGTGACAGAGGAACTGCCGGAGGTTGGGGACGAGGTTATGGAGGGCAGGGTTCGCGCGACCGTCACGGACACCCGCGGCGGCCTCGTCTGGCTGCGCCAGTGGTCGCGAGGAGTGGCCGGCCGAGGATGGCGTCCCGTCGGGTGGTGTAGCGGCGATCTGCACGTAGCCCCTGGTCATGGGGCGGCCATCGCGCAACTCTGCGAGTAGTGACGCTCGTTGAGAGGTGGCGCGATGGCCTTGTCCCAGCATGACTTAGAACTCCTGACGAAATGATCTTCGAGGAGATTGGATCACTCCGGGACTGGTGACCTGGGGGTGTACGGCGGCCGGGCCGAAGCCGTGGGAAGTCGACGATGAGCTGTGGGCGGTGATCGGGCCGCTGCTGCCCAAGGTGGAACGTCGGATGCGGCATCCGGGACGCAGGCGGCATCCTGACCGGCTGGTGTTCCAGGGCATCCTGTTCGTGCTGCACACCGGCCTCCTGGGAACACCTGCCGCAGGAACTCGGCTTCGGGCCGGGCATGACCTGTTGGCGCCGCCTGGCCGAATGGACCGAAGCCGGGGTGTGGCCCCTGCTGCACGGGGTCCTCCTCTCCGAGCTTCGGAGCGCGAATGCCCTGGACTTTTCCCGGGCGGCCGTCGACGGCTCCCACATCCGGGCGTTGAAGGGGGGAGCCAAGACCGGACGAAGCCCCGTGGACCGGGGCAGGGCGGGCAGCAAACACCACCTGATCACCGACGCCACCGGTATCCCGCTCGCCGCCACCCTGACCGGCGGCAACCGAAACGACGTCACCCAGCTGATCCCGCTCCTCCAGGCCGTGCCACCGGTGCGCGGCAAGCGTGGCCGGCCCCGGCGCCGCCCGGATGCGGTGCTGGGCGACCGTGGCTACGACCACGACAAGTACCGCCGCCTGCTCTGGGATCTCGGTGTGAAACCGATGATCGCTCGCCGCGGCATCGAGCACGGATCCGGCCTGGGCACCCAACGCTGGGTCGTGGAGCGGGCGTTTGCCCATCTGCACTGGTTCCGTCGTCTGCGGATCCGCTGGGAGATACGCGACGACATCCACGAAGCCTTCCTTACCCTCGGATGCGCACTCATCTGCTGGCGGCGCCTGATGGGGTTGCGTAGGAGTGCTGGGTGAGACGACGTGCTGGACTTTCCGGATGTCGCGGTTGTGGAGATACGCGACACGGTGGTTGCGGCGACGTTGTCTGACATGTCGTGTCGGCGGGTCGGGTCAGTGAGTGAAAGCGACAGATGCCGCAAGATCCTTCTGGGTTTCGAGTGCGGCGAGACGTCTGGTGAGTGCGGTGTGGATGGCGTCGTAGGTGTCGGAACCGAGAGGTAGGCGCAGGGGCGGGTCCGGGTGGCTGGTGGTGTCGTAGATGGCGGCGGCGAGCTTGGCCGGGTCGCCGGTGAAGACGCTGTCGTCAGCGGCCTCCAGGTAACGCCGCGTCCGGCCGACGGCGTTGTCACGGTAGGCGGCCGTTTCGGTGGTGTAGTGCAGGGCCGAGGCGAAGCCGGTGCGGGTGGCGCCGGGCTCGACCAGAGTGAGGTGAATGTTGAAGTCGGCCACTTCGCGGCTGACGCTCTCGGTGAAGCCTTCCAGCCCCCACTTGCCCGCGTGATAGGAGCTGTGCGTAGGGGTGCCGATCTGGCCGCCCATGCTGGAGATCTGGATGATCCGGCCTCCGCCCTGCTCGCGCATCGGCTTCAGGAAGGCCCGGGTGATCAGCATGGGAGCGAGCAGGAGAACCTCGATCTGGTCGCGGATCTGCTCGACGGTCATCTCCTCGGCGGCGCCCACGACTGCGTATCCGGCGTTGTTGACCACGATGTCCACCGGTCCGCACTGGAGGGTCCTGCCGACCACTTGGTCGACGTCGGTCGGCCGGGTGAGATCGAGGATCTCGACGGTCAGCCGGTCGCCGTACGTCTTACGCAGGTCTCCCAGGGCCGCGGGGTGGCGGACCGTGGCCGTGACGCGGTCGCCGCGCTGGAGGGCGTGTTCGGTGAGATGGCGGCCCAGGCCGCCGGATGCTCCGGTGATGAACCATTGGCGCTCGGCCTTGTCGGACGGAGTCGGCATGGGAGTCTCCTGGAGTAGAGTGCTACCGGAATGCATTCCGGTTAGGAGTTAAGCGGAATGCATTCCGGAATGCAACCGAAGGCTGGCACTGGAGGAACCTGCATGCCCCCCACCCCTCGCCGGACCAGGAGCGATGCGCTACAGAATCGGGAGCGCCTGCTGGAGGTCGCCGCGCTGGTCTTCGCCGAGCAGGGGCTGGACACCGCACCGGCCGCCATCGCCAAGCAGGCCGGCGTCGGTGTCGGCACGCTCTACCGGCACTTCCCGACACGAGAAGCCCTCATCGACGCCGCCTACCGACACCAACTCACCCGGGTGTGCGAGAAGGCGCCAGACCTCCTCACCCAGCATCCGGCCGCCGAGGCCACTCGCATCTGGATGGAACACTTCCTGGAGTACGCCACGGCCAAGAGCGGCATGTCCGCAGCACTCAACGCGGTCATCGCCTCCGGAGTCGACCCATACGCCGACAGCCGCGCACTCCTTACCGGCGCCGTCGCCACCCTCCTTGATGCCGGCGCCCACGACGGCAGCCTGCGAACCGACGTCACCTCCGACGATGTTCTCCTCCTCATGGGTGGCATCGCCTATTCCGTGCAGCACGGCAGCAAAGAGCAGGCCCGTCGGCTCGTCGACCTCCTCATGGACGCGCTGACCAAGGGCTCGACCGCGAGCTGAACCCAAGCCCCCGGATCCGGCGCGTCCAACGTGCGCGCCGGCACGGCCGATCCATCGAGCGGCGCTGTCGACGCTCATGAGCTCCAGGCGCATGACACGCTCCTGGAAGCTAAGGAGGAGTTGACCGCGTTCGAGGACTTCCCGGAACGACATTGGAAAAAGATTCAATCGACCAACCCGCTGGAACGACTCAACCGCGAGACCAAGCGCCGCACCGACGTGGTCCAGATCTTCCCCACCTCCGGCGGCCGCGGCCTCGTCCTGCGCGAGCGCTACGAAACCGACATCCCCTCCACCGAACCCGCACCCGCACCCGAACCCGTCACGCCACGC